>JBPCRW010000239.1:0-4661 GCA_050996405.1 Pyrinomonadaceae bacterium | reverse complement strand
CGGCGGCTTTCAATGTTTTATTCCGCTGGCGTTTTACCCGAACGGCACGGCTTTATCTTCTCTGCCGGGACCGGATGCGATTGATAATTTGAAAACCATCGCCGTGTCGCGCCTGATGATTGACAATTTCGACCACATCAAAGCGTATTGGGTAATGCTCGGCAAAGCGACGGCGCAAATCGCGCTCCATTTCGGCGCGAACGATTTGGATGGAACGATTACCGACGGCGGCGAATTGACGCACAGTTATTCAAACGACGGCGAAGTAAAAATGTCGAAAACGGAATTGATTCAGATGATTGAAAACGCCGGTTTTGAAGCTGTTGAACGCGATACGGTTTATAATCGCGTGGAAAAAGTCGCGGCGTGAGGAAATCTTGATGAGATATTTTGTAATTTTATTTTTGTATTTAATTTTGATTTGCAGTTGTAAAAATGCTGACAACACAAAGCCAAAATCATTAACGCTGACAATGAAAATGCATACAATGATTGCAAGACCTTGTATTAATTACACTCTTGATATAGAACCAAATGGGAAAATAGTATTTGTAAAAGACTGTTACTATTTAGAAGGAAATAGAAAATACGAAAGTCAATTAAGTGATTTGCAACTTAAAGAAATTACAGAAGAAATAGAAAAAACAGATTTCTTTTCTTTTGCAAATACGTATAATTCTGAATCCAGAAATTGTTCGCAATATTCAACTGACTCACCGATTGTTACTCTGACAGTAAATTTTAATGGTAAGCAGAAAACTGTAGAACATAATTGGGGATGCTGGGTAAATAATTGGTTTGGTAAAGAAAATGCTTTGCAACCATTAACAGATTTAGAAAATAAAATTGATGAAATAGTCGAAACAAAGCGTTGGATTGGAGAAGGAAAATGAGCGCGACTAGCGAAAACAAGATTAACGCCCGAAACATTTTAGAGGAAAAAGACGATGCAAGCAGTTTCAGAGAAAAATTATAGTAAAATTTTCGTTCCCAATCGCGCGCGGGCGATGCGTTTCAAATTCGAGGCTGACAATAGACGGATGAAATTTACCGACGATGAGTTTTGGGAATTTTGTCGTCAAAACGACGAGATGCGAATCGAGATGACGAAGGAAGGAGATGTGATAATTATGCCGCCGACAGGTTCGGAAACGGGCGATAGAAACGCTGAAATCACAATGCAATTAAGATTGTGGGCAAAAAAGGATAAGAGAGGCAAAAGTT
This sequence comes from Pyrinomonadaceae bacterium, assembly GCA_050996405.1. Classification (GTDB taxonomy): domain Bacteria; phylum Acidobacteriota; class Blastocatellia; order Pyrinomonadales; family Pyrinomonadaceae; genus JBPCRW01. The sequence continues at coordinate 3,437 of JBPCRW010000239.1, read as the reverse complement.
ACGATTCTTCGACCGGCTTTAAACTGCCCGATGGCGCAACGGTTTCGCCCGACGCTTCGTGGCTGCTGAATGAAAGACTCGAACAATTTACCGCCAAGCAACGCGAAAGATTTTTGCCGTTGTGTCCTGATTTTGTTTTGGAACTGCGCTCCGCGTCTGACCGCCTGAAAGGTTCGCAAAAGAAAATGACGGAATATATCGAAAACGGCGCTCGGCTCGGCTGGTTGATTGACCCGAAAAACAGACAAGTTCACGTTTATCGATCAAATGGCGAAATTGAAATTTTAGAAAATTCAAAAAAGATTTCGGGTGAAAATGTTCTCGAAAATTTTGAATTAGACCTGGCTGAAATCTGGTAAAAATTATGAGTGCGATTCCGAAAACAAAATTAACGCCCGCAGAATATCTCGAATTTGAGCGGAAATCCGAGACGAAACACGAATTTTTCGATGGCGAAATCTTTGCGATGTCCGGCGCAAAGCGAAATCATAATAAAGTTATGACGAACATCAGCGGTTTAGTTTGGCAGCATTTGAAAGGCAGGAACTGTGAGAGTTATTCAAGTGATATGCGCGTTTTTGTTCCCGAAACCGGACTTTACACTTATCCCGATTTAGTTGTCGTGTGCGGCGAACCGAAATTTCAGGACAATATTTTCGACACGCTTTTGAATCCGATTCTTTTAATCGAAGTCTTTTCCGATTCGACCGAATCTTACGACAGAGGCAAAAAGTTTCAGCATTATCGAAGCATCGAAAGTTTGCAGGAATACGCTTTGGTTTCGCAGGACGAAGCGCGAATCGAAAAATATGTGAAACGCGGCGACGGGTTTTGGCTTTTGTCGGAAGCGGTCGGTTTAGATTCGGAAATCGAATTTTCTTCAATCGAACACCGCATCACGCTCGTAGAAGTTTATGACAAGATAGATTTTTCAGTAGAATAATCCTGACAAATTTTTAAACGCCGCGCGGCGTTCATTGCCGCCAACTTGACGGCGTTTCCGACGAATGTCGAAAAAGCGAAGCAGCTTGCAAAACAAATCCGAACTTTTCGCCGTTCGCTCGCTTTTGGGCGCAATCGGCGCGTTGCCGCTTCGCGCTTCGATGCGGCTTGGCAAATCGACGGGAAGATTTTTAGCCAAACGATTTCCGAAACTGCAAAAAACGGCGCGGCGCAATTTGGAAATCGCGCTGCCGGAATTGAGCGAAACGGAAAAAGAAAAAATTGTTTGCGGCACGTTTGAATCGCTCGGTCGTCATCTCGGATTTGTTTCGCATTTCAGAAAATTTCGACACGAAGACATCCGCCATTTAGTCGAAGTCGTCGGATATGAAAATTTCGACGCGGCGCACAAATGCGGGCGCGGCGTTTTGTTTTTTACGGGGCATTTCGGCAGTTGGGAAGTCTTTAATTTACTGCCGTCCGCCTTTGGTTTCGGGATGAATATTCTGGTGCGGCGCATTGATAATTCGCTGGTTGAAAATTTTGTGGACGCGATGCGAACCAGGTTTGGTTCGGTCACGCTCGACAAAACTAAATCGGCGCGAACAATGTTTCGAGTGCTGAAAAAAGGCGAGCTTTTGGGCATTTTAGCGGATTTAAACGCGCAGGAAAAGGAAGGCGTGTTCGTGGATTTTTTCGGCACTCCGGCTTCGACGACCACGAGCATCGCTAAACTCGCGCTGGCGACCGGCGCGGCAGTTTTGCCCGCGTTCGCGGTTTGGGAAGAATCGAAAAAAAAATATGTCGTCTATCTCGAACTGCCCGTCGAATATGACGCAGCCGATAACTCCGAAAAAAATATTCGTCACTTGACGCAGAAAATTACGAACGTCGTCGAGAAATACGTGCGTCTTTATCCCGAACAATGGCTGTGGATTCATAAACGCTGGAACACGCGACCGAAAGGCGAGCCGAATTTTTATAAGTAGGCGGAAGATAGAAGACGGCAGGCAGTAGTGAAAAACGTTTTTTCAAAATTTATTGCCGAATACTGAAAGTCTATCTCTTGTCTTCTATCTTCTATCTTTTGTCTTTTGCCCAATAAACCAACCGGTAAATTTCGGAATGCCGTTTTCGATTTTCGTCTGCGGATTGTAATTCAATAATTTCCTTGCCTTTGTGATGTCGGCAAACGTGACGGGAACGTCGCCCGCCTGCATTTCTCGATGTTCAATAATCGCCGTTTTACCGAGATTTTTTTCCAGAAGCTCAATCAATTTTGAAAGTTCAACTGTCTGCGATTCGCCGAGATTGAAAATTTCGTAATTCGATTCGTCGTAATCAATCGCGGCGCGAACGCCGGAAATTATATCGTCAACAAAAGTGTAATCGCGGCGCGTGCTTCCATCGCCGAAAACGGGAATCGGCTTGTTTTCCCAAATCAATTTTGAGAATTTATGAATCGCCAAATCCGGTCGCTGGCGCGCGCCATAGACCGTAAAAAATCTCAAACAAACCGAGCGAATATCGTAGAGATGCGAATAGGTATGACACAAAAGTTCGCCCGCCGCTTTGGTCGCGGCATACGGCGAAATCGGTTTTGAAATTTTGTCGTCTTCCGCAAACGGAACTTTTGCGTTGATGCCGTAGACGCTCGAAGACGAGCCGAAAACAAATTGCCGAACGCCGAAATTTTTCGCGCATTCGAGCAGATTTAAAGTTCCCGCAACATTTGTTTCCAGATATTCCGACGGATTTTCCAGCGACGGGCGCACGCCGGCGCGCACCGCCAAGTGAACGATCGCCTCCAAATCATTTTCCGCCAAAATTTCGCGCAGGCGGTCGAGATGCCGGATGTCCGTTTCGTAGAGTTTGAAATTCGGATTGGAAAGATGCGCGGCGATATTTGCGAGTTTGATTTCAGGCGCGTAAAAATCGTTAAAGTTATCAATCACCGCAACCTGCCGGTTATTTTCCGCCAGCAGATTGTCAACTAAATGCGAACCGATAAATCCCGCGCCGCCGGTTACTAAAATTTTATTCACAGCTATTTAAAAAACGTCAGTTAAAATAAGAACTTTTTTAACACGGAGTTTTGAGAAGGTAAGAAAGGAAGAAAGGGAAGAATTAAGAATCTCCCTTTCTTCCACCGCTTCATTTTTTCTTATCCCGAAACTCATTGTTAACTGATTGATTTTAACTCGAAACTTTCCGAAAAGTCTTGCTCTTACAAAATTTTCAAAAAACGCTTGCTATTTTTTTTTTTTCTGTGATATTAGAGAGGAGAAATTCAGGAATTTACCGATTGCTTGTGAATTGAATTTTCTCTTCTGGAATCGTATTACGTGATGTGTAACAAGTGATTTTAGGCTTTGCACATAAAGTCGGAATTTTTAAGCACTTTGTGTTCAGCATATTGCTAAGTCTTTTACTTCGATACTGGTTTTTTCAAAAAGACCGGATTTTATGTTCAAAGATCCAAAATTAAGCCCTTT
>JBPCRW010000187.1:0-4802 GCA_050996405.1 Pyrinomonadaceae bacterium | reverse complement strand
ACGGCTCGCGCGGGCGACTTTGAAGTATTGCTTAAGCACTCGCTGCTTGAACCAGACACGGAAACGGCGGCAAAACTTTTTATCACGCGATTCGCAACTAACGAGCCTTTTGCCGATGCCAAACCGACCGTCGAGATTACGACGAAAGACGGCAAAACTTTTGAAGCGTCCGAAATAAAATCGGACGCTCCCGGCAGCTTCACCTTTAACCTTCCGCCGCTTCCCGAAGGCACTTACACGATTTCAGCCAGACTAAATGTGGCGGGGAAGACCGACACCGCAACGTTTTCCAGCGTCAGCGTCGAACACGCCGAGGCTGCGTCTTTGGCTGGTTTGGGTTCGTGGGTGCGAACCGGGTTAATGATTTTGACGGCGGCGGTCGTTCTGGGATTGTTCGGCGGCTTGATGTTTTACGCCTTCCGTTTCGCTCAAAGCGAACAAGCGAGCGGCAATGAAGCTGTTTCGGCTTAAGCGATAATGACACTGACGATGAAAAAAAACGAAACGGGCGAAACGGGAAGGACTAAAAAAAATATTTTCAAGCGGCAAACATCGGCATTTTGGGGCAAATTGTTTTTGCTCGCGCTGTTTGGTTCGGCAGCCTCCGTTTCGGCGCAGGTGCCGCAACAGCCGATTTTAGCTCCGAATCAAACATCCGTGCAGTTGACTTCAGCCCAGTTTATCGGGCAGGGCGGCTTAACGGTTGAAAATCTTGTCGAATTGGGGCAATCGCGTCGCGCCGATTTGCTGGCGGCGCGGCAGCGTCTGGCGATTGCCGAAGGCAGGCTTCGTCAAGCGCGTCTTCGCCCGAATCCGACACTCGACACGCAGTATGGAAGTCCGCGATTTTTGGGAGGCGAATCCGAATCGGATTTTTCGGCGGGTGTCACACAGGTCTTTGAAACGGGAGGCAAGCGTTCCAAAAGAGTCGCGGTTGCTGAACTCGAACTCAGCCAAATCCGCGCCGAGGTTACAAGGTTGGAGCGACTGTTAGCCGCCGAAATTCGCCAAAGTTATACGAACGCAATTGCCGCCGCTCGTCAATTGGACATTTTGGAAAAACTCATCGCGGCGGACGAGGAACTTGTGCGCGTTACCGAAGCGCGTCTGAAAGAAGGCGATGTCGCGCCGCTCGATACTAATTTGGTGCGGGTCGAAAGCGACCGCCTCAAAGTGCAGGCAATTCAGGCAAAAAGCGAGCTCGAAACGCAGCTTTTGAACTTAAAAAATTTAACCGGCGCGGATGTCGCCGAAAGTATAAAACTCGCGCCGCAAGCCGATAAACCGCCGCGTCTGGATTTGGGTTTGGCGGAATTGACCGATATTGCTTTGCGCGAGCGCGGCGATTTGCAGGCGGCTCGTATCGGCGAGCAGCTTGGCGCGGCGCGGATTGATTTGGCGCGCGCGCAAGCCGTGCCGAATGTCGCGGCTTCGGTCAGGTATTCGCGCAACAAACTGATTTTCGATTTCCCGCCCGCCGTCGGCGGAAATTTTATTAAAAGAGACAGCAATCTGACTTTTGGCGTATCGGTGGAGATTCCGGTTTTCAACCGCAATCAAGGGGAGATCGCTTCGGCAACGGGCGAGAGGTTGCAAGCCACGCGCACCAGAGAGTTTTTGGAAACCACAATCAAGCGCGATGTCGCCGTCGCCTATCGCAAATACCGCGCGGCTTCGGAAGCACTCGTTTTATATTCGACGCAGATTTTGCCGCGTGCCGAAGCAAATCTACAAAGCGTCCGTGCCGCTTACGGGCTGGGCGAATTTTCAGTCTTTGAGGTCGTCGGTGAACAGCGTCGTTTGACGGAAAACGTGACCGGCTACAACCAATCTTTGCGCGATTATTACAACGCGCTGACCGAACTCGAAACGGCACTCGGCACGACGATTCCGGCATCGGGATTTGCGCCGGGTGCGACTTCCGTGCTGCCCGACAGCGATGTTGCGCCACAGCAAATCAACAAAGAGAACTTTTTGAAGTCGCTTCAAACTCCGATTGCAACGGAGAAAAAGAATCCCGTCGAAACGGCGGCGAAAACAGGAAAAGCAAACTAAAACAAGAGGAAAAAAGGAAATGAAAAATCTAAAAATTTTGACAATTATCGGCTTGAGCGCAATCGCGGGTTTAGCGGCGGCGTGTTCGAGCGGAACAAACACGACAACTACATCAAACACGACAACCGCCAACGCTCCGGCTAGAAACACGGCGGGCGTTACCAATAGCAACAATACGACAACCGCCGAAAAACCGAGCGAGGAAACTCCGGCGGCGGTTAAAGCGGCGTTTCCAGACGCAAACAGTTTTACCAAACAGCACAAGGATATTCCACCGGCGCAAATCGCCGAGATTGAAAAAGAAGCGGGCGCGAAACTTCCCGATACCGACCATCATTCTTATTTAGCATTCTCGACGACGGGCGGAGGGCGAAAACAAATCGGTGCGGCGACGGTAGTCGAAGCTAAGGGTAAAGAAATAGTCGTCGTTTATGAAAATAAAGAAGGCAAGCCGTATATCAAGGAATTACGCGCCGACGGAGTTCCCGCGCCGTTCTTAGCGCAATTTGTCGGCAAAGGTCACGACGATAAATTCCAAATCGGCGCGGATTTAAAAGCCAACGGCGTGGACGATGCAACCGCCAAAGCCATTGCCGAAGCAATTCGGGTTGATATTTTAACGATGCAGACGCTTTACGGCGCGCCGGAAAAACACTAATGAAAAGTTCAAGGTTCAAAGTTCAAAGTTCAAAGTCAGTGGTCAGTAGTTGGTGGTCGGCGGTCAGATTTTTTCTGTTCGCCGTTCTGCTTACCGCTTACTGCTTACCGCCTACCGTTTTGGCGCACGGCGGCGTGGATGATGAGAAACCAGCCGCCAAGCCGCAAACAAACGGAGCGGCAAGCGCAGTTACCATCGCGCGGGCGGAGCGCAATATCCAAACTGATGCCGGGCAATTCAATGCCCGGCTCGAACGCGCTCCGGCGGACGTTCGCACCGGGGAAACTTCGGAATTTGCCGTGCGCCTAGCAGAAAAAGTCGAAGGCGGCTTTGGCGCGGGCGAACCCGTGGGGATTGAAGACGCGGTTGTTACGGCAAACATCACGACCGCCGACGGGCAAGCGGTAACAAGCAATCTGCTGATGAAATTCGAGAAGGGCTTTTATCGCGGCTCTTACGCTTTTTCAAACGCCGGAAACTACAAAATCGTTTTTAATGCGGCGACTTCCGACAATCGCAGTTTCAGCGTCGATTTTCCGGTGAGCGTCGTCAAAGCTCCGATCAGTTGGACGTTTTGGCTCGGCTTTTTATTTTTAAGTTTATTAACTCTCGGCACAATCGCCGCCGTTTTTATTAAAACGCGCGGAGCAACAGAAGAAGAAGCAAACGGAAACACCCGTCAAAGAGCGCGAAAAATTGCGCCCGTCGCGGCTGCCGCCCTTCTTATTCTTGCTTTGGGAACTTTCGCGCTTGCTATGTTCGCGCCGCCGCGCCAAACCCGCAGCCTTGCCGATATACCGCCGCTCGGCACAACCACCGAAGCACCGAAAACAGAAACGGCGAACGCTTTGCAGACAGCTTTGACCGTCCCGAAAGAATCGCAAATTTTATTCGGCATCAAGACTGAGCCGGTTTCTATCAGGCAAATTACGAGCGGGCTGAAAACATCCGGCATCGTCAAGGCGCGTCCCGACGCGCAAGCCGTCGTCGTACCGCCGGTCGCGGGCAGAATCGTTTTGCGGGCGGGGATTACTATCGGTTCGGCGGTTGGTCGCGGCGAGCAAATCGGCTCAGTCGAACAGATTTTAGATGTCGCGGGTCAAGTCGGACTCGAAACGCAGCGATTGGATGTTGCGGGACAGCAACGTGATGTCGAAGCCAAACGGCTGGAACTGAGAAACACCGCGCTCGCTCTGCAAGGTCAGCAGGCGCAACAACGCGCCGCCGCCAGCCAGGCGCAAACGAGATTAGCGCAGGCGCAGCGTGAACTGCGGCGTTCGGAAAATCTGGTCGAAGTCGGCGCGGTTCCCCGAAAACGAGTCGAAGAAGCAACCACGGCGGTGAAAGTCGCCGAACAGGAAGTCGCCGCCGCCGACAAGCAGGTCATACTTCTCGACACACAAATCAAAGCGGCGCAAGCCGGACAAGCCGTTTTTCGCGCACCGACAGTCAACCAGCCAACGCGCTCATTTCCTTTGACTGCGCCGGTCGCCGGAATTGTCAATGAAATCAAAGCCACCAGCGGTCAACAGGTTGAGACGACAACGCAGGTTTTGACAATCAGCAATCTGTCAACCGTCCTTCTGGAAGCGCAGGTTTTCGAAAAAGATTTACCCGTCGTGCGCGAGTCAACCAGAGCGAGTTTTACGTCTTCGGCTTTGTCGGGCGAAGTCTATACCATCGGCACACCGGACGGCGATGGCAGGCTTGTTTCAATCGGTCAGACGGTTGACCCGCAGACGCGCACCGTTCCGGTTATTTATGAAGTTAAAAATCCGCTTGGAAGACTTCGGGAAGGGAATTTCGTCGAGATAACAATTGACACAAGCGGCGACCAAAAAGTTTTAGCCGTGCCGAAAAACGCGGTCATCAATGAACAGGGTCAAACCTTCGTGTTCGTTTTCACGGGCGGCGAAAATTTCGAGAAACGCCCCGTCGCATTGGGCGCGGAAGGCGCGGATTTTTACGAAGTCAAATCGGGCTTAAAAGAAGGCGACCGCATCGTTACCGAAGGCGTGTATCAGCTTCGCACGACGCAGCCGACGGCTTAGCAATTTAGAGATTTCGGCGATTGAGAAAGGAAAACTCT
>JBPCRW010000086.1:0-3420 GCA_050996405.1 Pyrinomonadaceae bacterium | reverse complement strand
GGGTTGAAATCTACTTTTAGAAATTTGTCGAGAATTTAGAAAAAGGAGACTCAACCCAATGGATATTTACTCGTTAGAGCAAATACTAGCTGCCAATTTATCGTGGAACAGAGCGCGAATCAAGTTTCTAACCCGTTTTTTGATTGCATTGTTTCAGGTTCAGACAGTTAATCTAGCGAAAATTGCCGGTGTTTTTGCCGGAGAAGCGAAAGTATCTTCCAATTACAAGAGGCTGCAAAGGTTCGTCCGTTTTTTTCGATTTCTCAGGCAGAGATGGCGCGCCTGACCGTGAAATTATTGAAAATCGAACCGCCGTTTGTTATCGCCATCGACCGAACAGAATGGCAGTTGGGAGCAGCGTGGGTCAATGTGTTGATGCTCTCGGTCGGATACAAAAACATTTCCATTCCTTTATTTTGGACGGTTTCAGAGAAAAAGGGATGTTCTGATAACGCGGAGAGAGGCGGTGTCGTGCAGCAGTTTATTGATGAATTCGGAGCCGAAAGCATCAAATTTGTCGGAGCCGACCGCGAGTTTGCTTCAAAGGAATGGCTCGCTTATTTAGTCAAAAACAAGATCGGCTTTCGGCTGAGAATCAAAGCAAACACATTGATTACCGACAAACGCGGGCGAAGCATTCACGCCTCGAAGATGTTGAAGACGATGAAAGTCGGCGAGCGGGCAGAATTTCAGAGAAGGCGTAAGTTATGGAAGCAATCGGTATTTGTCGCGGTTTGCCGCAAAGCGGACGGCGATAATGTGATTGTCGTGTCATCGGAGCGGAGTGGGCAAATCCTGCTCGAATACTCTCAGAGATGGCAGATAGAAACCCTTTTCGGATGTCTGAAAACGCGCGGATTCCGACTGGAAGATACGCATTTAACACACGGCGAAAGAATAAGCAGTTTATTATCGTTATTGACATTGGCGACAGTTTGGGGATTGTTGGCAGGCGAAATAGCCGCTCGTCAAACACCGCCGAAAATCAAGAAACACGGCAGACACGAGAAGAGCATCTTCCGGCTTGGATTGGAAACTTTACGCAATTGTTTTTGCCAAATGATAACAAACTTTAGACAAAGGCAGAGGTTTCAACAACTTACGCTACTTTTGTCCTGTACTTAGATTTTTGCATTAGATTTTCAATCGCTTCGATCTCATTTGCCAAAGAAAAATCAATCTGCAAAATGTCTTTTTTCAAATAAGCTAAAACAGTCTTTTCGCCTTGATATATTTTGTTAAGCAAAAAGCAACTTTCGGTTATCACCGCTTCACAAGTGAGAAACGGAAGCGGCAAGTTGGCGGCTTGTGATGCCGCCCATTGATGAAAACCGTCTCTCTTGTCAATCAAAGCAACTATTGTTGCGGCATCAGCGATTATTTTCATTTCGTCTTAGCAATGCTTTCTTTTCGCCTTCTTTTGTTCCGAAACCTTCCATATATTTTTTGTTAGTTGATAAATCGCCCAAACCGCTGTCTAAACAGCCAACTAATTCCGGCGCGACATCAAAAATAGTTTTGAAAGACTTTTCGCCGTCGGCTTTTTTGTTGCCGTTCGTGCTTTCCTTTGTCGGTCTTCCGGCTTTGCCGTATGTTTTGACCGACGCGAGCGAGCTTTCTTCGATCACATAATCGCGCCCGACTTGCTTTGCTTCGATCTTTCCTTCACGGATCATCTGCCGAACTCTAATCGGCGTGACGCTCAATATTTTTGCCGCTTCGTTTGTTGTTAATAATTCCATAGCAGTCAAATTATGCACGAAAAATAAATCTATCGCAAGAGATAATCTGCGCTTGCAATAAACTATCGTATGCGATAGAATAGTTATCAGTTGGAAACAACTAAATCTTAACTTTTACGGAGTAACTAAAATGATTCGATTAACCACAGAAAACACAATCAAAGCCGTTGCCAAATGCAAACAATTAAAACCGCGTGTCAAATTTATCCAAGATCGTCTGTTCGCCGTCCAACCGGCGAATAACTCGAATGTCTATCACGTTTCCTTTGACGTTCGCAACGGCGAAAAGTTTGGGCAATGCGAATGCAAGGCAGCGGAAAAAGGCTTAGTCTGCTATCACATCATCGCAGGCGCGACGGCAAACATTTACCGGCAATCGCTGAAACGTCAGATTGCCTAAACGCGAAAGGCTTACTCACCTTACGCGGAGAGATGAACAGGATTCAACTCTCGCAAAGTTTGAAAGGCTGATTGCAGAGCATTGACATAGAGTTTTGCTTTTAAGGCAAAATGATTTGTCCTTGTTTCTACTTTCAGCATTTCCAGTTTGATGTAACCGCACAAGGCGGCGAAAAAATGATTCGTTTGGGTTTTCTCCGTGTGCGTTGGAGATTTTGCCAAACTGACATTTTGTTTCAATGATTTATGGTAACATTCCACGTTCCATCGTCTTTGATAAATTGTGGTTATGTGGTCAAAAGATAGTGTTCTATCGCTTGAAATCAAATACAAAATACCTTCACTCGAGTCTCCGTTTGTGAAGACTTGTTTGATTAAAGTAAGCGGAAAATCTACGCCTTCAAGCCAGATTTCCGATTCGGTATTTGCTTCTGTTTCAAGCGTTGCAACTGAAATCCAATGACCGTTAAGTTTGTCTTCCAAACTAACTGCCACTTTGCGCTTAGCCTTGATTGGACAAATGACATCTTTTTGACAATCTTGTTTGATAAATTTCAAGTTTTCAACACTTGAAAACCAGACGTCAAACAAAATATAGCGAAAAATAACTTGATTTTTGATAGCTTGCAGAATCATATCGCGTGCCATTTCATTTTTGGTAACAGGTGAACGGCGTTTCATTTTTTCGGTCTTTTTATCAAAATACGCTTCGGTTTTGGCGACCAAACGAAAACCAATCGGCAACGCCACAGACAGATTTTGATAAAGTGTTGACACAAAATTAATGCCTTTCACATTCTTGTCTTTGCAATGGTCGTAATGCCAACAAATGATGTCATTTTCATCCGTGTAAGGCTTTTCTTCAATCGAATCATCAATGATTAAAACGCCTTCTGCCGATTGAATTCGTTTGACAAACGGCTTAACCACGAGCCATAAATCTTTAGAAGTTTTCTTTTCTTGAGAAAGAAACCGAGTAACCTGGTCGTGGCTGATTTCGCCATTCATTAAGTTGCTCAAACCAGTGGCAGAAGTTTGCGAAAATGATGCCAACAAATAATCAGAATATAAATCCAACATCTGTTTCATAATGCTGGTTATTTTATTCTTTTTTCAATTATCGCGTAAGGTGAGTTAGTAAGCGAATTTCAAATTACGAATTACGAACTTGAAGAAAATAATTTGTAATTTGAAATTCGTAAATCGTAATTATGAAAACATTCCTTTCGCTTTTATTTTTAACCGTTTCAATTTTTGTTTCCGACGCTTCCGCGCAGAA
>JBPCRW010000052.1:0-6445 GCA_050996405.1 Pyrinomonadaceae bacterium | reverse complement strand
CGACTAATTTGGCGAGACGTTCCTGCAATTTTTCTTTGTCGTAATCCGAAGAAGATTCTTCGATTTGATTGCGAATCGTTTTGACGCGCCCTTCGACCGCGCCGGCATCGCCCTGACCGTCAATAATTGTCGTGTTGTCTTTATCAATCGTGACGCGCTTTGCCTTGCCCAAATCGTCAACCATAATCGTTTCGAGTTTGATACCCAAATCTTCCGAGATAACTTTGCCGCCCGTTAAGGTCGCAATGTCTTCGAGCATCGCTTTGCGACGGTCGCCAAAGCCCGGAGCTTTGACAGCCGCGACGTTCAGAGTTCCGCGCAGTTTGTTGACGACGAGTGTTGCCAGAGCTTCGCCTTCGACATCTTCGGCGATAATCAAAAGCGGTCTGCCCATTTTCGCCACCTGTTCCAAAATCGGAAGCAAATCGCGCATATTCGAGATTTTCTTTTCGTTAATAAGAATCATCGGCTCGTCCAAAACGGCTTCCATTCTGTCCGGGTCGGTGACGAAATAAGGCGAGAGATAACCTCTGTCGAACTGCATTCCGTCAACGACTTCCAGATTCGTGTCCATCGTTTTCGATTCTTCGACGGTGATAACGCCGTCTTTGCCGACCTGGTCCATCGCCTTGGCGATGATGTCGCCGATGGTTTTGTCACCGTTGGCGGAAACCGTTCCGACCTGCGCGATTGAATCGCCCGAAACGGGTTTCGCATCCTTTTTAATTTCTTCGACAATCATCGCCACCGCTTTGTCAATGCCGCGCTTTAAAGCCATTGGATTCGCTCCGGCGGCAACCGTGCGAACGCCTTCTTTGAAAATCGCCTGCGCCAAAACCGTCGCCGTCGTCGTGCCGTCGCCGGCAACGTCCGAAGTTTTTGAAGCGACTTCGCGCACCATTTGCGCGCCCATATTTTCCAAAGGATCTTTCAATTCGATTTCTTTGGCGACTGTCACACCGTCTTTGGTAATCGTCGGTGAACCGAATTTTTTATCAATCACAACGTTGCGCCCCTTCGGTCCCAACGTAACTTTAACTGCGTCGGCAAGCTGATTAACACCGCGCAAAATTGCCGCGCGTGAATCTTCGCCGTGAATAACTTGTTTAGCCATTTTTATAATCTCCCTACTTAAAATTTTTTGATAGAAGGCAGAAGACGGAATACAGAAGTCAGTAAAAAACTGCTTACTGCCTACCGCTAACTGCTTACTTAGCCGCTTTGCCCGCGCGTTCGATAATTCCGAGAATTTCGTCCTCGCGCATAATTAATAATTCTTCGCCGTCGATTTTGATTTCCGAACCGCTGTATTTGCCGAACAGAACGCGGTCGCCCGCTTTGACATCTAAAGTCTGACGACTTCCGTCTTCTTTATACTTGCCTTCACCGGCAGCGACGACTTCGCCTTCCTGCGGTTTTTCCTTTGCCGAATCTGGAATGTAAAGTCCGCCGGCGGTCTGGTTGCTCGCGTCGTCTATCCGGCGCACAATCACGCGGTCGTGTAATGGTTTTATGTTTGTTGCCATATTTGTATTCTCCTTATTTAAGAAATTTTAAAAATTATAATTTCTCTCAGACTGACAGCCCAAAACTTAATATCTGGCACTCTCAGACCGATAGTGCCAGTATATAAAACGTAGTTTAACCTGTCAAGTATTAGCAGGGAAGATTAGAAAATATGATAAAACAAGACTCAGGTTTATGAGAGTTCGCGTTTCAGCCAAGCCCGCGCGAAAATAACGTTTGCCGGCGAGTGCGGCGGCAATTGGGAAATCTATGTCATCAACGTCAGCCAATAATTTTAAATTTTTTGATGGAATCTTGACAAAAAATCTGCGTTAATGAGTAGGGAAACCGGAGACGGCAAAACGCAAGGACTTTAAAGTAGGACTTTCTCAAAAATACAGAAACACGCACGAAGTAAGTGTGTTTTGCGTCATTGCGTCCTTACTTTGTGCGGGCTTCTGCAAAAAGTGAGAAAGTCCTATGAAGAAAAGAATTCAAGATATGAAACTACAAAACAAAACATTATTTTTATTGACGAAATCAATCATCGGCACTTTGTTGCCGCTATTACTGCTGCCGTGTATTTCATCGGCGCAGAATTCGCCTCAATGTCAGCCGCCCGAAACCGATGTCGCCGTTTATGATTTTGTGCCGGAACAGCAACTGCAAACGGGAGATTTTCGCGCGTTGATGAAAACCGAAACGGTTTTTGTTCAAAAACTGCGGGAAGCGGAAAGTTTTAACGTCAGCGATTTCACGATGCCGATTCCGTCCGCCGACATTCAGCCCGAACCGCCGCAAATTTCGGGTAATCTCGAACTGCCGCCCGCGCAAATTCAAGAGTCGTATTTTTTTGTCGGGCAGATTACCAAAACAGGCAGCGGTTTTTTGCTCGCCGTACAGCGGATTGATTAAAAGATAGCGCAAATTCTTGAAATCAAACGATTGCCGAAACAGGCGTTTCGAGATTCAGACAAACGAATAAATTATCGAAGTTTTTGAAAATTAACGATTTTATTTTAAGCGAAAGGAGAAGCAAAAAGATGTAGATAAACGGGAAATCCTTTAAGTCAAGCATCCGCCGTTTTAAAAGCCGCAAATTCAAGATAATTCAATTGGAATTTGCTTTAATTCGCGGGTTAATCATAAAATTTAGCCGCCGCGAAATTTTCTTTGGCGGGTAAATTTATGTATCTCTCCGAAATAAATATCTATCCGATTAAATCTTTGCGCGGAATTTCATTAACCGAATCGAAAATTGAACGGCGCGGATTGGAATTTGATCGCCGCTGGATGCTGGTTGACGAGAATAATAAATTCATGACGCAGCGCGAATTTCCAAAAATGGCGACGCTGGCGGTTAAAATTCTAGATGACGGTTTAGAGATTTCAAACGACGCGGAAAAATTTATTGTGCCGTTTGCGCCGCCGACGAATGAAACGGCGACGGTGGAAGTCTGGACGAGCCGCGTAAAGGCAAAAATTTATGAAGATGCGACCAATGAATTTTTCAGCGACGCTCTGCAAACCAAATGCAGACTCGCGCTGATGCCTGCAGAAACAAGGCGCAAAATAAATTATTTTTACGCCGTCAAAAAGGACGACTACGTTTCATTTGCCGATGCTTATCCGTTTCTTTTAATCGGCGAAAATTCGCTCGGAGATTTAAATAAAAGGCTGGAAAAGCAAATTCCGATGAATCGTTTTCGTCCGAATTTCGTTGTCAGAAATTCCGAACCGTTTGCCGAAGACTCTTGGAAAAAAATTAAAATCGGAGAAAATATTTTTCACATCGTCAAACCCTGCGGGCGTTGCGTGATAACGACGATTGAACAATCGACCGGCGAAAAACAAGGTGTCGAGCCGTTAAAAACTCTGGCAGATTATCGTATTCCGAAACGAAGCGTCAAGAAAAAAATTCTTTTCGGGCAGAATTTGATTGCGGAAAACGCGGGCGGAATTTTGCGCGTCGGTGACAAAATCGCAATTCTTGAAACACAGGAAAAGCCCGTCTTTTTCTGATTTGGCGCGGCGCGCCGCCATCAGGCGTTTTGGAGATTTCGTCGGCGTTTGATAGGCGGCGACCCGTTTGGAGAGTGTATTGCGATGAATGCCGAGCGCGCCCGCGGTTTGCGAAAGATGCTCGTTGTAGCGCGACAGAGCCTTTTGAATATAAAGTTTTTCAAATTCGGAAATCGCTTCGCCGAGCATAATCTGTCCGTCGAGCATTTCGTCAATCAAATTTTCCATCAGGTCTCGCATCCGCATTTTATTAGCGGTGAGTGGCGGAATCTTTCAACTCACCACTCACCATCCACCACTAAAAAAGTTCTTTCCCCGTTAGAATTCGATAAGCATCTAAATAACGCGCCGTCGTCGCCGCGACAATGTCCGTCGGCAGTTCCGGCGCGGGCGGCTGTTTGTTCCAATCTAAAGTTTCCAGATAATCGCGCACGAATTGTTTATCAAACGACGGCGGCGAAATTCCGGTTTGATAATTTTCCGCCGACCAGAAGCGCGACGAATCGGGCGTTAAAACTTCGTCAATCAATAAAATATTTCCTTTTTCGTCCGTGCCGAATTCAAATTTCGTGTCGGCAATGATAATGCCGCGCGTTAAGGCATATTCGCTCGCTTCCTGGTAAAGCCGGAGCGACAGCGAACTTAGTTTGGCGGCGGTTTCCGCGCCGACGATTTTGACGAATTCAAGTTCTGTGATGTTTTCGTCATGACCTTTTTCGGCTTTGGTGGCGGGCGTGAAAATTGGCTGCGGGAGTTTGTCGGCTTCACGCAGATGCGGCGGCAAATCGTGTCCGCAGATTTTTCCGGTCGTTTTATAATCCTTCCAGCCCGAACCCGCCAGATAACCGCGCGCGACGCATTCGACCGGAAAAACTTTTGTCTTTTTAACCAGCATCGAACGCCCGCGCAAATTTTCGTATCGCTTAACAATTTCGGGCATCAAATCGAAATCTCCGGTAATTAAATGATGTTCCGTCAGATGTCCGAGCCGCGCCAGCCAAAAGAGCGAAAGCGTCGTTAAAACTTCGCCTTTGCGCGGAATCGGTGTCGGAATCACGCAGTCGAAAGCCGAAATTCTATCGGTCGCAACCAGCAAAAGCTGCTTTTCGTGAACCTGATAAACGTCGCGGACTTTGCCCCGATGAACGAGTTCGAGACCGGACAGATTAGTTTCCGAAACTGTGGAAGCGACAGGCATTTTGTTTTTTTGAGAAACCGTTTTGAATTGCCGAACAAAATTATGTTTTGAAATAAACTTTAGTATGGATTCCCGAATTGGTAAAGGTTAAAGAATAAAATTTAACGACAAAATGAAAATTTGTTAAAATTTGTTTTCATTTTACAAAAAAAATTAAAAAAGTGCGTGACAAAATTTTTGTAAAGTTGCATAATAATGAACTGGGTTAGCATCCGGCAACCCGGATAAAACTTAAATCGCGCTTTCCTCAATTGCTTACGTAAAATCTACCTTAATGAACATCTCTCTGCTTCATCTATTTAAAATAATGAAAAATAAAACTATTCAACAAAAAATTAAAATTGTTTCGTTATCCAGTATCGCTTTTTTCCAACTGTTCGCCGTGCGAGTTTTCGCGCAAATTAAGCCGGTTGTAGTCCCGCAAGCTCAATCTCAAGACGATACTGCCTGGTGGTGGTATCCGACGCTGATTGCACTGGTTATCGGATTGTGCGGCGCGGTTATCTGGTGGCTGAAGGGCAAAAGCGCGGAGAAAAAGGAACTGGCTAAATCCAACGCCGCGCGGAAGGAAAAGGAAAAGGATTGGGAATCCGAATCGCTCGATGCCGATAAAGAATTGGAATGGCTTAGAAAAAACCAAATCGTGCTTGACAGCGGTCATAAAAAAAGGAAAGCGAAGAAATCCGTTTTGCCGGACGTTCTCGAAATATCGGTAGGCGACGCAGGCGCAGGCGCAGGCAGCGCATCCGAACCGGATGCGCTGCCGCCCGTTTTTGGATTTCAGGAATTGCTGCCGTCAAAACCTTTTTCGCCGCTGCCGCTGTCAAACAACGAATCGCTCTTAAGCGCAATCGAGCAGGCGCAGGAAGAAGATGAGGAAGACGAAGAAATACGCGATTTGGCAATCAGGATTTTAGCCGCCTTTAAAAATCGCAATTCCGTCGAGGCTCTGACGCAGGTCGCGCTTTACGATTTGTCGTCCAGCCTGCGTTCAAAAGCGGTTTCGACGCTGGCAGATTTCGACCACGAATCGGTTTTCGAGCCGATTTTAATGGCTGCTGCCGACCCGACGCGCGAAGTTCGGGCGGCGGCGGCGCGCAGTTTGAGCCGTCTGGATTTTGACCGCGCGGATGCCTGGACGCGAATTACCGAAACAGGCGAAGAAGGCAGAATGCGGCACGCGGCGCGCGCGGCAATGGAAGGCGGATTTGTCGAACGCTCTTTTGAAAGATTGGTGCATGCCGACCGGAAACATGCCTACGAAGCGTTTGTTTTACTGGCGTTATTGATAAAAGCCGGAGAGGTTAAGCCGATTTTTGAAGCGTTAAAAAATCATCAGGATTTAAACGTCAAACTTGCCGTTTTGCATCTTATCAAAGTGGTCAAAAATCATAACGCTTTAGATGGATTATACGCTCTGCTGGAAGATAAAAAACTGCCGCCGGACATTAAAGAAGAAGTCGGTAAAACAATTGAAGAAATCGGTTTTGTAATGGCTTAGAAATTTTTAGAAATATAAAACAGGACGCGGATTATCTTAAAAATAATCCGCGTTCGTCCGTTAAACCAGCGTTTTTCCGCGTCCTGTTTCCGTGTTGAAATTGTAAATTTCGCGCCGTGCATTTTCGCCCCTTTCGCGGTAAAATTTATGAATGCAATTTCGTCTCGTTTCTGAAAATCAACCGAAAGGCGACCAGCCGGAAGCCATCGCGCAAATGG
>JBPCRW010000282.1:0-8590 GCA_050996405.1 Pyrinomonadaceae bacterium | reverse complement strand
ACGAAAGCCTTTAATTATGCGGATTACGTCGTCATCGCCGGAGTCTACAACACTTCAAAAGCGAGCGAACTCGGAAAAGTTTTAGACGTTTCCGAACTGGTCGAAGACATCAAACTGCAAGGCAAACCGGCGATGAGTTTCGCGGATGCCGACGCAATCGTCGAGCATCTCGCGCCGGAATTAAAAATGGGCGATGTCGTCGCCATTATGTCAAACGGCGGCTTCGGCGGCATTCACGAAAAGATTTTGAATGTTCTCAAAAGTGGAAAAGTGGAAATATGAAGAAAACAGATTGAATTTGTTCAGTCAAACTTTTTCACGTTTTCACTCTTTCACCTTTTCACTTTTCTCTTGCCTAAACTATAAAAAAAAGTCATACTTACAAAAGTTTTGCTCTCAAAGGTGTCTCCGGTAGATGCGTCCGTAACACGATAGGATAGGCGACGAGTTGGGTTCGGTTTGGAGAGTTGGGTTAGTTGGATTTGAAGCAGTCTCGTTTGAAAGTTTTTTGTCGCGGACAAGCCGGGCGCGTCGCAAGTTGCACCAGAAAAAAGCGTCTTAGGAAATTCTCTTTTCTGTCATATTTTTAGCCCGCCTTTTGCTTCCCTTTTGTTAAATTAAAATAGAGAAAAAAATGAGTACAAAACTATATGTTGGAAACTTGTCGTTTCGCGTGACAAGTGATGATTTACAGGCGCATTTTGCCCAAGCCGGAACGGTCGAAACAGCCAAAGTGGTCGAAGACCGCGAAACGGGTCGCTCGCGCGGATTCGGATTTGTCGAAATGGCGACTCCCGAAGACGCTAACGCGGCAATCGAGCAGTTCAACGGTCAGGAATACGACGGGCGCAGTTTGGTCGTCAACGAAGCCCGCCCGCGTGAAGAAGGCGGCGGGCGCGGTGGTCGCGGCGGCAGTCGCAGCGGTGGCGGCGGTTACGGCGGCGGGCGCGGCGGCAGTCGCAGCAGTGGCGGCGGTTATGATGGCGGCGAATCGCGCTGGTAATTCAATAATGTGAAACGGAAAATGGAAAGCGGAAAATATAAATATCAATTTTCCGCTTTCCATTTTCCGTTTCGATTTTAAATCTAAAACAACATTGCCGTTCGTCGGCGCGTGGTTACTATCAAATGGTTTTCTGCGTCCAGCGTCGCGCCCGCCGCGTATGGAAATTGCTTTCTCATACCTAATCTTCTTCATCATTACCAAAAAAATCTCGCGGCTTGCCTTTCTGATATTTCATTCAATTCGGTCGGCGATAAAAACGAGTTTTGCATAATCTCATCATACATTAGCCGCTTGCGGTTTATTGAATCCGAAGGTATAAGTTTAACGAATAAAAATAGAGAGTAAAAATTGATAGGGAAAATGCGTTGTTTGAAAAATTCCCAAAATCAAAAATCATAAAAGTTGGTGGAAAAATGAGATTTGAGACTAACCAAGATGTTTTGAATTGGTATGAAAAACAGCCGCGCGCATTGACGACAGAATTTATCGGTTCGATTGAGTGGAGCGATGTCAAAAAATATCCGCTCGATGAAAAATTTATTCCTGTTTTGATGTATAT
Organism: Pyrinomonadaceae bacterium; assembly: GCA_050996405.1. Lineage (GTDB taxonomy): Bacteria > Acidobacteriota > Blastocatellia > Pyrinomonadales > Pyrinomonadaceae > JBPCRW01. The sequence continues at coordinate 7,025 of JBPCRW010000282.1, read as the reverse complement.
GCGCGACGTGGAAGCATTGACCGATATGTATTACACGGAATTGCGCCGCACGCCGACCGGCAGAGACCCGATTATCTGTAAATTTATGGAGCGTTGGAGCGCGGAAGAACTGACGCACGGCGAATTGCTCAACAGATTTTTGAACGAAGCCGGAATCGAAACCGATGAAAAATGGCAGGCGCGGGTAAAAAAACAAGTGCCGTTTTCCTACACGATTAACAATCTGATTATTTCATATCTGACCAATCTCGTCGGCAAAAAATTTACGGCGACGCATATGACGTTCGGCGCGATTCACGAAATGTCCACCGCGCAAGGTTATCGCCGTTTAATCGAATTAGCGCGGCATCCGGTTTTAACGAAAATTTTGACAGGCATTATCCGCGAAGAATCCGCGCACACGCAATTTTACCGCAGTGTCGCCCATATCGAACTCAAACAATCCGAGTTCGCGCAAAAAGTCGCGCGTTTCGTTATCGGTAAATTTTATACGCCCGTCGGCAGCGGCGCGAAACCGCAAGTCGAATCCGATTACACGATTGCGACTCTGTTTAAAGGCGACGACGGTTTGAAATGGATTGATAGAAACGTTTCGCAAAAAATTCAACTGCTGCCCGGCTTCGACGGCTTAACAAAAGTCAGCGAGAAAATCGGCGAAATTGTTTCGACGCAAACTTTAATCGTCTGATTTAGGAAAATAGGACGCGGACGAACACGGATTTCAAGAGATTTTCGCGTGATTTATTTTAAATATCTGCGTTAATCCGTCTTAATCGGCGTTTATCCGCGTTCTATTTTTCTTTACCCATTTTCCCGCGCGAAATCCTGCATAAATTCGACGAGTTTTTCAACTCCGTCTGCCGGAAAAGCGTTGTAAATCGAAGCGCGAATTCCGCCGACGCTGCGATGACCTTTTAATCCGTTCAGATTATTTTCCGCCGCTTCCGCCGCAAATTTTTTATCGAGTTCTGCGGACGGCAGACGAAACGTGACGTTCATTAAGGAACGCGCATTGCGGTCGGCGTGTCCGCGATAAAAACCGTCGCTCCGGTCAATCGCGTCATATAAAATTTTCGCCTTCGCTTCGTTTAGCTTTTGTATTTCCGCGATTCCGCCCTTATTTTTCAGCCATTCGCAGACGAGATTAACGATATAAATTCCCCAGGTGTTCGGCGTGTTGAGCATCGAATCGTGTTCGGCAATCGCGCAATAATCGAGCATCGAAAATTGATTCGCGGGAACTTTTTCGAGCAAATCATCACGAATAATGACCAGCGTAATTCCAGAAGGTCCGATATTTTTCTGCGCTCCGGCGTAAATCATCGCGTAACGAGAAACGTCAATCGGTTTCGACAAAATATTCGACGAAGCATCGCAGACGACCGGAGTATTTCCTCCGTCCAAGTCGTATTTAAATTCCACGCCGTCAATCGTTTCGTTCGACGTATAATGAACATAATCGGCATTTGGCGAAAGACGAATTTCTTCCTGCGACGGAACGACGCGAAAATCGTTTTCCTTCGATGAAAAAACTACATTGACATTGCCGCCGCGTCTGGCTTCCTTAATCGCTTTTTCGCCCCACGCGCCGGTTAAAATATAATCGGCGGAAGTTTTTAGAAAATTCATCGGAATCATCGAAAACTGGAGACTCGCGCCGCCCTGCAAAAACAAAATTTTGTAGTTTTCCGGCACGTCCAATAAATCACGAATGCCTTGCCGCGCGCCTTCCAAAATCGGTTCAAAATCTTTCGAGCGATGACTGATTTCCATTACGCTCATTCCGATTCCGTTTAATGATAAAAGCTCTTTTTGCGCTTTTTCTAAAACCTCCGTCGGCAGAACGGCGGGTCCCGCGCTGAAATTAAAAATTCTTTTGGTTTGTGTTTGTGACTTCATTTTTTCGACTGCCTTTTTTCAATCTGCGGGCGCAGCGCGCCGCCGACAACGCGCGTTATCAGCGAATCCGGCACGATATTGACGAGCCGCGCGCCGATGTAATTCGTCCAACCGGAAATAATTTGCGCCTTGCCTTTTTTCACGCCGCGCAAAGCCGTTTCGACAACCGCTTCCGGCGTTTGCATTCCTTTGCCGCGAAACGCTTCGGCGTGCGCGACGTGAAAAAAATTCGTTTCCGTCGGACCCGGACACAGCGCGGAAACGGTAATTCCGAAAGGACGATTTTCTTCGGCAATCGCTTCGCTGAACGAGCGGACAAAGGCTTTCGTCGCCGCGTATGTCGCCATAAACGGAACGGGCTGAAAACTTGCCGTCGAAGCAACATTGATAATCACGCCGCCGCGCCGCTCGCGCATTTTCTGCAAATAACGATGCGTCAGCGCGACCAGCGAGCGCACATTTAAATCAACCATCGAAACTTCGCGTTCGTAATCCAACGCCGCAAAATCGCCCATCGAACCGAAACCCGCATTATTTATCAGCCAGTCGATTTCAAATTCGTGCCGTTCGGTTTCGTCAAACAAACGCGCGTCCGAATCATTTTCGGTTAAATCGAGCGCGACGTAATGCGCCGTGATTTTGTGTTTGAGCATCAATTCGTCGCACAGTTCGTGAAGTTTATTTTCCGAACGCGCGACGAGAACAAGATTATGTTTTTCCGCCGCCAGCCGACGCGCAAACACTTCGCCGATTCCGCCCGACGCGCCCGTAATCAAAGTCGCTTTCATAATTCAACATCCGAGCAGTTTTTCGTTTGTAAAAATTGTAAAAATTCTTTTTTTGTCACCGAATAATGCGCCAAATCCTGCTCGTAAAAATCGCCGACGTAATCGAATTTCATTCCGAGTTTTTCCATTACGCGGCGCGAGGCGACGTTTTCAGGACGGGTTACGGCAACGATTTTATCAAGACCTAATTCGTCAAAACCGTATTGCAGAATTCGCCGCGCGGCTTCGGTCGCATAGCCTCTGCGCCAGAATTTTTTGGCGACGGCGTAACCGATTTCCGTTTCGCCCGTTTCCGTCAAACGCCACAAACCGCACCAGCCCGCAAATTCGTTCGAGCTTTTTTCAACGACCGCGCAAAAGCCGATTTTTTCGCTTTGCCAACGGCTTGAAACCAGTTTTATCCAGTTGTCGGTTTCCGCGCGGTTTTGCGGCTCGCGGATAAAACGCATCATCTCGCGGTCGCCGCGCATCGCAAAAATCGCCGCCGCGTCGCGCCCGTCTATTTTTCGCAAAATCAGCCGTTCGGTTTCAAACATACAGATAATTACGAATTATCAATTACGAATTAAAACGCAGTTCGTGCTTAAGTTCAAATTAAATGAACAAGCAGTCCGTCGCGCAGTTTCGGTTCAAACCAGGTTGATTTCGGCGGCATAATTTCGCCCGCGTCGGAGATGGCGAATAAATCTTCGAGGCTCGTCGGAAACATTGAAAAAGCGATTTTCGCCCGTCCCGCGTCAACCAGATTTTCAAGCTCGCGCGTGCCGCGAATTCCGCCGACAAACTCAATCCGTCCATCCGTTCGCACGTCTTCGATTCCCAGAATCGGCTGCAAAACGTGAGTTTGCAGAATACTCGCATCGAGCGCGTCAATCGGTTCGATATTCGCCGAATCCGCTTTGGAAAAAATCGCTTTGCGCCATTTTCCCGCCAGATAAAAACAAAACTCGCCGCGTTTTTCGGGAACGGGATTTTCGGTTTCCGCGACGACGAAATTTTTATTTAGTTTTTCCAAAAACTCCGCTTTGCTCAAACCGTTTAAATCTTTAACGGCGCGATTATACGCCAGAATTTTCAAATCCGTATCGGGAAAAATTCCCGCCACAACGTAGTTATAATCTTCCGCGCCCGTGTGATTCGGATTCGCAGCGCGCAAAATTTTTCGCGCTGCGTCGGCGGCTTCGGCGCGGTGATGCCCGTCGGCGACATACAGCGCGGGAACTTCCGCGAACGCTTTGACTAAATCATTTGTTCGGCTCGCTTTCCAAATTTGATGCCGCACGTTTTGCTCGCACACGAAATCGTAAAGCGGTTCGCCAGCCGCATTTTCAGCAATCAAATCGTGAAGTTTCGCCGTTTGCCGGAAGGCGAAAAAAATCAAGCCTGTCTGCGCCCGCAAAGTTAAAATATGGCGCGTCCGGTCTTCGACCTTTTCGGGGCGGGTTTTTTCGTGTTTTTTGATTAAACCGTTTTCGTATTCATCCAGAGAACAGCACGCGACCACGCCGGTTTGTGCATGCGCGGCGGTCGAAAGCCGGTAAATGTAAAGAGATGGTTCGGTTTCCAAAACCAATTTTTTTTTATCGATAAGATTTTCAAGATTTTCTCTGGCGCGGTCAAAAATTTCCTGGCTGTCGGGCGCGATTTCGTTTCCCAAATCGACTTCAGCGCGCGTCACGCGCAGAAAACTGTGCGGATTCGCGCCGATTAAATCTTTTAATTCGGCGCGGCTGCACACATCGTAAGGCACACTGGAAACCTGCTTTGCCGCTGCGAGCGCGGGTCGCAAAGCGCGAAAAGGTTTGATAGCTGACACTTGCGGAAAATCTCCTCTGAAAAATCTTTTATTTGTTGGCTGCTGGTGCTTCGGTTGGACTGTTAGTTTCATTGCCTGCCTGCGGCGTTTTCATTTGCTCGTTCGTTTTCTCCTGAGAATCCTGCATAAGTTTGTCGAGCGCGAGTTTCCATCTGCCGTCTTCTTTAACGAAAGGCATTGTTATCCATTCTTCGCTTTGCGGAGCTTTGACTTCGAGCGTCGCCGTGCTGTCCGTGATTTTTTCGTTTCTGGTTTGATATACGTCCGGTTGATTAGCCGCCGCCGGATTGTCCATCGCCAACGCTTCGTCCAGAGTTATATTTCGCGCTTTGGCAGCTTTTTCAATCAGATCCAGAGAACCTTTTGAAAGATTCTGCTTCATCGTCGCTACGTCCTTTTTCTTCTGCGCTTCGGTTTGAGTTTTAAAAACTTCGGTCGGCGAAGGCGTGGAACTAAGCTGGCTGCAAGCCAAAAACGTAAAAGCGCAAAGCGCGACTAAAAGTGTTTTGTATATTTTCATAATTTTCCTCAGATTATTTTTGTCTCTCTTGATTTATCTGCTCGTCAAGTCGTTTATCGTCCTCGTCAATTTGTCGCTGCAAATCGTCGGCAAAGGCTTTTTTATCGATTTTCCACGCGCCGTCTTCTTTAACAAACCGCACCATATTCCAGATTCCTGCCGAATCCTTCATTTCAATCGTCGCTTTGTCACCGTCGATTTTTTCGTTGCGAAACTCGACCAGTCTCTGGTTTTCGCCGAATAAAGTTTCCTTCTGAATTACTTCGTCGAGCGAGATGTTTTGCGCTTTGGCTTCGTCGCGCGCCATCTCGATTGAATCTTTGGAAAGCAAATCCTTCATCGCCGCCGCATCTTTATTTTTAATGGCTTGCGTGTAGGCTACGAGAGTTTCGCGCGGCGTAACGGGACGCTGGTTTGAAGCACACGAAAAAATCGTCAATGCCAAAATTGAAATTAAAATTCTCTGATAAAACCGCATTGTTTTGAACGAATCTTTTGAAAACCGCTATACTTAAAAGACAGAGTATAACCTAAAATCGAGGAGTAAAACGAATGACGCGGCAAAAATTAACAGCGGAAGATGTCGAAAAAAATTTAGCGCGGCTCGACGGCTGGCACAGAAACGGCAAAAATTTGACGAGGAGATTCAAGTTTGCAAACTTTATCGAAGCCTTAAAATTCGTCAATCGCGTCGGCAAAATCGCCCAAGCCGCAGACCACCATCCCGACATCAAACTCGGCTGGGGCTATGCCGAATTTTTCATCACGACGCACGACGCGGGCGGTTTAACCGAAAACGATTTCGATTTGGCAAAAGCGATTGATGAAATCGTATAGGACGCGGATAAACGCGGATAGAACGGATTCAGCGCGGATTCTTTAAAATATCTGCGTAAATCAGCCGAATCTGTTTTCATCTGCGTCCTATTTCTTTCGCGCTTTGCGGGAAGCCGCTTCTTTCGCGTATATTATTCGTTTAACTTTAATACCAAAATTTAATAGAGGAAACCAGTAAAACAGTATGGCAAATACACCAATTACCGTGGCATACGGCGACGGCATCGGACCGGAAATTATGAACGCGACGCTGCATATTTTAAAGGAAGCGGGCGCGCGGCTCGATATTGAAACGATTGAAATCGGCGAAAAAGTTTATTTGTCGGGAAACGCGGCGGGTATCGCGCCCGAAAGTTGGGAAAGTTTAAGAAGAACAAAAGTTTTTTTGAAAGCTCCGATTACGACTCCGCAGGGCGGCGGTTACAGTTCGCTGAATGTGGCGGTTCGCAAGACTTTGGGCTTGTATGCGAATATTCGCCCGTGCGTTTCCTATGCGCCTTATATCAAGACGAAACATCCGGTGATGGATGTCGTCATCGTCCGCGAAAACGAAGAAGACACTTACGCCGGAATCGAATACCGGCAAACCGATCAAGTTGAAGAATGCTTAAAATTGATTTCGCGTCCCGGCTCGGAAAAAATCGTCCGCTACGCTTTTGAATACGCCAAGCGTTTTAATCGCAAAAAAGTGACGTGCTTTATCAAAGACAACATTATGAAACGCACCGACGGTTTGTTTCATCGAATTTTCGACCAGATTGCGCCCGAATACCCGGAAATAGAATCCGACCACTGGATTGTGGACATCGGCGCGGCGAAATTAGCCGACACGCCGGAAAATTTCGATGTCATCGTGATGCCGAATCTTTACGGCGATGTTTTATCCGACGTTGCCGCGCAAATCGCCGGTTCGGTCGGCTTGGCTGGTTCGTCAAACATCGGCGAAAACGTCGCAATGTTTGAAGCGATTCACGGCTCTGCACCAAGACGCGCGGGACAAAATTTAGCAAATCCGTCAGGTTTATTTTTGGGCGCGATTCTGATGCTCGTCCATATCAATCGGCCGGACATTGCCGAAAAAGCGCACAACGCCTGGCTTCGCACGATTGAAGACGGCGTTCACACTTACGACATTTTCAAAGAAGGCGTGTCAAAAGAAAAAGTC
>JBPCRW010000255.1:0-11092 GCA_050996405.1 Pyrinomonadaceae bacterium | reverse complement strand
ACCTAATCGTCGTCAAACCGTAACCGAGATTTCCCGTCAAAATAAACAATCTCTGCGCCGCCGAAATCATAATCACAAACAGCAAAACGATTTGAATTCCCGCCAGCGCACGATAGATTTTTTCGTTTAGCGGCGAGTCTTTTCGCAAAAGCCAGTGCGAGGCGAGCAGAATCGGCAAAACGAGCGCGGCAACCGTTACGAGTTCGCCGAAACCGCGCCGCGCATATTCCGCGAGTTTAAAGTCCGGCGTGTTCTGCACCAGTTCAAACCCGCCGAAAAGATACGGAATCTGCACGATGACGAAACTCAAAAACAGCAAATCTATCAAACCTAAAATAATTGAAATTTCGATTGTGCCGAGCGTAAAACTTCGCGGCAAAACCGAATTGTCGAGACTCTGCCAACTCCAAATTTTCTTTTCTTCCTTCGGTTTTTCTTCCGCTTTCGCTTCGCCGTCGTCCTTTATTTCGGTGACGCTCAAAGTTTGCGGAACAACCGTTTTTATGTTCGACAAAATCGAGAAATTTCCAGTTTTGTCGCCGGCGGAATTTTCAATCAGCGAGCCGCGCAAATATCCGGCGATAGTCCACGAAAAAAAACCGATAAAGAAAATATGACTGAATAAAATGTCGAACTGAATGTTAAATGTCTGTCGGACGATTCCTTCATAAACCGCGTCAGCCGCCACGAACAAACCGCCGAAAACCAGCAAAATCGGCACGGCTATCAACAATCCGCGCAGTGCCGCAAACAGATGTTTCGACCAGCCCGTTTGCGGAAAAACTTTCCATTCAATATCGCTAAACAACAGGAAAAACGGCGCGAAAACCGCGTTAATTCCCGCCCACGCAAAGCCCAAAACGTAATGAAAAACGTCCGCCATTTGCGCTTTAACTTTCAGCGAAGGCAAAATCAATACGGCTAAAATCGCCAAAATCGCCAGCGCGTCGAGAACATTTAGCTCCGGCGAATCGCGCCAAGCGAAACAAGCCGCGAAAAATATCAACGCCCCGTTTAAAAGAACTGTCCGCCCGTTCCAAAACTCTTTTTTGCGCCGTAAAATCAGCATCGTCATCGCCGCCGCAAACGCGCCGACAAACAGCAAAACATTCAATCCCCAGGGCGTTTCGCGCAATAAAACGTCGCTCAAAATTCCGAGCAAAACCGCCGCCTGCAAAATCTCCAAACCTGTTTTCGTTTTTTCGTTCATAATTTTTTTTAGTTCAAATCATCAAATTAGCAACTGATTTCAAACAAAATTTTCGTCGCGTTTCTACTGGTCGTTATGGAATCAAAAACCTTGACAAGATTTACCAGTCATAACAATACAACCGATAAACTTCTTTGGTGTTTTTTCCCGTCAGTTGATAAACGGCTTCGAGTAACTCAACTTTTCGTTCATCAGGGTCGCCGCAACTTTTTAAGCCTAATCGGTCGAAATTGACGAAAGGCGAAAAATACTTGAATTTATCTCGCTCTCGACGAATTTCCGCCGGACTTCCGTTTTCCATTTTGCGAAGCGAATTTTCCACGTTTGCGTAAAAAACATAAGGAAATACGAAACTAAAAATCGCGCTGACGGCGAATGAATTGACGAGCAAAATTTTATTTGAAGTCAACCAAGCTATTTTCAACGATCTTATTGCGTTTCGCGCAAAGACGAAAGCCGTCAGCAAAGGAGTAAATCCTATCGCTCCGATGAGAATAATCAAGCCAATTAGACTAAGCGGAAAAAGCACGATTCCGATTAACAAAGACACAGCCGCGCCGATGGCGAATAAACCCGCAAAAATTCCATTGAGCCAGTTAAGTTTGCTTCCGAAAAATAAAAACAGCATCAGCAAAATCACTGCCGCGAAACTAAGCATATAAACAAACGGTTTGTATTCGCCGAGCAAAGCTCCGTGATGTGAAAAAGCACCTTTGAAGACCGCAAAATCGAAGAATATACAAGCTACAGGCAGAATTACACCGAACGTCCAATCAAAAACTTTCTGTTTGTTCGTCGCTTCAATTTGAAACTGTCGTTTCCAGAACACTTTTGTGAATAAATCTAATCCAATCGAATCAGCATTTATTGAAAATCTTCCGCTGACTAAATCGTTTTCTAAGCTAAACCATTCAAAAATCGGCACAGTAACGTAAACGAAAAACGTCAACATCAAAAAATTCAATTTGCCCTTCGGCGTTTTAAGTATCTTTTCAAACATTTTTCATCGCCTTAATCAACGCTTCCATATGAGTCAAATATCTTTCGAGAGCCTTTTTGCCCGCCGCTGTGATTTTATATTCGGTTTTCGGAATGCGCCCTTCAAAAGATTTTTCGCACTTGATGTAACCCGCTTCTTCGAGTTTGCGGGCGTGAACGCTGATGTTGCCGTCGGTCGTTTGCAGCAGATTTTTCAAATCATTAAAAGTTAAACTCGCGTTTGCCGCCAGCGCGCTGATGATCCCCAGACGCATCCGTTCGTGAATGAGTTTGTCCAAATCGGTCGAAACGGTTTCCACCGCTTTTTTAGCGGCTTGCGTTTTTCGCAGACTCGGTTTTTCTTCGCCGTTTGTTAAAGCTAAATTTCCCTTTGTTCTCATATTTTTACCGGCAGATTTTAAAACTTTCGCACCCTTGCTGACGTGCGGGTTTCCGCTTCTTAACCGCCGTATCTCCTTGCGACAATCAATCCGAAAACGATTTGCAGCACGCCGAATCCCAAGCCCATCAGCAGATTGCCGGAACGCGCGTCAACGAAAACCGAAACGAGTCCGAGCGCGATAAACAGCCAGCCGACAATCGGCACAATTCGGACGGAATATGCGCCGCCCGTGACAATCGCCGTGCCGTAAAGCGTCAGCCAAACGGTCGGCAGGAAAGCGAAAAAATTTCTGTAATAAAAAAGAAGTGTGAGGACGACTCCGGCGACAAGAGGCGGAGCGAAAGCCAAAGCGAATTTTCGGGCAGGCGCGGAGGCGAGCGAATCGCCCGCCGTTTTCGCTTTCTGCCACATCGCAAACATTCCGATGCCGAACGCCAGAATCGCTTCGACGAGCCACGTTATCAGCCATTCTCGAACCGTCGGCTGATTGTTTGCGATAATCGCCGCGCCGATTGCCGTCACGCCCATCAACGCGCCGCCGCAGCCCGGAATCGCCGTAAAATGCGCCGAACGTTCCATCGTTTCGCGGATAAATTTCAAATTGTCAATCGCCTTGTCGCCGATGTTGACCGGCTCGCCCCGTTTGATTTCGTCTTTGCGGATTGCCTGAACTTTTCCCATCTCGAAAAAGAATTTATACCAAGTAATTTTATTTGTCAAGAACTTTATTTCGTAAAGTAAAATATTAAAGTTTCTGAAGCGTTTAAAAGATTACTCCCTTTCATTCCGCGCAAAAAATTATTTCTTTCCGCTTTCGATTTCCTGCGGATATGCCACAACCAAAGGCTGTTTTTTCTTTGTTATATTTTCTATCGCCTTGCCCGAATCAGTCAGTTCGACTTTTGAAGTAAGGACGCGCGCGACACGTTTCGGCAAAAGCATCGGCGCGATTTGCGCGACCGAACTTGCTAACGAAACGATGTCGCCGCCGCCCGTCCAATGTTCGCGCACGACCGATTCGTCCGTGTGATTGATAATTCGCAAAAGTGCCAGCGCAATCACATAAGCGTCGTCCATTTGCCCGACGAAAGGAATCATATCGGGAATCAAATCAAACGGCATAATCGCATAGATAATCGCTCCGGCAAGCAACGCCTTGTCGGCGGTCGAAACTCGCTTGTCGGTCATCAGCCTGCCGCACAACTTGACCATATTTGGAAAAAACATCAACAAATTTTTCATCCGGCTTTTCGCTTGAACTTTGCCTACTTTCGATTCATTCGTCACCCGCGCCATTTTTGTTTGTGCCATTTTTTATTCTCCCGTTTGTTTTATTTCTACCAGTCTAGCAAAGAAGCGCGCCGTTTGTGTAATTTTTTTAAGTAAAGTTGCTCTATATTTGTCATTAAACATTCAGCGCAACTTGATAAATGATAAATATTCAATGTTAAATGATGAAATGATTTTAGAAAAAATTAGGCGGCAGGCTGCTTCCGATTTGCAGCACATCGTTTTGCCCGAAGGCGAAGACACGCGCACAGTCCAGGCGGCGGAAATGTGCATCCGCGACCGGCTGGCAAAAATTACTTTAATCGGCGCGGAAGAAAAAATTCGCGCGGCGGCGCAAAATGCGGGCGCGAATTTAAACGGTGTGGATATAATTGACCATTTAAAATCAAACGATTTCGGCAAAATGGCGATGCTCTATCACGAACTTAGAAAAGCAAAAGGCGCGACTTTGGAAGAATCCGAACAGCTTGTCAAAGACCCGCTTTTTTACGGAAATCTTTTGGTCAAACTCGGCAAAGCGGACGGCTCGGTAGCAGGTGCTACAAATACGACGGCGCACACGGTTCGCGCCGCTCTAAACTGTATCGGCGTGCGCGCCGGTTTCAAAATCGTTTCCAGCTTTTTCGTGATGGTCGTTCCCGACAAAAAATTCGGGTTTCAAGGCGCGATGATTTACGCCGACTGCGGCGTGGTGATTGAGCCGGACGCGGCGCAGCTTGCGGAAATTGCGATTGCGTCCGCCGATTCGTGCCGCGCTCTTTTGGGAGTCGAGCCGAAAATTGCGATGCTTTCTTTTTCCACGAAAGGCAGCGCGTCGCATAAATTAATTGACAAAGTTGTCGAGGCGACAAAAACCGTCAAAGCGCGTTTTCCCGATTTGGAAATTGACGGCGAACTGCAAGCCGATGCCGCGCTCGTTCCGTCAGTTGCCGAATCAAAAGCCAAAGGTTCGAGCGTTGCAGGTAAAGCCAACGTTTTGATTTTCCCTGATTTGCAAGCCGGAAATATCGCCTATAAATTAACCGAAAGATTAACCGGCGGCGCGGCAATCGGTCCGATTTTGCAAGGTTTAGATAAACCCGCCAACGATTTATCGCGCGGCTGCAAAGCCCAAGACATCGCCGACGCGGTGGCAATCACGGCAGTTCAATCACAGGCGCGGAAGAAAATGAGTTAGAATTTTGCGGAACTTTTGTGAGTGAATCCAAAATTTCTTGAATATGAAAACAGTTTTATTGCTTGTCACTTTGTTCATTTTTTGCGCACCGACTTTCGCGCAAAACATTAAAGTAACGATTGATTTTGAAAGCGCGAAGGCTGTTGTCGACGCGCTTTCAAAAAATAAAATTTCCGATGTCGAACTCGAACGTATCGCACTGCTCGAAGGCAATCAAACGCTGATTAAAAAAGCCGCGGCGCGGGGCGCGACGGACGCTAATACCGAAAGTTTTAAAAGTTCTTTGCGCGAAATTATCGAAACCGGAAAGATTAAAGGCGATGACATTTTTAACTGGAGCGGCACCAAGCAAAATTTAACGGAAATTAAAATGCTGATGGCGCGAATCGAGCGCGAAGAATCCGGCTTACTGGCTGATGTCGGACGCATTATCGGCGACTATACGCCGCCGGATTTAAAGGCGGAAGTCAAGGCGCGGCTGCTCGTCGGCGGTTATTCGCTCGGTTTTACCATCGGTGATGACACCGCGCTGAACGTCGCACTGCAAAAAATCGGCGGCGATTTTGAAGGCTTGAAATATCTGCTGGCGCACGAACTTTATCACAGCATTCAGGCGGTCGGCGAACAGCAGCGCAAAAAGAGTTTGACGAACAGCAAAATTGAGCCGAAGCAGAACATTGTCAACACATACATTCTCGCCGCCAATCTCTGGCTGGAAGGCACGGCGACGTTCGTCGGCGATTTCACGAAAATCAAAAAACCGCTGGCGTTTTCCAAAGAGCAACAAGACGAATACGAAAAGAACGCCGCCCGCCTACGTCTGAATTTCGCGCTTTTTGAAGCCTTAATCTATCGCGCCGACACAGACGAAACCGCTGACGGTGACCAACTTTATCGCATCGCATTCACTACCGCATTCGACGAAACGAGTTATTACGTCGGCTACCGAATGGCGCAGATCATCGAAAAATACGACGGCAAAAAAGGAATCGCATCGTTTATCGGCAAAAGCCCACTCGAATTTTCCCGTCGCTATATCGAAATCTACAAAGCGCACCCGGAAGAAAAACGCGCCATCAAATTTTCCGCGCCAATCGAGAAAATTTTGCTCGAAATGCAAATTTGGAAAGATAAAATCTAGCCTCGCCGAACAAATCAGTTCTTTGACGGATAATTATTTAAGAGTAACCAGAAATAAATCATCAAAAATGGCAACAGCAATCAAACAATCAGAAAAAGGCGCAACTTTAATCGAAGCGATTCGGCAAGGAATCTGGGAAGAAATGTCGGCGGATGAAACTGTGTTCGTCATCGGCGAAGATGTCGGCAGATACGGCGGCGCGTTTAAATTGACCGAAGGTTTTATTGACGAATTCGGCGCGGGACGAATGATTGACACGCCGATTTCTGAAACCGCGATTGTCGGCGCGGCGTGTGGCGCGGCTTTGATGGGGATGAAGCCGGTCGCCGAATTTCAGTTTATAGATTTTATTTCGTGCGGCTTTGATATGCTGACGAATTACACTGCAAAATCGCGCTATCGCGGCTGCGGTGGGATTCAAGCAGTCTTTCGCGGTCCGTGCGGTTCGGGCGTGCGCGGCGGACCATTTCATTCGCTAAATGCCGAATCGTTTTTCTTGAATACGGCTGGCTTAAAAATGGTTGAACCGTCAACGGCTTACGACGCGAAAGGCTTAATCAAAGCGGCGATTCGTGACCCCGACCCAGTTTTGTTTTTTGAACACAAAAAACTTTATCGCCTGCCGCGTCTGCGCGAAGAATTGCCCGAAGATGATTACATTGTCGAAATCGGCAAGGCGCGTGTCGCAAGAGAAGGGAAGGATTTATCAATCATCACGTTCGGCGCGCAGGTTTTAAACGCATTGGACGCGGCGGAAATTTTGGAAAAAGAAGACGGCTTGCAAATTGAAATTATAGATTTAAGAACGCTTGCGCCGCTCGACAAAGAAGCGATTCTGGCGACGGTAAAAAAAACAAATCGCGCTCTTGTTTTGCACGAATCTTCTCTAACCGGCGGCATTGGCGGCGAAATCAGCGCCATTATTGCCGAAGAAGCGTTTGAATGGCTCGACGCGCCTGTAATTCGCGTCGCTTCGATTGACGCGCCCGTGCCGTTCGCGCCGCCGATGGAAGATTATTTTTTGCCGCAGGTTTCCGAGATTGCGGACGCGGCGCGGCGTTTGGCGAATTATTAAAACGCAAAAATTAACCGCCGCCGGACATAGATGAAACAAATTTATTTTTGCTTTTATCCGCGCGAGTTTATGTTAATCTGTGGTTTCAAATTATTTCTTAAATCAAAAAAGTTATGACTAAATTAAATAAATTTCATTGTCGAAAAATTATTCTGCTGCTCGCTTTACTGGCGATTCAAGTTTCATTTGCGCTGGCGCAAAATTCAATTAGACTAAACGTTGACGCAAGCGATGCGTGGCGCGGCGTGCTGCACAACACCGAAACGATGACGGTCAACGCCGGAAAATTCACGCTCTTTTATCCGAAATGGATTCCGGGCGAGCATTCGCCGACCGGACCGCTTAATGATATGGTCAATCTGTCTATCACGGCAAACGGAAAGCCGGTTGCGTGGCAGCGCGACGACGTTGAAATGTTCGCGTTTCATTTGCAGATTCCGGCTGGCGCGAATCAAATCGAAATCTCGTTTGACGACGTTTCGCAGCCGCGCACGACGATGAGCGCGAATCTGGCGCGGATTAAATGGAATCGCCTGCTGCTTTATCCAGAAGGCGCGAAAAGCGACAACGTGCAGGTCACGGCTTCTTTAAAAATGCCCGCCGATTGGAAATACGCGACGGCTTTGCCGGTTGCGAACGAAGCGGCAAATTTGGTTAATTTCAAACCCGCAACGCTGACTTATTTCGTGGATTCGCCCGCCGTCATCGGCAAATTTTTCAAACGAGTTCCGCTCGGAACGATCGGCGGCGCGCCGCACGAGATTGACATTTTCGCAGACTCCGCCGCCGCGCTCGAATATAAACCGGAAACGCTGGCGGGTTGGAATAATCTGGTCAAAGAAGCGAATCTAGCGTTCGGCGCGCATCATTACAATTCTTATAGATTTTTACTGACTTTGAGCGATTACGGCGGCAGCGAAGGCTTGGAGCATCACGAATCGAGCGAGGACGGCGTGGGCGAAGATGCTTTAAGCACCGAAGCCGGATTATACGAACTCGGCGACCTTCTCGGTCACGAATACACGCATTCTTGGAACGGAAAATATCGTCGTCCGATTGGGCTGGCGACGGGCGATTACGAAACGCCGATGAAGGGCGAACTGCTGTGGGTTTATGAAGGTTTGACGCAGTATCTCGGTCACGTTTTTCCTTCGCGCAGCGGGCTTTGGACACCGGAAAATTTCCGTGACACGGTTGCATCCGACGCGGCGAGTCTCGATTATCAATCGGGCAGAAATTGGCGACCCGTCGTTGATACGGCGCGCGCCGTCCAATTTACTTACAGCAGTCCGCGCGTGTGGCTCAACGAACGCCGCCGCGTCGAATACTACGACGAAGGCGCGTTAATCTGGCTCGAAGCCGACGTTTTGATTCGTCAAAAATCGGGCGGAACGCGCTCGCTCAACGATTTTTTCAAAAAGTTTCACGGCGGGCAAAATACTGCGCCGAAAGTTGTGCCGTATGATTTCGAGGAAGTCGTCCGCACGCTGAACGAAGTCGAGCCTTACGACTGGCGCGGATTTTTAACGACGAGAATTTACAACATTCAAAAAAACGCGCCGATGGGCGGCATTACAAACGGCGGCTGGCAATTGGTTTATAACGACACGCCGAATCCTGTTTCGCGCGGCGGAAGTTTCGCCTATTCGCTCGGTCTGTATATCGCCGCAAATGGCGTAATTGCAGATGTCAATCCGAATTTAGCCGGATACAAAGCCGGACTCGCGCCAGCGATGCAGATTACCAAAATCAACGGCGCGCCGTTTTCGGTTGACTCTCTGCGCGCCGCCGTCGCCGCGACCAAAGATTCAGCCGGAACAATCACCGTCGAAGCCAATAACGCCGGAACAATCGGAACTTACACCATCAATTATCAAGGCGGCTTGCGCTTTCCGCATCTCGTCCGCGATGAATCAAAACCGGATATTTTGTCGGAAATTATCAAACCGCTTTAACGATTTCGCCGAGCCGATTTTATTTTCGGCTTGGCGATTTTGGATTTCAAAAGGAAATTTTATGAGAAGAAATATAATCCTTGCATTTTTCGTCTGCGTATTTTGTCCAACGCTTTGTTTCTCGGTTTTTGGCAGAAGCCCGCACGAAGTAAGGGCGCAAAACACACTTACTTCGCGCGTGTTTCCGCATTTTGAAGTTCTGTTTCAACCAAACTTTTCAAAGACCGCTAAAAATGATTTTCCAAACATCTTTCGTCCGATTGGAGATTTGTTTAATCGTATTTTGGGAAGAAGGCGGGTGCTATGTGTACTCCGTTGCAATGGAACGCCAATTGTTAATAATTTAATTTTAAGCCTTTCAGAAATAACGACAGAATGTCCAAAACAAAATCAGTTTTGTTCAAACGGCATAAAAGTAATAGCGGTTTTTGCAGCAGCTAAAGACCCGGAAGATGATGTGCTTACCTATTTGTATACAGTTTCAAGCGGAAAAATTATTGGTCAAGGTAAAAAAATTCTTTGGGATTTGTCAGGGGTAAAAGCTGGAACATACACAATTAAGGCGGAAGTTGACGATGGATGTGGATTTAGCGGGCAGAATGTAACGAAAACCGTGACCGTCAAAGAATGCCCCGATTGCAAAAATGAGTAAAAGAAATTTTGGCGGATGACTGAAAGGGAAAATGAACTCGGCAAATTACAAGCCGTCTATGGAACGTCGCCCGCGCTTTTGCAGCGCGCGGCAATTGTCGCCGTACTGTCGTTCGTCTTTTTTCTGGCGATGCTGTTTGCATATTCGCTGACGCGGAAATTTATTTTTTTTATGCTGGGAACGGCGTTTTTGATTGTCGAATTTTTAGTTCTTTTCGGCTGGCAAAGTCTGCGGCGCGGCGAATTTAAATTTTTTGAAAACGGTTTCGAGTTTAAAAAGCAAAGCTATTTGTGGGATGAAATCAAATCAGCCGCCGCGAACGGAAACGGCAAACAAAAGGGCGGATACAAAATCGAAATGCGCGACGGAAGGGAAATAGTTTTAAGCGAGACGATGGACAGAATTGGAGAAATCGTCGAAAGAATTGAAGGCGAAATCGCCCGCAGGAAATGGTACAATCAAGACTTTTTCAAGTATGGAAGAATAGACCGCAAATGACGCGAATTGAGCGGATGAACGCAGATAACTATTAAAATAACATCCGCGAAAATCTGCCGAATCCGTAAAATCTGCGATCTATTCCGGTTTTCTTATATGCCGCAGACCAGACACATCGAAAAACATTTCACGTCGGGCGAAGTCGTGCGCGACATCGTTATCGGAATGGCGGACGGTTTGACCGTTCCTTTCGCGCTTGCGGCGGGGCTTTCGGGCGCGACTCAAGAAACGACGATTATTGTCACGGCAGGTTTGGCGGAAATTGTCGCCGGTTCGATTGCGATGGGTTTGGGCGGATATTTGGCGGGAAAATCCGATGCCGAGCATTACGACAACGAGTATGAACGCGAAATGTTTGAAATCGAAAAAATGCTCGAACACGAAAAGGACGAGGTTTTGGAAATTCTCGAAAATTACGGTCTGAACGCGGCGGAAAGCCAGCCGATTGTCGAATCTTTGGCAGAGCGTCCAAAGGATTTCGCGGATTTTATGATGCGTTTTGAATTGGGCTTGGAAAAACCCGCACCAAAACGCGCTCTGCAAAGCGGCGCGACAATCGGCGGCGCGTATATCGCGGGCGGTTTGATTCCGCTGCTGCCGTATATTTTATTGAAAGAAGCGCACGCGGCTCTGCTCTGGTCGGTCGGCGTAACGGTCGCCGCGCTTTTCGTTTTCGGCTATGTCAAAGGAACTTTTACCGGCGCGAAACCTCT
>JBPCRW010000215.1:0-11907 GCA_050996405.1 Pyrinomonadaceae bacterium | reverse complement strand
CGGCGACTGCAAAGACAAAGCGAATTTGATGCGGGCGATGTTGAACGCGGTCGGAATCACCGCTTATATGGTCAGCATCACGGCGGACGATGCCGGATATGTTCGCGCGGAATGGGCTTCGCCGCATCAATTTAATCACTGCATTATCGCCGTTAAAATCGGCGACGAAACAAAAGTCGCTTCGGTTATCACGCATCCGAAACTCGGACGGCTTTTGATTTTCGATGCGACCGACCCTTACACGCGGCTCGGCGATTTGCCCGAAGAAGAACAGGGCAGCCTCGCGCTGATTGACAATAAAGACACGAATTCAGTGTCGCAAATGCCCATTTTGCCGCCGGAGATGAATCAGGTTGAAAGAACGATTGATGCCGCGCTTTCGCCCGAAGGCGCAATCAGCGGCACGACACACGAAAAGTCAATCGGGCAATCGGCATCAATCGAACGCGCCCGCCTGCGCAGGCTTTCGGCGGCAGAATATAATCGCGCCATCGAAGGCTGGATTTCGCGCGGCGCGAGCGGCGCAAAAGCAACGCGCATTACGCCGAAAGACGAAACGCCGGACGGCGGATTCGATTTAAGCGTCGAATTCGGCGCGGATTCCTACGCGCAATTGATGCAGGGACGTTTGATGGTTTTCAAACCGGCGATTATCGGGCGGCTCGAACGTCTATCGTTCAGCGAAGGTCGCCGCCAGCATTCTTTTATAATGGATGCCAACGCTTATTCGGAAACGGTCAAAATTAAAATTCCCGCCGGATTTGCGGTTGACGAAATGCCCGATGCCGCAAAACTCGAAACCGCCTTCGGCAAATACAGCGCGACTTACGAAGTGGCGGGCGATTATTTAATTTTTAATCGTTCCTTAAAATTAAACCGCGCGACGATTCCCGCCGAAAAATACGAATCGGTGCAAAACTTTTTCGGGCGGATTCACTCGGCTGAACAATCGCCGGTCGTGCTGGTCAAAAAGTAAAAACATCGCAAACTTTTCATAAAACATCGCCGCAAAAAGACACAAAAACACAGAAAGGATTTTTCTGCCGAATTCTTTTGTGAATTTTGTGCTTTTTTGCGGCGATTCCTTTTTAGAAACTCTGCGAGAAGCGAAAATGGAGTTGCCCTTGATGCAGGCGATAAATCGCGTTTGAGCCGTCGGCTTGCGGAATCAGAAACTGCGGCGGATTCAGTAAATAACCGTAATCAACCGCCGCCGCGCCGAACGGCGTTTTGACGCGGATTCCAAGCCCGACGGTGTTTGACCAAATCGTCCGCAAATTTGAGAGAAAAACGCTCGATTGCTGAAATGTTGACGGCTTAAAAATATCCGAGACGCGCCGGAAAACGTTGCCGCCGTCATAAAACGGAACGACCTGAAACGTATCGTTGAGCGGAATTCTCGCTTCCAGATTTATAATCGCCAGCGCGTTTCCGCCGAACGGAACGGTGAACGGATTTAAAGTCACGATGTCGCCTTTGGTGTTGCGAAAAATTCCCTGCGGAACGACGACGACGCGCGGACCCGCGCCTTCAAAATCGAATCCGCGCAAATCCGTCGCGCCACCCGCGAAAAATCTTTCGCTAATCGGCAGTGTGCCGTTCAATTCCTGAAACTGCGGGTCTGTAAAACGATTTTTTTTGCTAAAGACGCTGGCTAAACCGAGAATCGCGCGCCCCGCCAGAGTCGTGTTGTTCAATCGCTTAAACGTAAAATAAGTTTGATACGTCGCCTGAAGTTTATTAAAACCGACGTTTGCGCCGAGAACCGGCAGTGAAACATTGTAGTCAACCGTCAGAAACGAGCCGCGGGTCGGGTCGCTCGCGTTGTAGCGGCACGGGTCTGTAATTTCGCCCTTCTGAACCAAATCCAAAACCGATTGTTTGCGATTGCAGTTTTCGCGTGTGTCGCGGACAAACGAAGCGACCAGACCGGAAATCCGCACGCGGTCGTCGGGGCGCAAAAGGTCGGCAATCAAAAGACTATTGACGTTAAACAGCCTCACGTCTTCAAAACGATAGCGCAGAAACAAAATACTTCTGGATTTCTGGCTGATTGTCCGGCTGGTTTCCGCCGAAAAAGTCAGACGGTTAATGGTCGGGTCGCCGGTCTTATTTCCAAAAACGTCAATCGGATTTCCCTTCGCGTCGATGCGCTGGACGATGCCGAACGTTCCCTGGTCAAAAGTCGAGCGGAAAAATCTGGTGACGGTCGAATCTCGTTGATACGATGCGGAAATACTAAGCGGCGCGAAACGATTTTTGGCTTCGCGGAAAAAACGCGGATTTAGATAACTAAGCTGAACAAGCTGCTGGCGTTGACTCATCCGCACATTCGCTTCGCCCTGCAAAAGTTTGCCGAACAGATTGACGTGGCGAATGTCGAAAAATCCGAGCGCGCCTTCGTCGGTCGAATAACCGCCGCCGTAAGTAATGATGCGCGGTTTCTGCTCGCCGAGATTGACGATAATGTCGGATAGACGATTTCCGTCAGCCTTTTGTCCGGCGGGTTCGGGTTTGATTTCAACACTTCTGAAAGCGTCGGTCGCGTATAAATTCTGCTCACTGGTGAAAATATCGGTTTGACGCAAAACGTCGTCCGGCGTGAGATTTATCGCTTTTAAAACCGCGCCGCGTTTCGTCATTTCATTGCCGTTGATTAACACGCGATTGATGAAAACTTTCTTGCCTTCGTTTTCAACCGTATAGACGAGTTTGACTTTATCTTCCGCCTGGTTCGGCTCGTCCGGCTGTTCGACAATCGAAAAAACTACTTTCGCATCGTAATAGCCCTGGTTTGAATAGTATTCGGAAAGTTTCCGCACGCCGTTGCGCGCCCGCGCCCGCGAATAATTTTTACCCTCTAAATCCGGCAAAAGATTTTCGAGCGCGGCGGTCGGAACTTCTTTATTGCCGGTAATCGCCACGTCTGTAATGCGCGTCGGAATGCCTTCCTTGACGGCAAACGTGATAATCAAATTGTCGCCGGTCGGCGAAACGCCTTGCCGGACGGTAACTTCGGCTTGCCGGTAACCGAGTTCGCGCATAATCGATTTAAGCCGGTCGCGGTCGCTCGCTAAAGTTTCGTTGCTCGTGTAGCCGCGCCCGTAACCGAGTTTCGGAATGATGCCGATAAGCGAAGCTTTTTGCGTATCCAGCACCGACTCGACATCTTCGTAAGTTAATTTGTCTGTGCCGACGATGCGGATGTCAACCAATTTCAAGCGGCGGTTGGGATTGACATTGTAGGTAACGGTCACTTTCTTGCCGTATAAATCCGCGCCGCTCAAAGCCGAACAAAGCTCGCGCGTTCCATTTTGCACGCCGCCCGAAACATCCGCCGGAAAAGGAGGCTCGACCGAGCAGGTCGTGCTTGGTTGAGCGAAAAAATAACCCTGTTCCTGATAATAATTTCTCAAGCGACGTTCGCCTTCGACGATGGTCGCCTGTTCGAGCGAGCTATCGCGTTTAATCGGCAAAATCGCTTCCTGCTTTCCCTTGCCGACCTTTTGATTTCCCGCCATAATTTCGACATCGACTTTCGGTCCGATGTCGCCGTCAAGCGTAAGGTCAATCGTATTTTTTTCCGGGTCGAGTACTTTTTTCGGCTCGTTTAAATTCGGCGCGAGATAACCTTTTTTAACCAGCGCGCTGCGAATTGCCGTGACATCTCTGGTCAATCGAAAGTCGGAAAAATACGCGCCCGGCTGCAACTGCAAATCCTTGCGAACTTTTGCCGCGTCAGCCCCTTCGACAGTGTTAAAACCTTTGATGTTGTTAATCGAGAAAGTTCCAACCTTTACCTGCGTGTTCGGATTCACCTGAAAAGTTACCGTTACGCGGGTCGGGCTGTCGAGCGGCGTTTGCGTGTATTTGACTTCGGCATTGTAAAAACCGCGCCCGCGCACATACTCTTGAATCAAATCGGCGTTATTTTGCAAAATCCGGTCGGTGACAGTGCTTCCGGTATTTAAAAGGTCAAGCCGCGAAAGCAATTGTTCTTCGGTGACGGTCGCGCCAACCGCCGGACCAACTTTAATAATAACTTTTTCCGCCTGCGTTTTACGCTTGATGATAAAACGCAAATCAACGTTACCTGATTGATTTTCCGTCGCTTCGACTCGCGCCGAAACAATTCGTCCTGTTTCGTAAAGCGTTTGCAGCGAATCACGAATTTTGACGGTCGAATAGGTATCGCCCAAAATACTGCGAACGGTGGCGCGAAATTGTTCGGCGGCGGAAATATCTTTGTCCGCGCCTTCAAACGCGATGCTGACATTTGAGAGCGGGCGATTTTCGTATTTGTTCTGCGCGTGGACGGCGGAAACAAAAAATAAACTACATAGACACAGAGACACAGAGATTTTCAAAGTAAAAAGTAAAAAGTAAAACGCGAAAAATAGTTTTTATTTTTTACTTTTAACTTTTTACTTGTGTGTCTCTGTGTCTCTGTGTTTCTGTGGTTCAACTTCCCTTTACCTCAAAATCTTTTTCGCAAGCGAATTTCAAAACCAAAACCATCCCTGTTGCGCGTGACGTTGCTTAAACTGCGCTGTTGATACTGCGCGACAAACGACAGGCGATTTGAAACGCGATATTCCAACGCCAGAACCTGACTCTGGTCTCCTGATAAATTCGTCGAATAGGTAATCGCCAGATTGCGGTTAATCTGCCTGCCGACGGTCAGACGCGCGCCCGGATTAACGCGAGTGCCGGAAATAATCGGGTCAAGCTCGAATTTGTTCAGCCCAAAAAGTTTATCGGTCGCCTTTCGCGCCGGATTATTTATCAGCGAATCGGTGATAACTTCCGCCGCCGTGTTGATGCCCGATTGCGCTAAAGTCGGAATTCCCGTGCCGGTATTGGCGAGATTTCCGGTCGTAATCAGTGAAACAACATCGGGTTGCGGCAGCGCGGGATTTGAGCGCAGCGTCGCCGAAAGATTATCGGGATTGCTCAAATCGCCCAGCAGATTAACGAATACCTGATAGCCTTGAATTTCGGTTTCGGCTTGCAGATTGATAAACGGTTCGCCGGTCGAAGGCGGAAATTCCAGCACGCCGCGCTGAATGTCGTAACGGTCGTTGCGGAAAAATATCGTGCCGCCTTCGTTTGCCGTAATTCTGCCTGTAATAATCGGTTCTTCCGTATCTCCGGCAATTGCCAAAGAAGCCGAAGCCGTTAAATTAGCAATATTGTTGCGAACAATCAGCGCGTCACGCCCGTCGAGCGTCAAATTAAGACGCGGAGGCAAAAATAGAGACGAAGAACTGCCTTCGCCGATTCCACCGACGCGGCGATTGCCGATAATATCCGCAAAATCTATATCTTTGGTGTAAATGGCGCGTCTCGCGTTGATGTTTCCTGAAATTGATGTGTCGTATTGTTCGCCGACGCGCTCGCCGACGATGTCTAGATTAACATTTCCCGTCGCCACCAATCCTTCTATCACCGGCGCAGAAACATTTTGTCCATCGACGCGCAGTTGAAATCTTTCGAGCTGCAAACCGTCGAGCAGCGCGCCGCCCGAAGCGGTAATTTTTCCGCCGCCCAGATAGCCGCTTAGCTGGTCAATCTGCGCCTGGTTGGAAGTAAAAATAACTCGCCCGTTGATGCGGTTAACGCTGATGTTTTCGCTGCCGACAAAGGTCGAAAAAGAAGCGTTTGCCAGCGCAGCCGAGCCGGTTAAACGGGCTTCTGCGTTTGTGCCGTTTAAACGCACCGAAATATCGGAAATACCTGTAAAGAAAGTATTTTTCGAGAGAACATCCAAAACCTGAAGATTCAATTTTCCGTCAATCGCCAGACTGTTGACGGCATTCGCGCCGAGAGCTTTTTTACCGCTCACCGTGAAATTTGAGCCGCCGCCGGAGAACATCGCGTTATCGACAATAATTTCGTCTGTATTGAAACGAATCGCCAGCGGATTGGTGGCGATAAAAGGCGTTTCGTTGACCGCGAAGCTAAACTCCGTAAATCGCGCCTCGCCCTTTAAATCGGCGGCTGTAAAAACGCGGTTGCCGCTCGCATCTACTTTGGAAAGATTGCCTTCGAGATAAACTCTGCCCGTCGCTCTGCCCGTCACCGAAACATTTTCCGGCGGTGACAGAAAGGCTATAAACGGTTCGAGCAAAGTCTGTTTGAAATTGGTTTCGGCGCGGAACGGCAGATTTGGGTCGGCAAGATTAACGTTTGCCGTAATCGTCTGCGGCTGGCTGCCGATGGTCGCCGTCAGATTCGCGTTAAACTGCTGGCTGGCGGTCGTGCCGACGAAACTGACCGTGCCGAGCGCGTTGTCATTGATAGTTACGTTCTGCCCCGCGCCTTTAAAATTAACGTCGAAAGTTTTCGGGTCGTTGGCGTTGCCTTTTGCCTGCGCCGTTAAATCGACCGTGCCGGTAATGGCGAGCGAATTATTTTTCGTCAACAGATTTTTGAGCCGCGCAAGCTGTAAATTTTTCCCTTCGAGATTCAAATCGAACGCGGAAGCATTCGTATTATAAGTTCCGCCCACCCGCAGAAATCCGTCGCCGGAACGCGCTTCAAAATTTTCGATATTGACAATTGAATTCTGAATATTAAGTTTTGCGTTCAAACTGTCAAAAGATTGTCCGGCAACCGTCGCTCTCGTCGAAGCGAGATTCACCTGACCGGAAATGTTTTTCGGCAAACCGCTCAACTGAATCGTGCCGGAAGTTTCGCCGTTAAAATCTTTTAGAGTTTCAGGCAAATCAAACGGCAGAGCCGCCAGCAAATTTCCGGTATTGACTTTCGTCAAAGTCGCCTGCACGCCGATATTATTTTCGCCGCCGCGCGGCGCGTTGACATTAAAAGCGATATTGCCGCCGTCGGGCTGCGCCAATTTTCCGCCGCGCAATTCAATCGTATCTGGGGAAGCGAAAATTTCCGTTGTCAACGCGCCCAAATTTCTGCCGCGCAAGTTAATCGAATCGAGCGCGGCGCGACCGTCAATCGTCGGATTTAAAAGATTGCCCGTCAGATTTCCGTTAAATTTCAGATTTCCGGCAAAACTCGCCTGCGCCGAATTTAGCTGGTCTTCGAGCGCGGGCGACAGATTTAAAACTTTAATGAGCCGTTCGACTTCACTCGCGTCCGTCGAATTTAAAGCAATCTGCAAATTGGAATCATTGCCTTCGAGGTCGAATCTGCCGGAGGTGTTGAGCGCGCTTTTTTCCGTGTTGAGATTGGCGTAATCGATATTGAAAAGCCCGTTTGTCGCGCGTAATCCCAATTTACCGTTGACGGGAACGAAGCCGCGCGTTTCATCACCGGCGTTGGCGTTAAAATCGGCGACGAGTGTGCCGCTCGCCGCGCGGAAATTCGTTCCGGTAAATGTCAGATTAGCTTTGCCGGTCGTTTGCCCTGAAATCGGAATAACTTGCCCGCCCTGCAACGCCAGCAGTTTCGCCAAATCCAAATTGCTGAAATCGGCATCAACGCGCGATTGATTACGGTTGTTTAAAGCAATCACCGCATTGCCGCTGATTTTGCCGTCCATCACGTCCGCCGATAAATTGTTGAGCGCAACCTGGTCGTTGGTTGCCGTGACGTTCGCATTTGCCGCGCCGAGATTGATGCTTCCCAAAACGCCGCCGCCCAAACTTAAATCCATGCTCGCTCGATAACGTCCCGACGGTTCAAGCACGAAAACAGGTTTTCCTAATTTGACGTTTTCGAGTTTTCCGCCGCCAGCCAACGCCGCGTCGGTCAGCGTCACATCGCCCGCATTGATGTCGCTCGAACTTCCTTCGATTACACCCTGACGAACAGTTAAGCGGACTCCGGCGATATTCAAACTTCCCAGAATCGCAGCGTTGGTTTGAATTTTAGCAACCTGCAAATTATTGGCGGCGACAATCGTTTCGCTCGGCGTATCCGTTACGTTGAGATTGGCGGCAACGATTCCGCCGACGCTCGCGCCGATTGCGTTAACCTGCGCGGCGTGAATATCGTTGGCGGTAAAAGTTGTCGTGCCGCCCTGAATTCCGATGCGGGCATTTTTCGCGGTCAGATTTTTTAATTTTGTATCTTTAAGATTCGCCGATTGCGACTGCACGCTGCCGATTTGAATATCAGTGCGGGCGGGAACATCTTTGAGTTTGAAATTACTCGCCGTTACGCCCTGCAATTCAATGGCTTTTGTTTTCAGCGAACCGGCTTTGACGTTCGGCGCGACGGCGTTCATCATACCGTCTGCGGAAGTCAGTTTGGCGTTTCGCGCCTGCACGTTTTGAATGTCCAATTTACCCGGAACCGAATACTCGCGCGCTCGCGTGCTGCCGAACGTCGCGTTAAATTTTTTGTCTTCGTATTCGGCAACCGCGTCGGAGATAAACAATCCGGCAAGCGTTCCCGCCGGAGTGCGCGCCGCCGCCGCCTGAAGTTCGCCGACCCATTTGAAATTCGTTCCCGTGCCGCGCACGTTGCCGACCATCTGCGGGTAATCGATTTTAAAATTCTCAAACGTCAGCATTTCGGCAATCGCTTTGCCGTTGGCGTTGTAAATCGAACCTTCGCCTTCGACCGTCGCATTGATTTGCAACCCTTTCAAACGCACGTTATCGGCTGACAGCGCGTCGCTCGAAATCGCGCCGTCAATTTTATATTTCGAGCCTTCGCCCGCGACCGTTCCCGAAAAAGTTCCCACGCCGCGCAACGCCGTGCCGTTCGGAAAAATCGTCGCCGCCTGCATCAAATCGACGGTCGAATCAATTTTAAAGTTGTAGCGAAGCTGCTGCCAGCCTTCGATATTGCCGCTTAAAGTCGAACTGGCGACCGGCGAATTTAATTTTAATTGTGTAACTTGCGCGCCTTCACGATAAACAATTCCCTGCGCTTCAATGTCAATCGGTTCGACTGTTTTTTCGTCGTAAACGAAATTGGAATCGGTCGAAGCCAAATCGAATTTGTAGCGTTTCTGCTCGTCTGGAACGGCGGCGTTTTCGGTCGCTAAGATAAGCCGGACGTTTTTCGCGTCGGCATTAATTTTGTGTTGAACATCGCCGAAATGAATCAAACCGTTTTTCAGCGAAAAGTTCATCGAAGTGTAATTCAGATTGACGAAACCGTTTTTTTCTTCCTGCGCGAATTTCAGATTCGAGAAATTCGAGTTGCCGTCTTTGTCGAATTTTACCCAGACTTCCGCGCCGTCGATGTCGGTCGAATCGACGCGAAAATCGCGGCTCAACTGCCACGAATATAAATCCGTAATCGTGATTCCGATTTTTGCCGAATCTATCCGAAAAAGTTTTTCGCCCGTTAATTTGTCGTTGAAAGTCGCGTTTTTTAATTCTAAAGTAAGCGGTGAAAGCGTCGTGCGAAACGTATCCGCGCTGAACGTGATGCCGATTTCGTCCATCTTCGTGATGAACTGCGATTTGATGTAGTTGTCGAGATAGCCGAAACGAAAAACGAGATAGCCTATCAAAAGCAGCAGACCGACCAGAACGGCAAGCGCGGCAAATGAAGCGAAAAAATTCCGGCGCGTGAAAAATCTACGGCGCGGCGCGGGCGGCGTTGGATTTTCTTCCGGCAGCGCGGATTCTTCTGTTTCGGGTTGGTTAATATTTTCCTCGCCCATAATTCAAATTATAACGGAACGATTTCGCTGATTTCCAAATCGAATGCGTCGAGTGCCGCCACGCGCGGCGGATGATTCGTCAGCAGGCGGATTTTTTTGATGCCCAAATCTTTTAAAATCTGCGCTCCGATGCCGTAATCACGATAATGCCCGTAGCCGGTTTCGCGGCGGGCGGTTTGGAAATCCAAATTTTTTTCCTGCATCAGCTTGTAGGTTTCAAGCTGGTGAATCAAATCGAGATTATGTTCAGTTTGCCGCAAGTAAAGAATCACGCCTTTTCCGGCTTCGGCGATTTGTTTCAGGGAAGAGCGCATCGCGGCGGATGCTTCGCCGATTTCCGAACCGAACATCGCAAACGTGATATTCTCGGTTTGGACGCGCACCAATACGGATTCGGTTGTCTGCGAAACTTCGCCTAAAACAAACGCAACGTGCGTTTCGCCGTTCGTGATATTTTCATAAACGGCGGCGCGAAATTTCCCGTAAATCGTCGGCAAATCCGTTTCGACGACGCAGCGGACGAGATTTTCCTTTTTAATGCGGTAACGAACTAAATCGGCAACCGAAATTATTTTCAGATTGTGTTTTGCGGCATAAATTTCCAGTTGCGGCAGCCGCGCCATTGTGCCGTCTTCATTCATTATTTCACAGAGAACAGCCGAAGGATTCAAGCCAGCCAGCCGCGCCATATCAACGCTGGCTTCGGTTTGTCCTTGCCGGACAAGAACTCCGCCGTCACGCGCCCGAAGCGGGAAAATATGTCCGGGACGCGCTAAATCAGCCGGAGTCGAATTCGGATTGACGGCTGTCAAAATCGTATGAGCGCGGTCTTTCGCCGAGATTCCGGTGGTCACGCCTTCACGGGCTTCGATGGAAACGGTGAACGCCGTTCCGAACCGCGAAGTATTAGTATGCGTTTGCATCGGCAAATGCAGTTCGTCGCAGCGCGATTCGGTCATCGGCAGGCAAATCAAACCGCGCCCGCGCGCCGCCATAAAATTAATAATTTCCGGCGTGATTTTTTCGGCGGCGCAAACGAGGTCGCCTTCATTTTCGCGCGTTTCGTCGTCAACAATAATAATCATTTTGCCATTCCGAATATCTTCGGCGGCATCTTCAATCATCGCAAAAGCCATTAGTTCGATTTTAGATTTTGGGTTCTGGATTCTGGATTTGCGATTTAAAACAAACCAGTTAATCAACAAATAAAAATTTTAGCCGATTGAAAAGTTTTTGGCTAACAAATAATTCAATTATGAATGACGAATGACGAATTATGGCTTGCATTTACCATTTACCATTTACCATTTACCATTAAAAGAAATGAATTTCGCTTTTAAAATCGCGTGGAGATATTTTCGGGCGCGGCGTAAATCGCTGGCGCGTTTTACGGCGATTGTCGCAATTGTCGGAATTGCTTCGGGCGTGGCGAGCCTGATTTTGGCGCAGGCTCTGGCGCGCGGTTTCCGCGCCGAAATGCAAAACAAAATTTTGGGCAATACGGCGCATATTACGATTTTTCAAACAAGCGGCGAGAAAATAACCGACTGGCGAGCAATCAAAGAAGATGCAGAAAAGCTGGAAAACGTGCGCGAAGTTTCGCCGACGAGTTATGAAAGCGCGTTGATTACCGGAGAAAAATCTACAAGTTACGCAGTTCTTCGGCTAGCGGAAAACTCTTTAATGGAAAATGGAAAATGGAAAATGGAAAATGAATCCGCATTCCGCGTTCCACATTCCGCAATTGAAATTTCCGTCGGCGCGGAACTTGCCGAAAAAACAGGTTTAAAAATCGGCGACAAAGCCGAAATAATTTTGCCGACCAGTCAAATCGAACTTGCGCCGAAAACCGCGCAGGTCAAAATCGGCGGCATTTTCCGCACAGGGCTTTACGATTACGATTCGACCTGGATTTACATTACGCCCGAAGATTTAGCCAAACTTTCGGACGAACCGACTTTTACGCCTTCGATTTTGAATGTTTCGGTCAAAGATATTTATTCCGCCGATAAAACCGCCGCCGAAATTCGGAAAATTCTGCCGACTGAATTTAAAGTTTTAGATTGGCAGGAGGCAAACCGCCCGCTTTTTGCCGCGCTCGCTCTGGAAAGAAAAGCCGCGCTCGCCGTAATTTCGCTGATTATTTTTATTGCCGTTTTGAATATTACGACGACGCTCGCTTTGCTGGTCAACGAAAGACGATTCGACATTGCCGTTCTGCGAACGTGCGGCGCGAAAACGCGCGATTTGATTTCGATTTTTCTGCTCGAAGGTTTATTGTTAGGTTTAATCGGAATTTTCGGCGGCGT
>JBPCRW010000288.1:0-7052 GCA_050996405.1 Pyrinomonadaceae bacterium | reverse complement strand
AAGGGCTTAATTTTGGATCTTTGAACATAAAATCCGGTCTTTTTGAAAAAACCAGTATCGAAGTAAAAGACTTAGCAATATGCTGAACACAAAGTGCTTAAAAATTCCGACTTTATGTGCAAAGCCGTGTTGTAGATATAAATCGTGTTGTTCAGGAGCAAGGAAATTGGGTTCGGATAACGTCCAAAGAAATTCAATTAACTGTTAATTAAAAGATAAATACGAACTAGCATTTGAAAAATTTTAGAAAACAAATCAAACGTTAAAGTGGTGTGAGAACAAATAAAGAAGTTGATATATCTTGAACATTATTGATTTCATAGAGGATTAAGATAAATTAACGCGCAGAGAGGTAAAGTCTATGAACTTCATAAATCTGCGCGTTTTTTTTACTTTTGTTTATTGCTTTACTTCTATTCTCATCTGTTAATGCCGCCCCGCCGAAAAACTATTTTGGCGGAGTGAAGTATTCTAAGCACATGCTTCGACCCAATAACGGTCATTCCGCAAAATATAAGATAACAATAAAACCTATCAAGATTAATTTTGAGTCAAATATCGCAAATTGTCATCTGAAATCTACGAGCTTACAATTATTCATCCGGTTATCATAAACCAGATTGATAAGAAAATAGGGGAGAAAAAAGAAATAAGATTAAAAGCAAAGCCCGTAAAATTATCAACAAGTTAAAAATTATTTTTGCTAAGATATTCGATGCTTTGGCGAAAAAAATTTCAAACTCCTAAAAATTCTGTGCGTCTCTGCGCTAAAAATTCTCAATCTAAATTCAAATTATTTAAAATTAGTCACGATAAATTTTCTTTTACCCTGAACCTCAACTCCCGGACGGCGCGAAGAAACTTCGATTGAACGTATTTCGCCGCCCTTTGATTCGTCGAGCGGTCGTTTCGGAATATATGTGACGACATATTGCGAATCAATCGTTCGGGCTAAAATTCCGGTTTTCGCAATCATTTCGTCGGTCGTGTCGGGCAGAAAAATTTCGCCGTTCGTGTCTTCGGCAATCGTCGTCAGATATTTTTCGCTCTGTCTTAATTTTTCTGATTCTTCGCGTCGTTTGCGAATCATTTCGCGGTCGAGATTAACCGTAAAAATCGGGAAGTTTTGAATTTCATTACTGTGCGGCGCGCCCGCGCCCGGCGGCAGAGGTTTCGGGCGTGTTCCGCCGCCTGTCACAGTTTTCGTCGTGCCGATGGCTTTTTGCTGCAACTGCGTGTAGCTGATGACGTGAACGTTGATGTCCGACGACAAAAGTTTTCTCGTAACTTCGCTGCTTTGTTCCGCGTTGCCGAAACTGTCCACGCCGTCGGTTATCAAAATCAAATGACGATTTTCAAGCGGAGTTTTATCGAAAAATTCGATGGCTTTTTGCATCGCTTCGTTAAATACTGAGTGTTTGCCGAAACCGAGTTTCTGCTCGCTTAAAACCGCCGTCGCTTCTGATTTATCTTTCGTCCAATAGCTCAAAATATCAACTTTATCGCCGTATTGCATGACGGCGACCGAATCGTTTTCAGAAAGCGCGTTGACCAGATTCCGCGCTGTTTCGGCAGTAACTTTGTTGCGTATCGCATACGGAATTTCAGTTCCGACATCCAATAAAAACAAAACGTTTGCCGGAATGCGGCGGACGCTGCTTGCCTGCTGAATGCGCCCGTCTTCTAAAATTACTAAATCTTCCGGCTTAAGCGCGGCGGCAAAATCGCCGTTATTTTTTGTCGCCAGAACGTTGAGTTTGATTTCTTCGGTTGAAACTTTTTCAATCGGTTCGGTTGGCGGTGTCGGCGCGGTGCGAACGCCGGACTGCGCCCACAGGTTATTTGCGAAAATTAAAAATAAGACCGGAACTAGAAATTTGACGCGCGATAAAAACATAATTTCTCCCAAAGAATTTCAAGTAAGATGTTTCAGGCAAGCAAAAATATGCTTTGGGATTAGAAATTTACAGTTTCGGATGTTTTTCGACAAAATCAATCAAGTTTTTGACATACGCCGGAAACGGCGGACAGGCGACGTTATGCGCGGCGAGAAGTTCTTCGGCGAAATACGTATCGTAAATTTGTTCGAGAAAAAAATACGGCACGCTGGAATGCGGCAGACCCGTGACGGCGGGCGCGACGGGCAGCGTCAGAGAATTTTCTATCAAAATGAGCGGCGGTTTGATAACTGATTTTTTCCCCGTCAAAGTTTCGGCAATCAAATCGAATAATTGTTCGGTCGTCAGAGGATTCGGGTCGGCGAGCGCGATGGTTTTTCCGGTCGCCCTTTCATCCTTTGCGAGCGCGGCGATGCCTTCGACGACAAAATCGACCGGCACGAGATTCAGTTTCACCCGCCCGTTGCCAACGTTTATAAAACGAAGCAAATTCGGAGCTTTTCGCAGATATTTAATCAAATAATAAATCCCGTCGTATTTCGCCGTCTCGCCGGTTTTTGAATCGCCGACCACCACGCTTGGGCGGAAAATCGTGACCGGAATTTCGCCTTTTAATTTCTCGACCGCCGTTTCCGCCAGGTATTTTGTTTCCTCATAAAAATTGCGAAAACCGGCGTTGTGTTCGAGTTCGTTTTCGTAAATTAAACCGCCGCGTTTTCCGGCGACGTAGCAAGTTGAAATGTAATTATAGCGTTGCAGATTCGGCAAGGTTCTCACGAAATCATTAACATTTTTCGTGCCTTCAAGATTGACGCGATACGCCAGATTTTTCTCGACCGCCAAATCATAAACGGCGGCGAGATGAAAAACATCGGTCGTTTCATTTCTGACGGTCTCTAAATCTTCAGCCGAGATTCCTAAATTTTCGAGCGTGATGTCGCCTTCGACAAGCGCGAAATTTTCGAGCGGAACATTTGTTTCGGCGGCGATTTTCTCGATTTCGCGCGTCGCCTTTTCGATAAAATCTGTTTGCACAAGCAGAAAAAACTGCGTTTCCATGTTTGCCAAACGCCTGACGAGACGCGCCGCGATAAAACCCGGAAATCCTGTCAGAAAAATTGTGTCGGTAAAATTCATTGCTCGGAAATTATAACTGAATGATTATTCAGTCGTAAAACGGAAATGATTTTTTTGAAAAATACAGCTTGTTAAAACTTTTTACAAGCCGCCGAAGCGTATGTTAGAGTTTTGATAAAGATAAAATTTTAAGAACCGAATTTATGTTTGCAGCCGCGCCCGGAATCAAACAAAATGACGATTGAAGAAAAGGAAAATCAGGAAACGCAAACCGCGCCGAACGAGGAAAACTTCGCGGCGAGCGAACTTTTAGAGCCGCGCTGGTCGGTCGTTTCTTTTGAATCGGTCGCCGTCAGCGGCGTAACTTACGACGAAGCCGCAAAATGGATGGAAAAACTCGGCAAACAAAAAATTTCCGGTCTCTGCATCATCACCGATGAAGCCGCCGCCAGATTCTCAAAATAAATTTTTGAACAGGACGCGGATAAACGCCGATAAAACGGATTTTCGCTGACATTTTCAAATCTGCGTTAATCTGCTTAAATCCATGTTTATCCGCGTCCTGTTCAAAATTCCAAAACAATTTTGCCGAAACTCACGTTTGATTCGAGATATTCGTGCGCCGCGCGGATTTCATTCATTTTAAACGTGCGGTCAATAACGGGACGAACCGCGCCGGACGCGAGCATCGGAACAACATCTCTGATAAACGCCGCCGTCGCTTCCGCTTTTTCTTTTGTCGGACGGGAACGTAAAACCGTGCCGATAAGTTTGGCGCGTTTCGCCATAATTTGGCTAATATTCAATTCGGCTTTCGCGCCGCCGGTCGTGCCGACAAAAACCATTCTGCCTTTCAGCGCAAGACTTTCAACATTTGCCGCAAAATAACTTGCGCCGACTAAATCGAGAATCACGTCAACGCCTTTTCCACCGGTAAAATGTTCGATTAGTTCGGCAAAATATTTCGAGTTTTCACCTTCGCTGAATTTAACTATGTCGCTCATGACAACCGACGCATCAAGTCCGAACTTGTTTGCTTTCGATAGTTTTTCCGACGTGCGCGACGTGCCGAATACTTTCGCGCCTTTCGCTTTCGCCAGTTGCAGCGCGGCGAGTCCGACACCCGAACCGACGGCGTGAATTAAAAGCGTTTCGCCTTTCTTCAACTCGCCGTTCGTAAAAATCGCGTCGTGCGCCGTGATAAAGGCTTCGGGAACGGCGGCGGCTTCTGCGAACGATAAATTGTCCGGGATTTTCGCCAAAAGAGTTTCATCCGTTAATAAGAATTCGGCTTGCGCGCCGCCCGCCGTGATGCCGAAAACTCGCATCCCCGCTTTGAAATTTTTAACACTCGCGCCCGTTTCAGCGACTTCGCCCGCAAACTCCAAACCCAAAATACGTTCGGAAAAACCTTCGGGCGCGGGATATTTTCCCATTCGCTGCAAAATATCGGCGCGATTCAGCGCGGACGCTTTTACATTTACCAAAACCTCTTTATCTTTCGGCGCGGGCGGGGTTTTGACTTCGTGGATTTCCAAATTTTCCGCGCCGCCGAATTCTTTGATATAAACTGCCTTCATAAATTTTATGCGGGAATAGGACGCGGATTTTCACGGATTATTAAAATTATATCCGCGAAGCGTTTCCGCATTTTAAACTATATTTATTTTGAAACTTTACGGCGCAATTTGCAAAAACGATTTTTTAGAGCAAGTTGCTTGTGATGACGCGCGTCGGCTAGAATCAAGTTTTTGAGTAATGGGATTTTATGACATCAAATAATCTTTCCGCCGCCGCGCCGCCGGAAACTTTTCAATCGAGATTTTCACATACTTTTCGCGCTTTAAAACATCGCAATTATCAGTATTTCGCAGGCGGGCAGGTAATTTCGCTGTGCGGGACGTGGATGCAGACGATTGCCGAATCGTGGCTGGTTTATCGCCTCACGGGTTCGGCGGTGCTGCTCGGAATGGTCGGTTTTTCGTCTCAGATTCCGGTTTTTCTGATTGCGCCTTTTGGCGGCATCATCGCCGACCGCGCCAATCGCCGCCGGATTTTGATGATGACGCAGAGTTCGGCAATGGTTTTAGCGTTTATTTACGCCGTTTTGACGCTGACCGGACGCATTCAGGTCTGG
Source organism: Pyrinomonadaceae bacterium (assembly GCA_050996405.1). GTDB lineage: Bacteria > Acidobacteriota > Blastocatellia > Pyrinomonadales > Pyrinomonadaceae > JBPCRW01. The sequence continues at coordinate 1,940 of JBPCRW010000288.1, read as the reverse complement.
GAAATTTTCGTCATTGCGATATGTCTGGGAATTATTAACGCCTTCGATATTCCGACGCGGCAGGCGTTTGTGACGGATTTGGTTGGCAGGGAAGATTTGATAAACGCGATTGCGCTCAATTCTTCGATGTTCAACGGCGCGCGGATTATCGGTCCGGCAATTGCCGGAATTCTGGTCGCCGCCGTCGGCGAAGGCTGGTGCTTTTTTATCAATTCGATGAGCTACATTGCCGTTTTGATAGGACTGTTTTTGATAAAAGTCGAAAGCAAACCGCGCCCGCCGAGCGATTCGATTTTCGCGGGGATTACCGAAGGTTTTAAATACGTCTGGAACACCAAACCGATTCTCTCCTTGATGAGCCTGCTGGCGGTTATCAGTTTGATGGGAATGCCGTATGCCGTTTTGATGCCGGTTTTCGACAAGGAAATTCTAAACGGCGGCGCGAGCGGTTTGGGTTTGCTGATGGGCGCGTCCGGCTGCGGCGCGTTGATTGGCGCATTGTCGCTCGCCTCGCGCAAAGGCATCAAAGGTTTGGGCAGATGGGTCGCGTTCGCGTCTTCGGGTTTCGGAATCGCTATTATTTTATTTTCGTTTTCACGGACGTTTTGGCTGTCCGCCGCGCTGCTCGTTCCGGTCGGATTTTCGATGATGATTCAGATGGCTTCGTCAAATACGCTGGTGCAGTCGCTCGTGCCGGACAACTTGCGCGGGCGCGTGATGGCGGTTTATTCGATGATGTTTATGGGCATGGCTCCGTTCGGCGCGCTGCTCGCGGGAACGCTTGCCGGACATATTGGCGCGCCTTTCACGGTTGCCATCGGCGGCGCGGTTTGTATTCTCGGTTCGATTGGTTTTGCATTGAAACTGCCGAATTTCAGAATCGAAGCCAAGCGCGTTATCGTCGCATTGCAGATGACGGCGGGCGAACCGTCGAGCGAAATTACTGTCACCAAAGAGACGCTTTTAACATCGCAAAAGCCTTATAATCAACTGCACGAATCGCAGAGCAGTTAATGTCAACCAATACCGAAATCGCGTAAAAAATAATGTCCGCTAAAAACCTTCCGCAACAGTTGATAGCTGCTTTTCAGAAAGACTTTTTCCTTAATCAATCTTTTACGCAAATTAGTATAATCTACCGCTCTAATTTTAGAGCGGAAACATCTATCCGATAAATATCGCCCAAGCCGTTGCCTGCGCTGTTCAGACGATTCATCAGTTCATTGTAGTTCATTTTTTTTCGCGTCGGCTGGGTGGTAAAATCTCTGCAGCTCGTCCAAAAAAAATACTTTCCGTCGAGGGAAATCTTCGGAGAATATTCGTTGCGGTTGGAGTTGATTTTATCGCCGAGATTTTTAGGCTTCGTCCACGCGCCGTTGCGGTTGTAGCTGACGTAAATATCGCAGCCGCCCACGCTGTCGGCGCGTTTGCAGCTTACAAAAATCAGAAAACTTTCGTCCGGCGCGATGAACGGTTCATATTCGTTAAATCCGGTGTTAATCGCGTCGCCCAAATTTTCCGGCTTTTGATATTTGCCGTCCGCAAAGCGCGAGCGATAAATGTCAGAACTGCCAAATCCTCCGGCGCGTTCCGAGCCGAAGTAAAGCGTTCCGTTTTCAGCAATCGTGGGATACCATTCGTTAGTGTCGCTGTTGATACTTTCCAGATTTTTCGGCTCGCCCCACGCGCCGCTAGCGGTTTTCTCCATCATCCAAATATCGGTATCCGATTTTGGTTTCGCGGTCGTCGGTCGGTCGGAAATAAAGAAAAGTTTCGCGCCGTCGGGCGTGATAAACGGGTCGGCATCAGAGTATTGCCCCGAAAACGGAGCGACTTCCGGCGTGTTCCATTTGCCGTTTTTAAATTGCGAAACGAGAATTGTCCAAAAATTAAAACCCGGCGTGCTTCGCACAAAGTAGAGCGTTTTTCCGTCGGGCGTG
>JBPCRW010000177.1:0-2944 GCA_050996405.1 Pyrinomonadaceae bacterium | reverse complement strand
AACGCCTTCGGAAATTTTGACGCAGTTTTCATACGCGGGAAACGACGGATTCGGAATCAAAACTTCGTCGCCCGCGTCCACGATTGCCAGAAAAGCGGCGGTCATCGCTTCCTGCGAGCCGACCGTCCCGCAAACCTGATTCACGTTTAAATTCAAATGCGGATAACTCGCCGCGATTTTTTCGCGCAAAGACAGAAGTCCGGCGTGATTCGTGTAGCCGTTTTGTTCTTCCAGAGCGACACGCGCCGCTTCCGCGCGGATAAATTTCGGTGTCGGCAAATCCGGCTCGCCCAGACCGAAATTTATCGAATCGGGCAGAGCGCGTTCAAAAAACTGTCGAATCAAAGTCGGCTGAACGCCCTGCAAACGGCGCGGCAAACGTAAATTTTCGCTTTTTCTCATCGGCTTCATAATATTTTATTTGTCTTTGTGTTCTTCAGTTCCTTCTTCCAATTCTTCTTCCACGTCGTCGCGTTCTTCGCCGACGGCGACGTTAAATTCGCCTTCGGCGTGGGTCGTCGGGTCGCCGGTAATAATTCCGCCGATGCTTTCAAGTTCGCCGATAATCATCTGCCCGATGCCGGAAACTTTACCGGCAGCCGGATTTTCGCCGTCAGTTTCAATTTCTTGTTTTTCAACTGGTTCGTTATTCATATCGTTTATTCTAGACAATTTCGACGCGAAGTAAAAACGAAAGAAATTATCCACAGATGAACACGGATAAACTTCAGATATAAGAAATTTGATTTTATCTGTGAATAAAGTTTTCAGCGTTCAAGAGCAAAATCAATAAAACCTTTTTCGACATCAACGCCAATCAAACGCACATTGATTTTTTCGCCGATTTGCAAATTTTCCTCGCCCCGAACGACGCGCCCGTCAACCGGCGGTTTTAAAATTCTGGCAAACGTTCCGCTCGGCGTGATGCCCGTCACGATTGCCTGAAAAATTTCGCCTACGCGCGTTTGCATGACGCTTGCGGCGACGACTTTTCGCATTTGTCGTTCGACTTTTCGCGCCGCGCTTTCGCGTTCGTTGCAGCGTGCGGCAATCGCGTTTAATTCTTCCGCCGTGTATGGAGCGACCTTTTTTCCAAGCGCGGCTTTGACCAATCGCTGCACAATTAAATCCGCATAGCGGCGATTCGGCGCGGTCGAATGCGTGTAATCGCGCACCGCCAAACCGAAATGTCCGCCCGCGTCTTCATTCGGCGACTGCACGACATATTCGCCCGCGCCGAGCAGTTTAATAATCGAAAGCGACAAATCGGGAAAGTGAACTTCGTCGGCTGATTTACGTTTTTCGAGAAAAGCGGAAAGCGCGCGCGAATCAGGAATTTCGGGCAGATTCGCGCCGAACGACGCGGCAATTCGACGGATTCCTTCCCAGCGCGCCGGAGTTTTGACGACGCGCCTGATAGACGTGATATTTTTCGATTCGAGAAATTCCGCCATCTCGACATTTGCCGCAATCATAAAATTTTCGATAATTTTCTGCGCCGAATTCGGCAGGACGGCTTTCAGATTTGTGATTTCGCCGCCGGTCGTGACGGTCTCGGATTCGATAGTTTCAAATTCCAACGCGCCTTTCTGACGGCGGAATTCCGCCAGCCGCTCGGCAGCTTTTTGCTGAAGCGAAATTTGTTCGCGCAAGCCTTCAACCTTTGAAAAAATGTCGGGCGGTTTTGCGTTTTCATCGAGCCACGCGCCTGTTTCTTCATACGAAAGTTTTGCGTAATTTCGCGCCAAAGCCCGATAAACATTGCTTTCGCCCGTCTCGCCGTTTTCGCTGACAGTCATTTCGACGATAATCGCAAATCTGTCAACGGCTTCGCGCAAAGACGTTAAATCGGTCGAAAGCCGTTCGGGAAGCATCGGAAAAATTTCGCTTTCCGTATAAACCGTCACCGTATTTCGCGCGGCGAATTTATCAATCGCGGAATCTTTCGGCGCGAGCGCGTCAACGTCCGCGATGCCGATTAAAATTTTAATGTCGCCGTTTGATAATTGCTCGGCGTATTCAACCTGGTCGAGGTCGCGCGAAGTTTTATTATCAATCGAAGACCAGAGCAAATGTCGCAAATCACGCGCGGAAGAATCTGCGAAAAGCAAAGATTGATTTTCTTCAAGCAAAGTAATTTCCTGCAAAACCGTCGGCGGAAATTGTATGACAAAACCGTTTTCAATCATCGCCCGCCGCGCGATTTCGGTTAAATCCGATATTTTCAAATTATTCATTTTTTATTTATTAGGACTTTCATTGTTGCAGAAGCCCGCACGAAGTAAAGGCGCAAATCACACTTACTGCGTGCGTGTTTCCGCATCTTTGAGAAAGTCCTATTTATTTTCTCTCGACCAGCCTTCTTCAGTCTGCAAAAATCTCTGTGTTTCCGACGAAACGAAACCGATTTCGGCAGTTAAATGTTCAAACCTTTTCACAACCAGACGCGGATGTTCAAATTCTAAAACGTTAAACGAATTGGCTTCGCCGCGCCCGCGCGTGGAAGTCGCCGTTCCAGCCTGCACGACCAGCGCGTTGCGACCCGCGCCGAGTTTGTAGCGCGTCGCCGTATTTCCGATGTGGCTGACGTGAATGTGTCCGGCTAAAAAGACATCCGCGCCGCTCGCCGTAATCTCGCGCATCGCCATTTTCGCGCGCCCGACAATCTGGTCGTCGTCATAGCCTGCGGGCAAATCAAACGGGTGATGCGTGACGACGACTTTCAAAATTTCATCGGGCAATCCGTCCATTTTTCCACGAATAACCGCGACCTGTTTTTCGTTGACGCGCCCGTCTTTTATCGTCAGCGAACGCGCCGTGTTGATGCCGACGACGGCGATTTCTTCGTCCGAATAAAACGGCTGTAAATCTTTGGTAATGTATTTTTTATATTTGTCGAGCGGCGAGGCGAATCGCGCAAAAACATTGTGAAGCGGAATATCGT
>JBPCRW010000169.1:0-4336 GCA_050996405.1 Pyrinomonadaceae bacterium | reverse complement strand
GTCCAAATATCGTGGACGACGCTTAAAGCCAGATAGCAATTTTTTTTATCGTTTGGAGTGATGATGCGGGCGGCAATCAAATCATAAACTTCTTCAATTGTCAGCTTGCGTTTTTTCAGTTTTTTCCAGAGCGAATAGAGACGTTTGACGCGGCTTTCGACTTTGATAAACGGGACTTCGTTTTCGGTTAATTTTTCTTCGATGGTTTTGGTGATTTTCTCCAGCGTCGCTTCGAGTTCCGGTCGGCGCGATTCGACTTCCGCCGAAAGTTTTTTGTAGTCTTCCGGGTAGAGATTTTGAAATGCCAAATCTTCCAATTCGCTTCGCAGTTTTCCCATTCCGAGCCGGTGCGCGATCGGCGCGTAAATATCAAGAGTTTCCTGTGAAATTCTGGCTTTTTTTTCTGGATTTAAAAACTGCATCGTCCGCATATTGTGCAGGCGGTCGGCGAGTTTGATAAGCACGACGCGGACATCCGTCGTCATCGCCAGAACCATTTTGCGAACGTTTTCGGCTTGCTGGTCTTCTCTGGAAAGATTGCTGATATGCGCGATTTTCGTCAACCCGTCAACGAGTTTAGTAATCTCGTCGCCGAAATACGAACGAATGGTTTCCAGGTCAACCAAAGTATCTTCGACGACATCGTGCAGCAGTCCGGTCGAAATCGAAACTTCGTCCAAGCGCATCTCCGCCAGAATATCGGCAACTGCCAGCGGATGCACGAGATACGGTTCGCCGGATGCGCGTTTCTGCCCGCGATGATGCAGGGCGGAAAACAGATACGCGCGCCGGATTGTCTCAACCTGCGCGTGCGGATGATTTCGCTCTACTTTTTCGATGATGTCTTCGATGCGAACCATAGTCTGGAAAGGGTGAAATTTGAAACTCGAAAGATGAAACGCTGCCTTTGAATTTCAAGTTTCACCTTTCATCTCTCATCCTCAAACCAAAAGGCGACACTTGATTTATTTTAATCAAGCATCACCTTTCAGGAAAGTATTTTTAGCAAAAACTATTTTTTAGACCCTGCCGCCGCTTCTTCTTCGGCTTTTTGCTGCGCGTCTTCCGCGTCGGATTTTTCCTTTCGCGCTTTTGCTAAATCGCTAAATTTTGCTTTGGCTTCATCAGCCTGCGCTTTAAATTTGTCTTTGTCGGCAGTCCTGTTATCCATTTCCGCCAAACGCATAGATTGAATCAACAGGCTGGTTTTGTAAGACCAAATCGAATCGCTCGTCGAATCTAAAGCTAAGGCTTTATCAATCAAATCCGTTCCACGCTGAATGCATCGCGTCAAAGTTTGATAATCTTCCGGTTTAGCCGGTTTGCTGAAAACAAATACTGGTTTGCCGTCTTTTTGCACGGTCTTTTTAATATCCGGTAATTCCGTAATATCGTTGGCGCAAGTATTTTGTTTTGCGGCTAACGAATTATACGCTTCCGCCCGCAGACAATCCGGCAGTGAAGCGTCTTCGCCCCACTGCGTCAGCCATTGAATGCGCTCGTCGGTCTTTTGCAAATTATCCAAAAGATTAGCAACCGCTTTCAGAGAATCGCCCAGCGTGTTAAAAGCCTGTAAAGCTGTTTTTTTGTCGCCCTGCAGCTTTGAAATCTCGTAAGTTGAGTAGCTGCAAGGAGTGCGGTCGCCGCCCAATTGCGAAGCGTTTGCCGTGACAGTTTTTTTATACTCGTCAATAGCTTTCTTGTATTCGGCGATTGCCTGTTCGGCTTTGTCCGTATTGTTCCGGTTGGCGGCATACTCCGAATGCAATGTTCGGGCTAAAAACAATTGAGCGGTATCGTTGCTCGGGTCGCGCTGCGCCGCATCACGGAAAAGAGATTCCGCATCATCAAATTTTCGGTCTTTATAAGCCTTCGCGCCGTCGACCAAATCTTTTCTGGCAATAATCCGACCGCAGCCGGCACTTGTTAGAACTGCTATTGTTATTAAGAATAATATCCCTGCTCGAGAGATTTTCATTGTTTCGACTCCGTTTAATCGCCCACAATTTGAAGAGCGGAAATTTATCGCCCCCAAATTGTATCTGCGAATTTATAGTGGCAATTCATCAATCTGCAATCCAATCGGCTGCGCTCCGGCAACCTTGACCGCATCAATTACTTTAACTACTTCCCCGTATTTAATCGAACGCGGAGCTTTGATAAAGAGAGTTTTTTCCACTTCGTTAGTTCCTTCGCGGAAAGTTCCGTTATTTTCACGGTCTTTGAAAATCCCTGCAAGTCTTCCCGACAAAGCACTCGTATCGGAAGTATCTCCCATATCCTCGTTGTTCAATTTCAACTTTAAATTATTATCAATCGTAACAACCAAAGTTAAAGGGTTCGCAATCGGCGGATGGCTGGCATCTTCCGGTTTTGGCTCTGCCGGAACTTTTGCTTCAAACCGCGCCGGTTTCAGCGGTGAAATCGCCATAAAAATAATCAGCAGCACTAACAGAATATCAATTAGCGGCGTGACGTTAATGCTGGGGGCGGCTTCATCCGCTTTGTAAGCGGTATTTGACATTCCCATTGTTAAATAAACTCCTCTACTAACTTTTGCTTTTTACTAAAGCGGCAGAGGCTCTTATTGAGCCGCGCTGCCGCCTTTTTTTCTGTCGGCGACCAGACCGATTTTATCAATATCCTGCTTGCGGATAATGTTAATAGCCTGAACTACCGTTCCGTAATCGACACCGACACCGCTTTTGATATAAACAATTCTCTTATCTGGAGTTTTGTTTTCCATCAGCCGTTTGACTTTTTCGCCCAAATTCTCTAATGAATACTGGTCTTTACCGATGTAAAAATCATTATTGTTGGGGATTGTCAAAACCACTGACGTTTCCCTGATAATGTCCGGGTCTTCTTCAGAACCGAGCATATCTTTCGGGATATTGACCGGAACACCTGCCGAAAGAAGCGGCGTGACTACCATAAAGATAATCAGCAGCACCAGCATAATGTCCACCATCGGGGTTACGTTAATATCGGCATTGTATTCACCACTGCCGCCGGTTGTCATTCCCATAGCTTTATTTTCTCCTTAACTAAAAACTTAAACTTCAAAGTTTCGCGCAATTACCTCGCTATGGCTTAACCGCGCAATTGTTTGGTATTTTGTTTGATAAAATAGTCAATCAATTCCGAAGCCGAATTGTCCATTTCAACGCCGAAACTCGAAACTTTATTAGTGAAATAGTTAAACAGCCACACTGCCGGAACAGCCACCAAAATACCGAAAGCCGTCGTCACGAGTGCTTCGGAAATTCCGCCCGCGACCGCCGCGATACCCGCCGTTTCTTCGGCTTTCATACCTTGAAACGCATTGATAATTCCGATGACCGTTCCGAAAAGTCCGACGAACGGAGCAGTCGAACCGACGGTTGCAAGTCCCGAAAGACCGCGTTTGAGTTCAGCCGTTTTAACGGCAATCGCACGCTGCAAAGCGCGTTTCGAGGCTTCCATTTCTTCGCCCGAAATATCCGTGTTGCCCTGGTGCGCGGCAAATTCTTTTAAGCCGCTTGAGACGACCATCGCCAGATGCGAATTTTTGTGTTTGTCGCTGATGTTAATGGCTTCGTCAATATTGTTGTTTTTCAAAGCCTGCGCCACTTTCGGCGCAAACTGTCGTGATTGCTGTTTGGCGGCGTTATAGGTCATATAACGCTCGATGCCGATTGCGATGATGTAAATTGACATTAGCAAAAGCACGGTTACAACGCCCCAACCGGGAATTGTCAATGCCTTGGCAATGTCGTAAATGCCGAAAGAAACTGCCGCCTTATCGTTGGCAGCGAACATTAAGAAAAAGCCGAAAAGGCTTGCTAAAAGTGTCATGGTTACCCTCCAAAGAAATCAAGAAAATTTTACGATTGCGTTTCTATCAAGGATTGCGGAAATTTCTCAACCTCCGCAATCCTTAGATTTATATTTATTGAGCCACGAAGTTATAAACGATAAGCCCCGATACGGCGACCGGCTGACCGCTAAGCATCGTCGGGCTGAATTTACTCTGCCGCGCGGCTTGTTCCGCTGCCTGCTTAAGCAAAGGATGTCCGCTGATGGCACTTGCCGAAACGACGTTGCCGGAAGTGTCAATCGAAACCTGCACCTGGACCGCGCCCGAAGCGTGAACGGCTTTCGCAGCCGGTGGATACGGCGGCGTAACCAGATGTGTCGCTTTACCGTTCAGCACGCCCAGCGAAATTTTTCTCGGAATGGGCTTCGGAGTTGGTTTTGGTGCTGGCGGCGGCGGCGGTGCTTCCTCCAGCATCGTCGCCGCCGCTCCTGAAACCGCACCCCCTCCCCCCCCCCCCCCCCCCCACCGACACCCCCA
>JBPCRW010000127.1:0-4783 GCA_050996405.1 Pyrinomonadaceae bacterium | reverse complement strand
CTCGACTTTATCCAATTTAGGAAACGAAGCACAGAGTTTCTGTCAAACATTCCAGATAGGAGCGGGGTATTTTTATTATCTCGACCTCCGCGCCCGATGTTTGAAAACTCTGCCATTCCCATATTTGCTGCCTCACACATCCGATTGCATCGGAAAACGTCGCTAACTCCTTGTGATACCAGACGGCTTGACGCATTTTCAGTTTTCCTCCTCTTGACAACTCTTGCGCGACCATTGCAATGAGCGAAAACAGACCAAACAAACACGGCGTTGTTCGCGCAATCGCTTTGTCTGACCATTGTCTGTTTGTTTCAATTCCCAAGTGCCGCCGGGTTTCTTCAAAGCTGACTTCCACTTGCCAGCGTTTGATAAACCATTCGACGATTTTTCGTGGCGCGGCTTCCCGATTAGTGCAGAGCAAGGCTTGTGTTTCAAACTTTGCTAACGGGTCTCGAATAATTACGAGAGCCAATTGGCACGGCGGCTTTCCCGACGTGATACCGGACGCATTTGCCGCTGACTATTTCTATCTCCCGATTCTGCTCACCATACCATCGCTTGATTTTAACCGGCTTCCATTTTGTCTTCCGATTATCAATGACGGCTTGCAAAGCCGGTAGTCGGACACCTTTTTTTCGAGGTCGTCCCCATTGTCCCGGCTTTCCGGCGGCGGCGCGTTTTATACAACGCGGCATCGAGCCGCAATCGAGTAACAACCGTAACTTTATCTGGTCTTGCCCAATAATTCAAAAATTCTGCATAAAGATGCATAAAACGATATTTTAATGACGAATTCATTGACCAATGACGCACTTTCAAACTTTTATGCATAAAAAGCTGAATTATTGGGCAAGACTACTTTATCTTTGACCGCAGTTAATAAATCAAGGGCGGCAAAACTCGCATCGCCGACAAACACTCGCATCAAAGTCCGGGAGCCAGCCTTTGATTAACAAAATCGCTTGCCGCGCTCGATCAGTCAATTTCCGATGACGGATTCCGCGCTCTTCATCATATCTTTCTGACGGACATAAGACAGTTAAAAACGGCAATGCCCGGACCCGTCCGGCAAACGGTATCTCACTCAAAAGCATAAATGAAAGCCAGCGCAAACCACCGGTTTTGACAAAAAACGACTTCGATGACCTGACCGCATCCCGATAAATACCTTTGGCTTTAATCTGCCGTCCGCGACGGCGTTCAATCGTCTCGTCAAAGCCGATGACAATCTCGCCGCCTGCGACAAACGCCTTGAGCAAGAGCGTTAGCAAAATTCGTGAACCCGCCAAACAACTCCACCCTGCACGATTCAAAACCCGATGATAGTTCTGAAAGTTTCGCTCTTGACTCAAACCCATCACGCGCAAAGCGTTCGCCACAGTGCGCGAAGCCGGCGAGAGAATCGCTCCTCTGACTAAAATCTTGACACGGTTAAAAACCGGCTTGGAAAAAAGCGGCGCGAATGCTATAACGCTCATTCATCAGTTCGCAGGGCATCGTTAAGTTCCTTATTTCGTGGTTGAAATACTTAAAACTTACTTGCTCTGCGTTCTGTTTTCAAATATCAAATTGGATAAAGTCGAGCTTAGAGCCTGTTTAAATTTAGAAAGTGGAAATTGAAAATCGGGCGACGGGTTCGCTAAACTTGGTTTTAGACTAATAAAATTCAAGGAGTTAGCGAACAAATGAGTTATGAAACAAATTTAACCGATGCCCGTTGGCAAATTATAGCAGAATTTATTGAAGATGGAAGAGAGCGCAAATACGGTTTGCGAACAATCGTGGATGCCATTTTGTATGTCGTCAAAACGGGTTGTCAATGGCGGTATTTACCCGGAGATTTTCCAAAGTGGCAACTGGTTTATTATTATTTTCGGCGCATTTGAAACCACCGGGTTAATCGAGATTCTACACGATACTTTACGAGAAAAAGCGCGAATCAAAAAAGGGAAAGAAATCAGTCCGAGTTTAGGATTAGTGGATTCGCAAAGTGTAAAAACTGCCTCCGTGACGACGGAAAAAGGGTTGGATGGAAACAAAAAGGTGAATGGCAGAAAGAGATTTATCTTGACCGATACTTTGGGATTGATTATTGGGATTTTGATCGTCGCCGCCAATACGGGAGAACGCGCAGGAAGCGGAAAGTTTGTTTTATCAAGCGCGGGGAAAATATCCGCGATTACAGAAAGTGTTGGCAGATCAAGGGTTTGACGGAGTTGAATATGTCGCCCGAATCGAGAGTTTATTTGGTTTTATTTTTGAAATAGTCAACAAAGTATTGGGCATTGGAGGATTTCAAGTGCTGCCGAAAAGATGGATTGTCGAAAGAACTTTCGGCTGGTTGATATGGAATCGCCGATTGGTCAAAGACTATGAAGAAAAGGTCGAAGTTTCCAGAGCTTTTGTCCATTTGGCAATGATTCGTTTAATGCTTGGACAATCGGCTTCCTGAAAATTTAAACAGACTCTGAAATACTTGCAGAGTCCCGAATACCAAAAGAGAGTCACCGGGCAGCTCAACAAGGGTGAGGCAATGCACGCCCTACGAAATTTCTTGTTCGTCGCCAATGAACGGCAAATCCGCAAACGAAATCACGAAGACCAATTAAATCAGGCAGCTTGTTTGAATCTGGTTGCCAATGCCGTCGCCGTTTGGAATACGGTTTATATCCAAGCCGTCTTGGAGCAACTCAAAAGTGAAGGACATGAAATCAGCGAAGACGACGTTAAGCACCTTGCGCCCGCCCGCAGCGAACATATCAATGTCTATGGAAAATACTATTTCAACATTGAGGAAGGATTAAAAAGACAAGGCTTACGGGAACTTCGTCAACCTGCGAAGGATCTATGGCAAAAGCTGGCTTGAACAAGTTTAAGCTAACATCGTTGGAAATTTCTCTTCTGCTATCGCTACCCCGATTTGTGCCTTGTAAATTTATCAAAAAATACTTGTTAGTGTTCATACATTATGAGATTATGAACATAGAGGCAAGTATTATGTCAACGACCGCTCAAACACGAAAGAATAAGCATTTTCTGCTCGATCAGTTGCGTCTTAAAAAGGCGCAAAAAGTTTTAGGAACGCGCACCGAAACCGAAACGGTCGAAGTCGCTCTCGAACGGGTTATCATCGAAGCCGAAGAAAACGAAAAAGTCTGGACGGCACAGGAAAAATTCCTGAAATCGACAATCAAAGACGCTTCCGTGATCGAAGATGTTTTCGGGCGTTTGGGAGATAAATAGCTTGGGCGGCATTCTATTTGATACTTCCGTTTATATCAATGCTCTGCGGCGCGGCGAACTCTCCGCTTTCAGCCGCCGACGCTTCGACTCCGCGGGCGAAAATAAAAGCCAGCCGCTCTGGTTGAGCAGCGTCGTGCTGGAAGAACTTTACGTCGGTGCAATGACCGGAAAGATAATCAAACCGCTTGAAAAATTCGAGCGTGATTTTCAAAGAACAAACCGTCTGCTCGTCCCGAATCTGAACGATTGGACAACTTGCGGACGCATTCTCTCGCTGATCGGGCGCAAATACGGTTTTGAAGAAGTCAAAAAAGCGAGAATGACCAACGATTGTTTGATTGCAATGACCGCCGCCCGAAACGGTTTAACGGTTTTTACTTACAATGCTGATGATTTTAAGATCGTCGCCGAGTTTCGTCCATTTAAATGGCAGGAAATTTAACTATTCATATGTATTTAATGCAATATAGACTCCGGCGTTAGAAGTTATAGTTTGTTGCGTTAAATACAGGTGAAAAAGTGCAAACACTACATATCAGGGTCGAGAACGCGATAGTCAAGAACCAAAAAGCGGTCGAGTTCAGGATTGTAATAGAGGCAGTTGACCAAGCCAACACCTTTGATGACGGCTTGGTCAACTGCCCGAATACTGGCGACGGACACCTTCGATGGCGAACGAGTAGGATTTATCCAGTAGCGTATCATCGAAGATAATGCAACCGTTCGGAGAATAAATAATCCGGTCTTTGACTGTTTCCCAAAGCAGACGCGAAGTTAATTTCTCGGTTTTCAAATAGCGATAAACACTGTTATGGTCTCGCGTTTTCAAAATGCTCCGCCAAATTCGTGCAAGTATAATTGATTTAGCTCGATAGCAAATATTGACAATAAAGTTGGCGTGTTGTTTTCACGCTACAATTCTAATTTGATTCAGACTTTTGAGAAAGTCCTAAAATAAAAATACTACTTTCGCTTTTCTTCCCGGTCGAGGCAAGGATCAACCGCAAAAGCGTTAGCGCGGAAACGACGCTTTTTTGAGTTATTTGAATTGCCGCAAAATCTTGTTTATGAAAAAAAATGGAAGAAAGAGAATAAACTTGCGCTGTTTTGACATATCTCATATAGTGAAATTGAAGATGAATAAATGGCTGACATCACTTTTGTTGTTTTTCTCGCTTGCCTCAGGCGTGCTGGCTGGAACGCCCGCGTTGACGGGTAATGCGGAAAACGGGATGTCGGCAATGGATTGCTGCAAGAAGAAAACGAAGGATTGCGACGCGAAAAGCGTCAGCGCGGCTCAACTTTGCTGCGCTGTAAATTGCAGTAATCCCGCACCGACCGCTCCGGGCGCGTCCGTTAATTTTGCGCCTTCGAGCGTTGTTATCAGCGATTCGATTCTCAAACAAATCGCGTTTCTTTTCGCGCAGGAAAAACCCGTTCAAACTGATTTTCATTCTTTCGAGCGCAAAACCTTACCGCAAAAATTCCAACCGAAATACATCCAAAACCACTCGTTCTTAATTTAATTTCAAGGGCGTAG
>JBPCRW010000126.1:0-5789 GCA_050996405.1 Pyrinomonadaceae bacterium | reverse complement strand
TGGTCTAATAAAAGTGGAATCAAAACTCTCTTTGATAAAATCAGAGGATGATGAGAAAGTATGATGAATTTAAGCGGCAAGCAGTCAAAAAGATTTTAGACGGTCAATCACTCGCTTCGGTGTCCCGTGAGTTAGGCGTGGCAGAAGGCATTCTCCACGCTTGGGAAAAAGCAAAGTTAGCGAGAAGTTCTTCTAGCGAGCAAGAAGTTGTGGAATTAAAGAAACGGCTTAAAGAAGTCGAAATGGAGAAGGCGCATTCTAAAAAGGGCGGCAAAGGCAATTGCCCGCGACACCGCTCAAGCCGAAAGTTTTTTCTCCCGATTCAAAGCAGAATTGTTGGAAAACGGAGTCTTTGAAGATTTAGAGCAAGCAAAATCGGAAGTCTTCAGCTACATCGAAGGTTATTACAATCGGGTCAGACTGCATTCAAGTTTGGGTTACCAAAGTTCCGATAGAATTTGAAGCAGAATTGAAAATCAAAAATACCGGAGGAAAAGAGAGTTTTGTATCCATTTAAACTTGACCATCTCATTTTCTGTTTTATTCCCACTCATCGTATTGATTGATGCTTCACTTTTTCGTCGTTTTACATTTCTGTTTTTCATAATTTTTTACCTCCCATTATCTTTTTGTATTGATGGAACAAATATGCCTTTCGTTTCATCCACGCAACACAGCAGCAATGATAATTCAAGAATGTAAATACCTGTTTTAAGGATTTAACGCCTTTTTTATTTTTAACGAATTTGCCGGATTTAATAGATTTAACGATTTTTACAAATTTAATGAATTTTAAGATTTGGCTGTAAATACGATAATTAGGCAGCTTAAAAACATCACGGAAGTATTGTTCTGGTGTGGCTGAAACAATGTTGCTTCTGTGAAACAACTTGAAGTAAGATTGGTTATCTCCTCTAAAATTTTTAGAGTTGGAATTCGGTTGTGAATCTTACGGTGAAAAATGGTGGATAACGGAAATGCCAATCATAATGAAAACGGCGCGGCATTCGATAAACTCATCAAATTTGGACAGGCAGAAAAGATGATGAGAAAAGTAATGTCGTCCATCCCGTCGCGCCCAACGCTGATTAATTATATCAAAAACGGAATTCTCAAAGGCAAACAGCTTTCGTTTAATAATCACTACTACGTTTTTGAATCTTCGCTCAAAGAGTTTATTAAGAGCTACAACAAAAACAGTTGAAGTTTTAGGGATAAATTCACAAACTAAAGAGGCGTGAATTTTTTAAATAAAATTCACGCTCCTTTAACTTTGATATTTTCGCCCGCGCCCTTATTTTAAAAGGATTTTATCAATTTCACCGCGCAAGATTTTAGGATTGATTGCTCCCTGCCGCGTGTAGGCAACAGTTCCGTCCGCGTTTATCAAAATCGTGAACGGCAAGCCGCCCTGCCACGATTTATTAACGCTTTGGATTGCCTTATCTTCATCCGACGTTTTGAGCAAATATACCGGAATTTCCGATTTTACCTTCGCCAGAAACTTTGGCACGTCGCGGTTAATTTCCGCTAAATCATCAAGTGAAATTGCTTTGACATCAAGTTTTTCCCTGTAATCGGAATTGATTTTGACGAGTTCGGGAAATTCTTCGACGCACGGTCCGCACCACGTCGCCCAGAAATTTATCAGGACGGGCTTGCCGTTCGGTTTTAAAAGTTTTCCGAGCGCGTCGCCGTCAATCTGCGTCACGATTGGCAAATTAACGGTTTCGCTCGTTTCCGGTTTTGCGTTTTTAACTTCGCTTTGAGTTGGCTTTTCCGCAGGTTTTTTTTCTTTCGCCGTTTGAGCAAAAGCCGCAAACGAAAGAATTTGGACGAGAGCAAGAACCGAAAAAAATGTTTTCAGTGTTTCCATTCGATAAATTATTTTTCTCATTTTTAATTTTTAGTTGACTCGTTTAATCGAACAGCCGAAAGCGTTCGCGCTTGTTCTGTCAATTTTTTTACCGTCGAGCGAAGCGTCAAAAGTGGTTCGCAAATAATTGTCGGTAATGTTTTTGCCCGAACGGTCGTTGTCAATCGCGCCGTGATAAAGCAAAACATTTTTCGCATCCAAATAAAAAACTTCGGGTGTGACATTCGCGCCGAGTTTATCGGCTAAAACATTTCCTTTGTCAATCAGCACGGGAAATTTATAACCGACTTCAACCGCATTCGATTTTACCCAATCGAGTGATTCGCTCGCGTTGGAATTGATGCCGATAAAATTTATTCCTTTCGATTTATAATCGTCGGCGATTTGATTGATGCGCTCATTATAGCCTTTGACAACCGGACACTGCGCCGAGAGAAAAATGATCGCCGTTCCCTTTTCACCCTTTAAATCATTGAGCGACCGCGCTTCTCCGTCAACGTCGGGCAAAGAAAAATTTTCCACAATCGCGCCGACCGAGATTTTTCCGTCAGCCCGCGTTTTGGAAAGCGAAGCGGCGGTGGCGGCGGTGGCAAAAATTAATGCAAATAAAATACTGATTCGTTTCATTTTTACAAAACTCCTTATTATTTTTACAAAATCCAAAGCAAATAAATCATTGTTTCTGGCGTGCCGGGTTCGGCAAAAGTTTTTGAACGAAATTCTTATCTTCAGGATTTTAGATGCGCGAACTGACAATTTGGTTTTTGAAATCCGTTAATTTTCGGATAGTGTTTTAAAATCAATGCTTTTACCGTAAAGACGCAAAATCGCCGTCGCGCCAAAGGCGATAAAATTTTTGTTTAGTATTATTTTTAATTCTCTGCTGAATTCCGTTATCAGCCAGCATCGTCTTCCGCCTTTTCGCCGTGCCGCACGATGTCGCCGTCTTTGAAAAGAATTTCCTGCAAGATAGCGCGCCACTCGGAGTTGCGCCGCAGGAGAAATTCCAAATCCATTCCGAAATGCTTGAATTCTTCCTTTAGCGCGTTCTGCATAATGGCTTTGGCAACAGCGTCTTTCTCGACGGAAATCCGCTGCTCATACCAGTTAATCGCATCGGTTTCTTCGGCGAGCGAAGCAATCATCCGCGCGAACGTTCGCGTTTCTTCCGACAATTCGTTTGCCGGTTCGTGATATTGATTGAAACCCATTGTTACTCATCAAATGAAACTTGTCATGTGTTTTCCCCGTCGAACCTGGCGGGACACATATTTCCGCCAGGTTCGCCAGGATAAAATTCATACTTCTTTTATTTTCTACGCTTCCGACCGCAAAATTCCTTTCAGCATTACTTTCAGTTCACTGCTAATTTCCGAAATCGTTTTAACCGAAAAGTCTCGGCAAACGTCTTTCAAAATTTTTCGGCAGCAGAATTTCCATCGCGTCGTCAACCGTCACGATTCCGGCAATCTCGCCTAAATCGTCAATCACCGGCAACGCCAAAAGATTGTATTCGGAAATTTTCTGTGCTGCTTCTTCCGCCGAATCCGACGGGTGCGCGAATTGAAACTGGTCGCGCATTACTTCGGAAAGCGGCAAGGTCGGGTCGGCTAAAATCAGGCTTCGTAAAGAGATAACGCCGCAGATTTTCCACGAACTTTCTTTCTCGACGACGTAGAGGTAATAAATCATATTCGGCGTTTCCGCCATTTCGCGCAATCTGGCAATCGCCTGCGAAACCGTCAGCGATTTTGGAAAAGTGACGAATTCGGTGGTCATCAAACCGCCCGCCGTGTCGCTCTTGAAAGGCATTAGTTCCGCCACATCCGCCCGTTCGTCGTCTTCCATCAGGTCGAAAAGCTGCTGCGCTTTTTCCTCGTTCATCTCGCCCAAAACGTCAACCGCGTCATCCGGCGACATTTCTTCGAGAATATCGGCGGCGCGTTCGCCGTCCATTTCTTCCAGGATTTGCGCCTGCGCTTCGGTGGACATTTCTTCGAGCGTATCGGCGGCGATTTCGTCGTCAAGCGATTCGACGATTTCCGTGCGGTGAATCGGCGAAAGCGATTCGGCGAGCTGTGCGATTTCAACCGGATGAAGCCGCGAAAGTTTATCTTTGGAAGACTTTAACTGGACGGCGGCGGCAACCGTATCAGTCGCCAGATAGCCGACATCCGCCCAGTCAATCACTTCGACCAAACGATTAGCGTAAAATCCGGCGGGCATCAGACGGCGCAGAAAACCCTGCAAACTGACATCCGCGCCGGTCACGCGCCATTCATCGCCGACTTCGATAATCTGCACATCGTTGACGCGCACGACGCGCTTGCCGTCAACGTCAATTAGTTGTTTATCCAACACATCTTTCGCCAGCAAAACCTCTCCGGCGCGGCGCGTGAACGGATTTAAATTTAAAACATCAACATTGAGCCGCGCGCCCGTTTCATTCAACGCGGCGATATTACTGCGCGGAATAAAAAAATTTCGTCGCCCGTAACGCGCCATAATTCCGCTGACGGGCGGATAATCTTCCGCCCCGTAATGCACGACCACATCGCGTATCGCGGCGATTTTTTCGCCTTCGACATCCGTAATCGGGCGACCGATAATTTGCGACAGATAAAGCATCAACTTTAAAGATAAACAATCTCGGCAAAAGATTGTAGCGCGAAGAAAATTTTTTTGGCTGTGTAAAATTTTATGCAGCCGAAAATGTATTTCACTCGCCGTTTGTTAAAACTTTTTGGCAGATAAAAAATTTCTTTTAATTTTTTGGAATTTATAAAGTTTTCCGAGTTTCTTTTAAATAGAGACGCTTGAATGTCGGGTGTCGAAAGCGGTTTGAGACCGGGAATCAACGACCGTTTATGTCCGAAGTGTGTTTTTCGGGCGAGTATTTTTTCCTTGACGGAAAGGCGGAAGGCGACCTAAAAAGTTTTCAATAAAAATTTAACCTAAAGAATCCAATGAAGAAAATTCTAATTTTCGCCGCGTTTAACTGTCTGCTTTGCACGTCTTCTTTCGCGCAAACGCGGGTGCGCGTTTTTGATAATTTCGACACGACTCGCGGCGTTCAGGTGTTTACGCCTGCCGTTCCAAAACCTCAAATAAACGCGGCGGATAAAAAATTGGTCAAGAAAACCGCGCAGGTCAGGGCGAGCAATCAAAATACCACCGGTTTAAAAATCTCTCAGCTTCCGAAAACGAAACTGATGATGTCGCTGGGAACTTCGCTGGACAGTTTTACGACCGGCGATGCGGTGGTTGATTCTTATATCGTGGATTCGTGCGTTCGCAACGGCATCGACCCGCTGCTAATTTATTCGCAGATGCACCAGGAATCTACTTTCAAAATCAAAGCGACATCTTACAAAGGCGCGCGCGGGCTGATGCAGTTGATGCCCGGAACGGCGATTCGTTTCGGCGTGACGGATATTTACAATCCGAAGCAGAACATCGAAGGCGGCGTAAAATATATGCGCTGGCTGATGGACACTTTCGGTAACGATGTAAATCTCGCGCTCGCCGGTTACAACGCGGGCGAAGGCGCGGTGATGAAATACGGAAATCAAATTCCGCCGTATTCGGAAACGCAGGAATATGTCCGCCGCATTTCAGAGCGTTACAATTCAATCAGAAATCCGAACGCCGTTAAAGCGGTTAAAGTTTCATCCACGCAGGTTGCGAAACTCGAAAAGAAAGAATCCGCGCCTTTGACGACTTACGAGCGTAATCCTTTGACGATAAAATTGCCAGACGGTCGGATGCGGCTCGTCAATCAATAAATTTTTCTTCTCCTCTTGGTCAAATACCCTTGCGGTCCGACGCGGGTCTAACCGTTTTTTTTTTTTCGAAGGAAACGAACCGTGTCCAGTTCCCTCACATCGAAAGGTCGGAGTAGAAAACTTCGAAC
>JBPCRW010000079.1:0-49233 GCA_050996405.1 Pyrinomonadaceae bacterium | reverse complement strand
GGATATTCCCGACGAGAGCATTGATGTAACTTTCGCCGACCCACCGTTTAATTTGAAAAAAAAATATACCAGCACAAAAGACAGCCTCGCGCTTCAAGATTATTTAAATTGGTGCGAAAAATGGATTGCCGAAATGGTTCGCGTAACCAAACCGAGCGGCTCGATTTTTGTTCACAACATTCCGAAATGGCTGACGTATTACGCCGGTTTTCTCAACCAACAAGCAGATTTTAAGCATTGGATTTCGTGGGACGCGCCGACCGCGCCGATGGGAAAATCTCTGCAACCGAATCATTACGGCATTTTGTTTTACGCCAAAAATGCGCGGGCAAATAAATTTTATGAACTTCGTTACCCTCACAAACGCTGTCGTAAGTGCGGCTATTTGCACAAAGACTACGGCGGAAAAAAATTTATGCTTCATCCGTTCGGTTCGCTGGTTTCAGATGTTTGGACGGACATTCACCGCGTCAAACATAACAAATACCGCGATGAGCATCCGTGCCAATTACCGATTCATCTTCTTGAAAGAATAATTTTGATGTCAACGGATGAAAACGACATTGTGCTTGACCCATTTTCGGGAACGGGAACAACAGCTTTGGCGGCAAAACGATTGGGAAGAAATTACATCGGTTTTGAATTTGATAAAACGTATGCGGAAATTGCCGAAAATAAACTCACTCAAGAGGAAGCAAATTCAAAAATCGGAGATGTTTGGTTGAGCTTTCATTTGAACGAAGCAGCTACGATTCGAGATAAAGATTGGGCTGAATTAGCCAAACATTATCTTGTTCCCGAACCGATTGAAAAAATTGATAATACGCGAATTGTTCAGCGAAAATCGAATTTGCCGAAAAATTGTATTTCGGTGATGAACGCAAATCAGGATATAATGCCTTTATTTCAAAAAATATGAAAACCGGTTGGGAAGCGATTATCGGAATGGAAATCCACGCGCAGCTGGCGACGGAGACGAAAATTTTCTGCGCGTGCGCGGCGAATTTCGGCGACGAGCCGAACGCGAATACTTGTCCGGTTTGTTTGGGATTGCCGGGCGCGCTGCCGGTTTTAAATGAAAGAGTGATTGATTTGGGCGGACGCGCCGCGCTCGCTTTGGGTTTAAATATCAACGAAACTTCGATTTTTTCGCGCAAGAACTATTTTTATCCAGACTTGCCGAAAGGTTATCAGATTTCGCAGTATGACAAACCGTTTTCGTCAAACGGCGAACTCGTGATTATGACCGCCGAACGTGATGAAACGGGACGCGCCGTCGAATTTAAGCCAATGACGATTCGCATCGAGCGAATGCATCTCGAAGAAGACGCGGGCAAAAATGTTCACGAAGGTTTGCCTGAAACGGATAAATATTCCTACATCGATTTGAACCGCGCCGGAACTCCTTTGGGCGAAATCGTCACCGCGCCGGATTTTAGAAGTTCGTGGCAGGCGTATGATTACGTCAACCACGTCCGCAGAGTTTTGCAATGGGTCGGCGCGTCGGATGCCGATATGGAAAAGGGAAATTTGCGCTGCGAAGCGAATGTTTCCGTCCGCAAAATCGGCGAGGAGAAGTTTAGAAATAAAGTCGAATTAAAAAATTTAAACTCCGTGCGGTTTATGCAAAAGGCGATTGGGTTTGAGATTGAACGTCAAATTGAAGCGCACGAAAAAGGCGAACCCGTCAATCAGGAAACGCGGTTGTGGGATGAAAAAAATAATCAAACGCGTGTGATGCGTTCCAAAGAAGACGCGCACGATTATCGCTATTTTCCCGAACCGGATTTGCAGCCGCTCGTCGTTTCAAGTGAATTTATCGAAAAAATAAAAACGGAAATGCCCGAATTGCCCGATGCGATGCGCGACAGGTTTATGAAAGATTACGAACTTTCCTACGCCGACGCTTCGCATCTCGTGTCGGAAAAAGATTTGGCGGAGTTTTACGAAACGACGGCTAAACGGTCGGGTAATCCGCGCGCGTCTGCAAATTTTATTTTGTCGGAACTTTTGCGCGAACTGAACAACGCCGGAAAATCCGCCAAAGATTCGTCCGTTTCTGCCGAAAATTTAGCCGAACTTATTAGAACTTTGGACGCGGGAAAAATCAACAATAATCAAGCAAAAGAAGTTTTAACGGAAATGTTCGCAAGCGGAAAAACCGCCGACAAAGTAATTTCCGAAAAAGGTTTCGAGCAAATTTCCGATGCATTTGCAATCGAAAAAATCGTTGACGAAATTATCGAAAAGAATCAAAATCAAGTGAACGCATATCGCGGCGGCAACGAAAAACTTTTCGGCTTTTTCGTCGGTCAAACGATGAAAGCGTCGAGCGGCAAAGCAAACCCGAAAATCGTCAACGAAATTCTGCGGAAAAAATTGTAAAACCTGTCAATTAGTTTCCGCATATCAAAACCAGAGGGGAACTATGAGAAAATTAATTATCTTATCAACTTTCATCGCTTCAAGTTTCTTTTTATCCAATGTTTATGGGCAAACTGCCGCGGACGCTCGACAGCAAGCAGAAAATCAAAGACAAGAGGAAATTCAAAGGCAGAGGGAAATGCAAAGCCGTGCGGAACAAGATGGGCGGTTTGAGGAGCTGAGGAGAATTTCGGAGTCGTCGCGAGTTAGCATCAAACCGACAAGTGAAATTAAAAATATCAGTCCTTTGCAAACGGCTAAACTAACTAAGGAACAAAAGGGGTTGCTAAAACCGGACAATCAAGATTCGGCGGTTTATGCCGATTTTCTCAAACAGTCGAATGCCGGATTGATAAAACTTTTCCCAGATGCCGGATGCGAAGAAAATTCGGGAGTTGTCCGCGCTGATGCGGAGTGTCTGAAATGGATTCCGAACAGCGGTTTTTATTCGTTCCGCCGAAAAAAATATATCAGCGAATCTTTGGCGGATATTCGTTACAAAGACGGATTTTTTATCAGCGACCCGCTTCTCTCGCAGGGAATCATCACGGCTTTGGGCGACGTTCCGCTTGAAAGAATTTCGCTGGCGAATAATGAGGTGCGTCTTTTGGCTCAGTATCAGCCCGAACCGCAAAGTCGTGATGCGACGGTTCAATTCAAAAAAATTACGAACGGCATCAAACTCGGAGATTATATTTACAGAAATAGCTGGCAGGCGATTGAAAATACGACTTACGCTTTGCGTGTCATCGCCTATCACGGCGCGTATTATGTTCCGTTTCGAGGACGACTTTTCAATTTACTCGACGGCGATGCGCGGGAAGATATTATCGTAGTTTTTCGCTTGGTTCGCAAAGACGCGGACGGGAGCTTAACGCTGCTGTGGACGGAATTAGACCGCAAAGATTCTCCGAAACTTATTGTTCCGAAAAAGAATAAAGACAACAAATCTTCAAATTATCAAGGGTGAAAATGAAAGAAAAAATAGCCGTCGTGACCGGCGGCACAAAAGGAATCGGGCGGGCGATTGCCGAACGTTTATTAAAAGAAGACGCGAAAGTTTTTATTTGCGCGCGTAACAAATTTGAACTCAAACGCGCGCTCGAACAGCTTTCCGCGCTTGGCGAAGTCGAAGGCGAAGTTTGCGACGTGCGAAGCGAAGCGCAGGTTAAAATGATGCTCGACGAATGCATTCGGATTTTCGGCGGTGTTGATATTCTGGTCAATAACGCGGGAATTGGAATTATCGGCAAAACGGTTGAGAAAATGTCTGCGGAAGAATTCGAGCAGACTCTGCAGACAAATCTGTTCGGCGTTTTCTATACTTGTCATCACACGATTCCGCTGATGAAACGGCGTAAAGGCGGCTACATTATTAACATTTCGAGCCTCGCCGGACAAAACGCGCATCCGAAAATGGCGGCATATAATGCTTCTAAATTCGCCGTCAACGGTTTTACCGAAGCGTTGATGCAAGAAGTCCGCGACGACAATATTAAAGTGACGACAATTTGCCCCGGTTCGGTCAATACTTATTTCGGCGGCGACACGCCTTCGCAAGACCAATTGTGGCAAATCCAGCCCGAAGACATCGCGCAGGTCGTCGTTGATTTACTGAATTTCAATCAACGCGCTTTGCCGAGCAAAATCGAAATTCGTCCGAGCAAACCGCCGAAAAAATAATTCGGCGGTTTGTATAACAGGAGTTTTCGATTGAATATTTAATAGTTGACAAAAATTCTCGTCGGGCATATTGTCTAGCTCAAAGTGAGGAAAACAATATGACGGTTGAGGAGTTAAATCAAAAATTTCTCGATGTTGTCGAAGGCTTAAAATCACAGCCGACAGGCGCGAAAACGCGAATCGTTCCCAAACTCAAAGGAGTTCCCGCATCGGAAAAGGCGGCTGAACTGCATTCTAAGTTTATCAACGATTATAATTTAAAAGCGAATTTTGAAAAACTCGGAATTACCTATTCTATTGCGCCCGCTTTGCTCGCCGGAATTGCCAGCCGCGAAAGCAATATGGGAACTACCTTAATTAAACCGACAAGTATTTATTGGGGTTGGGGCGATTACGGCACAAGAACCTCAAGAGGTGAGAAACATCCAACATATCACGGCTTTGGCGTGCTGCAGCTTGACCGTATTGCCGCGCCGTTTTCCGCCGTTACTACCGAACTAAATCGCTCGCTCGGCAAGATTAAATTGAATCCATACGAAGAACGCTGGCTCGAATGGGGTGTCAAAACATTTATGAATAAGCTCGATAATGCGGGAACTTCTTACCCGAAACTTGCTGCATCCGAGCAGTTTGCAACGGCTCTAAGCAAATATAACGGTGGTCGCAAGGGTTTTTATTATCCTGAAAACGATGCCTATACAACTGGAAAAGATTATGCTAACGACACGCTTGCGCGTGCGCGCTGGTATGCGAATAACTGGAGCAAGATATAATGGCTAAACTGATTTTAAGTTTATTCGGAATTGTCCTGACGGCTTGCGCGCACACGGCTTCGCAGTCCGTTCCCGTTAAATTGCCGGTTAATGCGGGCAGCAAAAATATTGCACAGACAATAGTGATCGAGCCAGCCGAGCAGACGCTTTCAGAATGTTCGCAGAAGCGCGTCGCCGGTCTGCCGAAGGGAGCGAACATTCCGCAGGAGTTGTGTTTCGATACAGCGAAACCCGTTGATGCGAAGGAGAGAAGTAATGCGAAATCAGGCAACAACGCGCAAATAAGTCAAATTACGGATTACGATATGCCGTTTGAGAAACTTCCGGCAGAAGTGCAGAAAATTGTGCGTTTGACTGTGCCGGATATTAATACGAACGAGGTCATTTTCGATTTAACGATTATTCCGACCCCCGACGAAAGAGCCGGCAATCGCCTGGTTAAAAGTTACAGCTACGCCTCTGCAAGCAAAAACAAAGCGGCGGGCAAAGACCCGAACCATCATAGTTGGCTGTTCAAACGGCAGAATAATCTACTCAAACTCGAATATGCTGAAATTGACACGACGAAGTAAATCTATCGAAGTTAATTGATTCGGGATAAAATTACAACTATATTAAATAATTTTCGATAGTTCGCATCAGCGTTTCCGGTCCGAAAGGTTTTGCGATAAATCCGTTTGAGCCGACCGTTTGACCGCGTGATTCGTCGAAAACTCCGTCTTTGCCGGAAATCAGCAAAACCGGCACGTCTTTGGTTTCTTCGCTGCTGCGAATAATCTGGCAAACTTGATAACCGTCCATTTCCGGCATCGCAATATCGAGCAAAATTAAATCCGGCGCGGCTTCATTTATTTTCGTCAGCGCGTCGCGCCCGTCAATTGCCGGAATGACGGTATGCCCGCATTTTTCGAGCTTGCCGGAAACCAATTTTCTAATCGTCGGATTGTCGTCAACAATCATAATCGTGCATTTTCTAATCTGGTTTTTGGCGGATTTGCTGTTCTGTTCTTCGATTTCCGCCAGGCGAATCGCCAGAAAATTAATCTTTGAAATCAGCCCGATGTCGTTCGGATTTTGCCGCGCGGCTTCCTGCAAACAAGTCAAACCGGCTCGTAAATTTTTGGCGTTGAGATAAGCAATCGCCAAGTGCGACAGTTCTTCCACACTAAGCTCGCGCCCCGCTCGCGCCGTCTCCATATTTTCAATCGCGGAATGTAAAACTTCCAAATGCGCCGCTTGATAAGCCAGCAGCATTTCCAAATCGGCAAGCGAAAGCATTGTCCGGCAGGAATTGCAGATTATCGCCTGCGGCTCGTTCGTCGCGTAACAAAAAGGACAGGCGAAAGGTTTGACGGATTGCTTTAATAAAATGCCCGAATGAGATTCTAGCGGACTGACAGCCGGAGTTTCCGCGATTTTAGTTTCTGCCGCGCAAAGCTGCGCGTCGTCAAAAACTTTATTTTCAGATTCATTCGATTCTGTCTGCAAAAAAACATCCGTTTCGACGTTTTTTTGCGGCGCGGAATCATTCATTTCAAAAACCGTTTCTTCGTCGGCATCGAAAATCATTTCTTCATCGCCAGCGGAGACGAAAAGAACATTTTCGCCTGTCGGAAATTCTTCGTCAAATTCGAGATTGTCCGCGTCTATTTCGTAATGTTCGGCAAAATTCGTCTCGTCTGAACTCTCCGAAATCTCAACGCCCGTAAAATCATCCGGCTCGGAAAAATTTTCTGCCTGTTCTTCGACGGCGGCGGGCTGTTCCGCCGGATTAGTTTCCGAAAATCCTTCGGATTGAGCGTCACCGTTTGAAAAATCTTGAGCCTCAAAAGCGTCTTTGAGAGCTTCGGCAAAAGATTTTTGTCCGTCGATTTTTTCAATAGCCGCCTGAATTGAAAATAGTCCGGCTTGCGCGGCTTCGTTGGCGGGATTTAGCTGCAAAACTTTTTCATAACATTCGATTTTTTCCTGCGATTTGTCGGCAAGATATGCTCTTAACATCCATATTTCTTCGATGTCCGGCGCGCTCTGCTCGGCTTCTTCGAGCAGTTGCAGGGCAATTTCTCGCTCGCCGGAAATTGCCGCTGAATTTGCGTTTTTCAAAAGCGACTGCAACGCTTCCTGTTTGACCGATTCAAGCGCGGACAGGGCGGTTTCATTGGCGGGATTGATGTTTAAAACCTGCTCCAGATAAGCGATTTTTTCTTCCGGCGTTTCGGCAAGAAAAGCTAATTCGAGGCGGGCGGTTTCATTTTGAGAATCATTGGCAACTGCTTGCAGAAAACACCGGCAGGCAGATTCCAGACGGTTTTCCTGCCGCGCGTCGATGCCGCGCTGAACGAAATTATCGGCGAGCAGAGATTTGGTTGCCGCCGACCATTCGAGGGCGCGTTCGCTGCGCGGATTGATTTCCAGAACGCGCCGCAAAAATGCCAGCAGTTCTTCCGGATATTCGCTGATTGAAGCCAGCCATAACCATGCGGTTTCATTTTCAGATTCTATTTCGGTCACACGCAGAAGTTGTTTGCGGGCTGCGGCGCGATTGCCGTTCTTTGCCGCTTGAATACCGCTGTCGAGCATTGCCGTAATTTCTTCCGCAGAATTTTTCTCCGGCGATTGATTTTGATTGAAAAAAATTTGCGGCGCGAGTTCAATCTCAAGTTTCATTTCTTTAATATCTATCGAAAAGTGCTTTGCGCTATGAAATAAATTATGTAATCTGATTCAGAAAATTTCGAGCGAAAATGACTGAATCAGATTCTCTCAAAGCAAGACTGATGCCAAATTGGAAAAAATTCAGACGATGATTGAACGAGGTTTTTCGGCTTAATGAAAGGCTTTTGCTTAATTCGGAAATAAAAACTGCTTAAAAAAATTGGACGGGTGACAAAAAACGGAAGTTTTTGTTGACAAAAAATGATAAATTTGGCTTTGAGCCAAAGGTTTTGGAAAGAGTTGAGCGCAAAAAAAATAAGTGTCAAAATTGATTCGGCGGGCAGCCTGCAATTCAATCAAAAAGATTTCAATCGACAGTCAGACAAAAGAAATATGCCGCGAAAAGAATATTTTTAGCAATGGAAAAACATCGTTCACAATCAGGCAAAACTAATCGAAAAAAAGTTGTTCCGAAAACGGTTCACGACAATTTTAAATCGTTTGACGTGATTATTATCGGCGGGGGCGCGGGTGGAATGTCTGCGGCGTTGTGGTGCGACGAACTAGGTTTGAAAACTTTGCTGCTGGAAGAAAATGAAGAACCGGGCGGGCAGCTTCGGCGCGTTTTTAATCCGATAAAAAACCATCTCGGCGCGGGCGCGAAAAACGGACGGGAACTGCAAAAAAATTTTCTCAAACAAATTAAATCCAGAAAAGTTACGATTCATTCAAAAAGCAAAGTTGTAAGAGTTGATATTAAAAAAAAGTATGTCGTTTTAGAAACGGGCGAAAAAATTGAATGGCGATTTTTAATCATCGCAACCGGCGTTCGCCGCCGAAAAATCGGCGCGGAAGACGAGGAAAAATTTCAAAATCGAGGCATCATAGAATCTGGAAAACGCGACGCGAAATCGGTAAAAAATAAAAGCGCGGCGATTGTCGGCGGCGGCGACGCGGCTCTGGAAAACGCTTTGATTCTGGCAGAGACGGCTTTGGAAGTAACGTTGATTCATCGCCGCGAAAATTTCCGCGCGCGGGCGAAATTTTTGGACAAAGTAAAGACGAATAAAAAAATAAAAATTCTGACCGAAACGATTGTCACAAAGTTTAACGGCAACGAAAAACTCGAATCGCTCGAATTAAAAAATTTAAAGACAAGTGAGATTTTTACTCTGCCGGTCGAAGCCGTTTTGCTGCGTATCGGAGTCGAGCCGAACACGGAAATTTGTCGCGGAAAAATTGATTTGGACAAAAACGGTTATGTCAAAATAAACGACGTTTGCGAAACGAGCGCGAAAGATATTTTTGCGATTGGCGACGCGGCAAATCCGCTCGCGCCGACCATCAGCGGCGCGGTCGGAATGGGCGCGACGGCGGCAAAAGCGATTTTCGCAAAGTTAAATTCTTGAAATTACCACGCGGCAAAAGAATCGTTGCCGGTAATCTGTGTGAGATGACGGGTGTCGTTGACGGCGAGAACACGCAGGTTTTTTCGCCCGCGAAATTCAAAACGATTGATGCCGCAATTGGATGTCACAAGCCATGGCGTGAATTTCGTCCTTCGATTTATCGCGCCGAGCAAGTAAAGCGTCAAAAAACAAATCGTTCCGGTGTGTGAGAAAACGACGATGCGTTTGCCCTGATTTTCTCTGAAGATTTCGTGCAGAAAATTGATTGCGCGCCTGAGCAGTTGCGAATAACTTTCGCCTTCACTAATCACATGAGAAATTTTCCGGTTGACCAGCGCGTAATAATCTTTCGGAAACTGCTTGCGCGCTTCGTCAAAAGTTAAGCCTTCTAAAACGCCGACGTGACGCTCGCGGAAAGCGGGCGTGGCGTTAATTTCCAGGTTTAAAAGATTTGCCAGCGGCTCGGCGGTTTCAATCGCCCGCAGCAAATCGCTCGAATAAATCACCGAAATTTTTTCTTTTGAGAGCGCGCGGGCGGTTAATTCGGCTTGTCGTTGTCCGAGTTCGGAGAGCGGTGTCGGGCTGTGTCCGCCGAAACGCCGTTCGGCATTTTTAGCAGATTGCCCGTGCCTGACCAGATATAGCCGCGTAATTTCCATCTACATTTATTTTCTTACGCGGCAACCGCTTCGGCTTGTAATTTTTCGGTTTGATAATGCGTGGTTAAAGCGTCAATAAATTCATCTAACGCGCCCTGCATTACTAAATCAAGCTGGTGAACCGTTAAGCCGATGCGATGGTCTGTGACGCGGTTTTCCTTAAAATTGTAAGTGCGGATTTTTTCCGAACGGTCGCCGCTGCCAACCTGTGATTTACGCTCGGCACTTTGCGCGTCGTGAACTTTTTGTTCTTCGAGTTCCTGCAATCGCGCGCGCAAAACGCGCATTGCTTTTTCACGGTTTTTGATTTGCGATTTTTCGTCCTGCATCGAAACGACTACGCCCGTCGGAAGATGCGTCAAACGCACGGCGGAATAAGTCGTGTTGACCGATTGACCGCCGGGACCGGACGAGCAGAAAGTATCAATCCGCAAATCGTTTTGATTTATCTGCACGTCAACTTCTTCGGCTTCGGGCAAGACGGCGACCGTGATTGCCGAAGTGTGAATGCGTCCGGCGGTTTCGGTTGCGGGAACGCGCTGAACGCGGTGAACGCCCGATTCGTAACGCATTTTTGAATAAACTTTGTCGCCTTCGATAATCGCCGTCGCGTCTTTGATTCCGCCAACGCCCGTGTCGGAAGTTTCCATAATCTCCATTTTCCAGCCCTGACGCTCGGCGTAACGCGCATACATCCGCAAAATTTCCGCCGCGAAAAGCGTCGCTTCATCGCCGCCCGTTCCGGCGCGAATTTCTAAAACGACGTTTTTTTCATCTTTCGGGTCTTTCGGCAACAGCAAAACTTTTAAATCTTCTTCGCCTTTTGCCAAATTTGTTTCCAGTTCGGCAATTTCGCTTTCAGCCATCTGGCGCATTTCGTCGTCGTCGGACATTTCGAGAATTTCTTTCGCCCCCGTCAAATCTTCGCGCGTCTTTTTGACTTCACGATATTTTTCGACGATTTCGCTCAAACTGCGATGCTGCTTCATCGTTTTGGCATAAACCGACATATCCGACATAATTTCGGGCGACGAAACCTGCGCGGTCAGGTCTTCGTAATTTTTTTCGATTTGTTCGAGTTTTTCCAACATTTATTTTTGATTTTTCGGCAACTTACCCAATATTTTTTCGAGCGGACAATGAAAATTCGGCAAAATATCCTCGCCGTCCAGTTCATCGGTTTCGCGTAGAATATCGGTGATATTGTTTTGCCGGTGAACCGCGACAATTTTATTTTGCGGATAAATTATCCAAACTAAACCAACGCCAGCCGATAGGTAATCTTTGACTTTTTCCGCAATGTCTTTTTTGCGGTCATTCGGCGAAACTACTTCGACTGCCAAATCCGGTGCATCGGGAAAAAACTTTTCCGTCACGCCGTATTTAGCGAGTTTCTCTGTTCCGATAAAAGCCGCACCATGAGCGCGAACCGTATCAGGATTATGAAAAATAATAAACCCCGTTTCGGCAGCAACTACGATACCCAAATTGTTCTCGTCAACAAAATTTCCGATGATTCGACCAATCTGCAGCGCGATGATTCCGTGTAAGTTTCCGCCCTGCCTATATTTTTTCAGTTTTCCGCGCGCGAGTTCGCAACCGTGTTTGGCATTCGGCATAAACAAAAGCTCATCGGCGGTTATCAGTCTGTTTTGAGTTTCTTCTAAAACTGCGCTCATAATTTTATCTCAAGGAAATCAGACGACAACTTCCAATTCACGACTGGACGCGGGAACTTCTTCCGTGTCAATCGGTTCAAGTTTCAGAGACTCTTTCAATGCCGCAATTGCCACTTCAAGTTGTTCGCCGTCGGGTTCTTGCGTCGTCAAATTTTGCAGCCATAATCCGGGCAGAGTTATAATTTTGAAAACAACGCTCGATTCTTTTTTCGCCGCGTAGCGTATAATTTCATACGAAAGTCCTGCGACCAGCGGCATCAAAATAATTCGCACGAGCAGATTCAGCCACAGCGCGTCGAATTTTATTACCGAGAAAAGAACGATGGCAACCAGCATGACAACCATTAAAAACGAAGTGCCGCAGCGCGGATGCTGTCGCCGCTGCGATTTGGCGTTTTTAACCGTTAAATCCAAATCTTTTTCCCACGTAAAGACGGTTTTATGTTCCGCGCCGTGATATTCAAAAATGCGCCGGATGTCTTTTAAATACGACATCGTGAAAATCATTACGACGAAAAACGCCATTCGGATAAGCCCGTCAATCAGGTTAAAAGCGAGCCACGAATCGGGTTTTATTTCCCAGATATACGACTTGAAAGTTTGCCAGACGGACGCATCCGCCAAAATCGCGGGTGACGAAGCCCAGCCGAGCGCAATAAATAAAAAGTTTGTTAAAACCAGCGGCGCGACGATAAAAAGCAGAACGTTGAAAAATAGCGCGAAGGCAATCGAGCCAACCGCACCCGCCGCCTGCGCTGATTTTTTCGAGTTCGATTTTTCGGGCATCATAACTTTAGCCGGAGATTTCGTAAAATTTTCGTCTGTCGTTCCGTCGGCTAAAACTGCTTGAAAACTTATTTCGGCAGATTTTACTCTTTCCGCTTCGGTTTCCATATCGTCGTGCGCGACGCTTGCCGAAAAATTCAGAGCCTTTACGCCCAAAGCCATTGATTGAATCAATGTCGCTCCGCCGCGCAAAACCGGCAGATTCAACCATTTATGTTTGTCGCTCCATTTAGGCAAAACTTCCGCCGTGTGAATAATCGAGCCGTCTTTTTTGCGGCACGCAATCGCATAAGCCGACGGCGTTCGCATCATCACGCCTTCCATCACGGCTTGACCGCCGACGATTAAATCCTTTTGCATTCCCAGAAAAAGTTGTAGAAAACTGATTTTTCGATGTTTGTTTTTCATTGCTTTAATGGACGTGGATTTTGTTTGCTCCGTTGCTTTTTGTTTATTTTCAAACTGCCGGTTTTAATAAACGATTAACGCCGACTTTTTTTCACCTTTCACATATCGGGCGTAAGAATTTTACACCAGTAGTGAACGGCGCGAAAGCGTCGGCGTTAATAATCTTTAGCTAATGTCGGATATGCGTCAGATTCACGTTATTTGCGGGCGTAACGCTTGTTAAAGCGGTCAACGCGACCAGCCGTATCGACAAGTTTTTGTTTGCCCGTAAAAAACGGATGGCAATCCGAACAAATTTCGACGTGCAAATCGTCTTTCATCGTCGAGCGAGTTTTAAAAGTATTTCCGCACGCGCAAACGACGTTAATTTCCTGATAATTTGGATGAACTTCCGGTTTCATTATTTTTAACACCCCTTTGTTTGAAATTACGCACTAAGCGCAAACTTTAATTATAAATTTGAACCGTCTAAAAGGCAAGGTGTTCGCGCGAAACTGATTTTTCGGACTGATTTTTGCTCTCCGACGCTTGTTTTTTGGAGACAGGTTTCCGGCTAATCACGGCTTGTTTTTTTGCAGCGAATTTTCGGCTTGCCGCGCCTTGCATCTTACCGTTTGCTTTGGTCTTTTTAGCCGCAGGTTGAGAAATTTTATTTTTCACCGACGCCGGTTTTTGCTTATTGTCTTTGGCTCTAATTTTCAAATTCTTCTTTTTGGTCGCCGTCGTTTTGACAAATTTCGGCGGTGTTTTTTGTTTCTTTAGCGTCAAAGAATTATTTTTCAAGCCTTTATTTTTTGCCGTCGCGTTTTTCACGGCATTCGACACCGATTTAATTTTTTTGAGCGTCAGAGATTTCTGTTTTGCCGCTGTGTTTTTGACTTTTTCCTTTTGATTTTTTGTTTTCAAAGTCGGCTTTTGAATTTTTGGTTTTAAAGTTTTCGTTTTAACCGGCAAACTTTCTTTCTTTACTTTTTTGAATTTTGGCTGAACCGCCAAATTCTCATTCCTTACTTTTTTAGACTTTGTTTTAACCGGCGAAGTTTCATTTTTAGACTTTTTAGATCCGGTTTTGACGAACGGTTTATTAGATTTTTCTTTCGGCTCCGGCTGTTTGAAAACCTGTTTTTTCGATTGAACATTTTCCGCAGATTTTGCTTTGGAAATCTGCGGCGTTTCGATTTTAGCCGATTCATTTTCCGAAATTTTTGAACAGGAAATCAGATGCGTCGCTTTCAATTCTTCTTCAATTTTTAAACGCGCGGTTTCATTTTCTTCGATATAAACGCAAATTACGTTAGCCTTTAGTTCCGCCGCGAATTTCTTTTTATATTTGGAAAAATCTCCGTCGAGCGACGCGGTTTGCCCGATGCGGACAAATTTCTGATGCCCGCGTCCGGTTTTGTCCAATTTGCGCCGTGAAAATATATAGACCGCCGATTGCGGCTCAAACTCGGTTTCAACCGGAAAAACTTCAAATTCGTAATTGGTTTTTTCGCCGCGCACGACGGCATCGGTTATCTTCGGGGACTTTCTAATTCTCTGTTTCATATAAAACATTGTCGCATAATTGAAACGATGTCGCAATTAGTGAAACGGTCGAAATTCAGATTATAAATAGAAATCTTTGTTCGGATTGAGGAGTCAGTTTTTCGTCAAAATCGAGTTTTAATTTTTGCAGGCTTTCGCGTAAATTGTTGCCGCCAAAAAATGCTAAACGACTTTTTCCAGACCATTTTACCAGTGCCGGAAGTTTTTTTGCGAATTTGTCGAGCGCGCGCGAAGTGACAAAATCCGCGAACGGTTTTTTGACTTCTTCAAACTGTTTATCAATTACTTCGGCGCGGTTGAAAAGTTTTAATCCGGCAATTGTTTCACGCAGAAAATTTGCTTTCTTTTGTGAGGATTCAATCAGAACGCAGCGCAAATCTTCGCGGACAATCAGGCAAGGGATCGAAGGCAAACCCGCACCCGCGCCGACATCGGCAAACTTTGCGTTTTCGGGCAAAAATTCCAAAAGCGTAAGCGATTCCAAAACGTGGCGGACGGCAAAAACTTCAGGCGCGCACGGAGCGACCAAATGCAGTAAATCATTGCGCGATATGATAGTTTTATAATAATCGGCAAGCGCGGAAATTTTTTCATCGCTTAAATTTATCTGAAAATCGGACTGATTTTTTTTGACTGCTTTGATAAATTCTTCG
This sequence comes from Pyrinomonadaceae bacterium, assembly GCA_050996405.1. GTDB lineage: Bacteria > Acidobacteriota > Blastocatellia > Pyrinomonadales > Pyrinomonadaceae > JBPCRW01. Next base: position 34,556 of record JBPCRW010000079.1, on the reverse strand, counting down.
CGCATCGGAAAACGAAAGGGATGACGAATTTTTATCCCTCATCCCTCAAATTTCATCTCTAAAATTGGTGCGGACGAGAAGAATCGAACTTCCACGAGATTGCTCCCACAGGCTTCTGAGACCTGCGCGTCTACCAGTTCCGCCACGTCCGCAGCAGGAAAATTGATGATACGAATTTTGCGCGGGAAGTTCAAGAACGGCGCGCGGATTTGTTATATTAAAATCATGCAAAATAATTTGCGCGAGAATTTGGCTGACGTAAAAAAACGAATTGAAGCGGCGGCAAACCGCGCCGGTAGAAACCCGTATGAAATAAAATTAATTGCCGTCGGCAAAACTCATCCGGTCGAAGTTTTGCGCGAAGCGATTGAAGCGGGAATGAAAATTTTCGGCGAAAATAAAGTGCGTGAAGCCGAATCGAAAATCGCGGAACTTGGGCGGGAAAATCTGGAATGGCATCTTATCGGACATTTGCAATCGAATAAAGCGCGACGAGCCGCGCAGCTTTTTGATGTGATTCACACGCTTGATTCGATTGAACTTGCCGAAAGATTAGAACGTATTTGTATTGAAGACGGGCGCGAAAAACTTTCGGTTTTGATTCAAGTCGATTTAGGACACGAAATGACAAAAGCCGGAATCGATGAAAAAAGTTTGCCGCGATTGATTGAAAAATGTTCTGATTTTCGGCATCTGAAATTAGACGGTTTGATGACACTGCCGCCGTATTTTGAAGACTCGGAAAAAGCGCGACCGTTTTTCAAAAAATTGCGCGAACTGCGCGACGAATTTTTGCCGCGCGGCGAGCTTTCAATGGGAATGAGCCACGATTTCGAGGCGGCAATCGAAGAAGGCGCGACGCTGGTCAGAGTCGGCACGGCGATTTTCGGCGCGAGAGAATATGACAAGTGAGAATTCAAAATTCAAAATTATATCTACGAGTTATCATTGACGATTGACGATTTATAAAAATATGTTCGGAATAATTTACGGCTACGTTCAACTTATCGCGCTTATCGCGCTGGCTCTGCTGACGGGAGTTTTGCTGCTTCGCTTGATTTTCAGTTATGCCGACCCGAATCCGTTCGGCACAGTCGGCAGGTTTGCGTTTAAGATAAGAAAATCGAGCGAGCGAATAGTTTATCCGGCGGCAAATCTGCTGGCGCGGTTTCGCGTTGACCCGCGATTTGCGCCGTTGATTACGATTCTCGTCGCCGCGCTTTTTACATATTTTGGTTTGGAAATAATCGGAAGCGCGTTTTTTATAATTGACGGGCTAACGACCGGATTGGTGACCGGAGACATTAAAAGAATCATTGGCTTTCTGCTCTATGCCGCGTTGAGCATTTACATTCTGCTGGTTTTTATACGCTTTCTTTCGTCTTGGTTTGTCTTTTCGCGCAGCACTTTTCTCGGATTCGCGCGGCGCGTGACAGACCCGATTTTATTACCTTTTCAACGTCTGATTCCGCCGGTTGGAATGTTCGATATTTCGGGAATGATTGTTCTGATTTTGCTTAGTTTCATACGAATTTTGATTGTCAGAATATTTCTGATGTGACCGTAAATTTTAAGTAAAACGTGGTTTAGCAAGTTTATTTCCCGGTCTCGTCTCCAGCCTTATTTTTCCAGCGCGTTAAAAATAAACGGAAAAGTCGCCCACGATTGCCCTCGATGCTGCGGGCGAAACGCAAACAAAATTATTTCTCCTTTGCCGTAATTTGTTTCGGCAAGCGCGGTTTTGCCGTCCATATATTTTTCGCCAACCGTCCAGCCCGAAAGGAGCGAATCTTTCGCGGCGTAAATGGCGATGGTTTTCACTTTGTTGTCGTCCGCGATTTCAAATGCCGAACTGTTGGTAAAATAGGCGGGCGTTTCTGCTTTTAAACCTTTTGCGAGCGCGTTTTTCGTATCAACTTCTCATTTTACAACCGAACCCGGGTCGTAAAATTCGCTGCGTTTCAAGCCGCTTAAAACATTTTTCATCGGCAAATTAAATCGTTTGATAATCATTCCGCAGCTTTCGTCAAAGCAAATTAATTTCCCGCCCGATTCGACGTATTTCTTCAAATTTTCAACGCCCTGTTCAGTAATTCCGCCCGCGTATTCCGGCGGATAACGTTCCGCGCTCAAGCCTTTGACGATTGAATTTTCGCTGTCGGCGGGCAAAATTATCGTGTCGTAATTTAAATTATTGCTGCGAAAATCCGCGTCGGAAACGGATGTAAAAGGAATCTGAAAAGTGTCGAAAACAAAGCGCGTCCATCCTTCGTCCATCGAAGCCGTAAAACTTTTATACAATCCGATTTTCGGGTTTGTTTTCAAAGGATTCGGAATTTTCGCAAACGATTCTTTATTTGGCAAAAGATTCAAAATGCCTCGCGCCGTGTTGATATTTTCGACGCGCTTCAGAGTGCTTTGAAATTTCGGCAAGTCCTTGATATTCCAAACCGCATCATAATCAACGCCCATCTGCAAAGGCAGCGTCCAGCCCGCGACATCGTAGGGAACTTCCGCCTCGCCGTTGGCGTTAATCCGGTTCGGATAAACCTGTTTTTCAAACAAACTCAAGACATTATTTTTCTGCGCCTGATTGACGAAAATCAAAAAACTTCCCAAAGGCATTTCGTGAAAATCGCCGCGTTTTTCAGCGTCCATAGCAAAATATCCTTCGCGCGTCATTTGATAAACTTCGATGCCCTGCCACATCAAAATTTCCAAAAAACGCGAAACGGTTTCGGCGTTTGGCTGTCCGGCGGTGACGACAAAAGCCTGCGGCTCATCTTCTTTTCTTGTGAGATTTGCTTTGCCTAAATCGTAAAAATTCCGCAAATATCTTTCGCGGAATTTCGCGCCCATTTCTAAAAGTCCGCGTGAAGCAATCGTTTCGATTCGCGCAATATCTCGCGGATGCCACGCGCCGCCGCGCCACGGGTCCGGATAATTTGTTGCAGTTTCGAGCAAGTTTGAAAGCCCGCGCACGCCTCGATTTTTTCGCAAATCTTCGACCGAAACGGTGATGGGCGACATCAGATTCGCACTTGCCGCTTCGGATAAAATTCCGATTGAATTATGAAAATACGGCGCGGAGCGAAAACCGCCGTGCCACCAGGTATCGTAAGTCGAATTTGTCGCAACTCCGGCAATGTTTTCCGCCTCTAAATCCGCCGCCATTTTGTAGCCGATAAGTCCGACTTCGCGCAAAATTGATGGCGCGACACGCGGATTCGGCGGGTCGAAAAACGGCGGAATGATAAAGCGCGAAGCCGTCTGCCCCTGCTGGTGAACGTCATAAACGATTTCGGGAAACCATTCCTGCCAGAAAAGTTTTGTAATCGACTGGGTTTCCTTCAAATTCATCATAAACCAGTCGCGGTTGTCGTCGTGTCCGGCGTAATAATGATAAAGTTCGGGCGGCGAAGCGCCTTCGGATTTCGTGTTTAGAGTTTTGCGATACCAGTTTGCGACAATATCAATTCCGTCAGGATTTGACGACGGAATTAAAATCAAAATCGTGTTTTGTAAAATTTCTTTGGTGTCTTCATCCGTCGCCGTTGCGAGTTCGTAAGCGAGATTCAGAGACATTTGCGAGGCGACGATTTCCGTCGAATGAATCGAGCAGGAAATCGAAATAATCGTCTTGCCTTGCCGGATTAAATTTTCGGCTTCCGTCTGATTTTTAATCGTCTGCGGATTCGCCAGTTTCTGATTTATCTGTTTATATTTGTCGAGATTTTTGATGTTTTCCGCCGACGAAATAAAAGCGACAATCAAAGGTTTGCCGAGCGTCGTTCTGCCGATTTCCTGAACTTTGATTTTGTCGCTCGCCGCATCCAGTTTTTGAAAATAATTTACAATCTGCGACCAATCGGCGATAGTTTTATCGTCGGTCGGCTGAAAACCAAGAACTGATTTCGGCGACGGAATCTGGGAGTAAGCGGTAAGCAGCGAGCAGTAAGCAGCAAAGAAAAAAATAAGACTAAAACCAAAAAATTTGACAATCGACTTTGGACTTTGGACTTTGAATTTTAAACTAATCACGATGCAAAACCTTCCTTTAGAAGCGATTGAACGAAACGAGAAATTGACGTTTCCCGTCAAAGAGTCTAGCAAATCTCTGCTTGTCGGCAAACTTCGCTACTGGTGGGGCTGGACGGCGGCGGCATTTCTGCTTTTATTCCTTGCCGCGCCCGCGCTGGTTTTTTTATGGACTATCAATCGCCGCGCGTGGCTTTATCCTCTGTGTTTGTGGGGCGCGAAAATCTGGCTCAAAGCGTGCGGCGCGAAAGTCGAAGTCAAAGGCTCGGAAAATCTCGACGCGCGCAAAAATTATATTTTCGTCTCGAATCACCGCTCGTATCTCGACACAGCGACGCTGTTCGCTTTCACGGGGCGCAGAATCGAATTAGTGGCGAAAAAAGAATTGTTGAAAGTTCCGGTTTTAGGTCAGGGAATGAGTTTTGTCAACATTATTGCGATTGACCGTACGAATCCCGAACTGGCTTTGCGGTCAATGAAAAAGGCGAGGGAAGTTTTAGAAAACAATTATTCGTTCGGCGTTTTTGCCGAAGGCACGCGCGCGATGCCAGGCGAGCTTTTGCCGTTTAAAAAAGGCGCGTTTCATCTGGCAATGCAAACCAATACGCCGATTGTTCCGGTCGCCATCAAAAACACCGATTCGATGATGGGCAAAAAAAGCGGACTCGCTTTTCCGGGAACGATTGAAATGGTTTTGCTTCCCGCCATTGAAACAAAAGGATTGTCGGAAAATGATTTGATGAATTTGCTGGAAAACACACGCGGCAAAATCGCCGGAGAATTAGCGAAAGAATAAAAAAGAAGAATCGAAAATTGATTCTCCTTTTTTCAGTTATTTTTTCAAGCGACTACGGTTTTTTCGGTGTCGGAGCGGGCTGCGCCGCCGTATCGTCGTCCAAAACTCTGACTTCCGACCGACCTTGTTTGTAATCGGTATATTTGACGCGCATCCTGAGTTTTACAACCTGCCCGCTGCCAAAAACCAGCTCGTCGTCAGAACTGGAATAAGACGGAAACCAGTATTTTCCGTCGACGTTTTCGCGCCACGTTTCGACGACCGGATATTTATTATTCTTGTCTTCGGGAATCGCTTTGCCTTTTGATTTGACGATTTGCAAATCGCGGTCGTCAACCCAGATTCTGCCCGTAAAAAATCGCTGTTTGGTCTTTTTCGGGTCGGGAATTATTTTCGGCGAAACGTCGAAAACGTATAAATTAAGCTCGTCAATTTTCTGTTTGCCGACGTAGTTAAAATTATAAAGATTCGCCACCGACGGGTCGAGCGCGAACTGATTGACTCCGCCCAAATCCTCTAAATCCTGCGGCGTAAAATTTAAATCGACCAGCGTCGGAACGGGCGCGAAAAGAATTTTTTCAAATCGAACGCCTTCGGGCGAGAGCGTCATAAACGAATCGCGGCGATATTCGCCGGATACCTGCCCGCCGAAGCCAATGGTTTGAATGACCGCGCTCCGGTTAAAAACATAATCTTTCAAAGATTCGCGGAATTCGCCTTCTTTGGTCGTAAAATTTTTGACAATGCGGTTGATTTCCGCCTGGCTTAAATCGGTTTTGACAATCGGATTTTCCTGCGCGAAAACCGGCACGGCGCAAAAAATTAAAATAAATGAAAAAATTAGAAAAAATTTGCTGTTTCTCATACCTGTGATTCTGCTGCAAAGATAAAATATAGATGCCGGCGAAAGAAAAAAAGTTGACAATCTTTTATCTTCTCGACAGGAAAAACTTTAAATCGAAAGAAAAACAGAAAAACTTTTTGAAAGCATTTAACCGTTCTGAAATTTATTCGGTAAATTCTACTTCGACTTTGTTTGGAATAATGCCTTTTTCGTAGCCTTCGTCGAGCAGTCGGCGAACTCCTTCTTTTCCGCGCTCGCCGTAATCGAGCGTTAGTTCGTTGACCCACATCGCCACAAAACGGTCGGCAAGTTCCGGCTGCATATCGCGCGCGAACTGCATCGCGTAAGCCAGCGCGTCTTCACGATTGTCGAGCGAATATTGAATGCTTTCGCGCAGGAATTTTGAAACTTCGCGCATTAAATTCCCGCCTAAATCACGACGAATGGCGTTGCCGCCCATTGGCAGCGGCAAGCCGGTTTTTTCAAACCACCACTCGCCCAAATCGAGAATTTTGTCGAGTCCGAGTTGTTTGTAGAAAAGCTGTCCTTCGTGAATCAGGAGTCCCGCGTCCGTCTCGCCTTTCTGCACCGAATCAATAATTTTGTCGAACGGCACAACCTTGTATTCAAAATCCTGATTATAAATTCGCAGGGCGAGAAACGCGCTTGTCAATTCGCCCGGCACGGCGATTTTCATTTTTGAAATTTCTTCGGGTTTGCGCGGCTCGCGCGAGACGAGAATCGGACCGTATTTGTCGCCGATGCTCGCGCCGTGCGGCAGCAGCGCGTATTTGTCGGAAATGTAGGCGTAAGCGTGAAAACTGATTGCCGTCACGTCATACACGCCGCGTCGCGCGTCTTCGTTCAGCATCTGAATGTCTTTCAGCGTGTGTTTAAACTTTAAATTTCCCGTGTCGATTTTGCTGGTCGCCAAGCCGTAAAACATAAATGCATCGTCCGAATCGGGCGAATGCGCGACTGTGATTGTTCTGGTTTCCGTAGCTGATTTCATAAAAATGTTGCTTTTAAATTTGTCCGTAATAGATATTCGTGTCGTAGAAAATATGTATTTTATCGTCTTTTTGATACTTAGTAAAAAGGCGTTTTAGCTCTTTAATCATCGGCTCGAAAAGAGAATTCTCCGCCGTCGGAGTGTAAGAAGACGAAAGCAATCTGCCTTCTAAACCCGCGTAATCGAACTCTTGCGACATTTGAAAAGTCGCCTGTCGAAAATCGGTCTGAAAAAAGTCGCCGATAATTTCTCTGGAAATATTTTCGTGGCGAACTTCGTGGTAATCGGTCGCAAACCGGCGCAGAAGTTTTTCGTAACCGCACAGAAATTCGGTCGAATCAAACTGCCGCTCGTTCCACATCAAAGCGACAAATCCCTTTCCCTTCAAAATGCGTTTAAATTCTGCGCGCGAAGGTTTCGGATTAAACCAATGAAACGCCTGCGCGGAAACGACAAAATCAATCGAGTTATTTTCTAATGTCGTATTTTCCGATGTTCCGCCGACGCTCTTAAAATTCGGAAACCCGCGCAAAATTTTTTCCGCCGCGTTTCGCATCGCTTCGTTTGGCTCAACGCCGAACACCGGATTTCCGTTTTCGAGAAAAATCTTTGCGGAAATTCCCGTTCCCGAACCGATGTCGGCAATTAAGGAAGACGGCTGCAAATTCATTTCATTGCGGAAAAGGCGTAAAATTTCCGGCGGATAACCCGGACGATATTTAACGTAATTTTCGACGCGGTTTGAAAATCTTTCGGTGCTGTTCATCATAAATTTCTACAGAGAAAAATCAAACAGGCTGGAAGGAAACGCCGAATGATTAGTAAAAACGATTCAGCGTTCATCATTCGGCGTTCATCGCTTCCTTCACCTCATCCACCTCATCGCCCGTCCATTGAGTTTTGCGCGAATGCGGAATGTCAAACTGGTCTAAAATGCGGTAGCAGAGATGTTCGACCATTTCGTCAATCGTTTTCGGGCGATGATAAAACGCCGGACTAGCGGGCAAAACGGTCGCGCCGACGCGCGCCAGTTTCAGCATATTTTCCAGGTGAATCGCGTTCAGCGGAGTTTCGCGCGGCACAAGAACGAGTTTTCTGCCTTCTTTTAAAGTCACGTCCGCCGCGCGGTGAATCAAATTTGTTCCCGCGCCGCAGGCAATCGCGCCGAGCGTCGCCGCCGAACACGGCACGATAATCATTCCGGCTTGCCTGTATGAACCCGACGAAGGTTTCGCCGCCAGATTGTCGAGCCGCCAGAGGCGAATCAGTTTTGAATCTTTTTCCAGTCCGAGCCACCCGTTAATTTTCCGCACGGTCGCATCGCGCAAATTAACGTTCATTTCAACCTGCGCGACTGTCGCCGCAGTTTCGGACATGACCAGATTTATCCGCTCGACCTTTCCGCTTTCCGCCAAAAGCCGCAGCGTTTGACGTGCATAGATTGTGCCTGACGCGCCTGTGACGGCAAGTGTTAATTCCATAGAAGAATAGAATTACTTTAACACTTTTTGAAATTTTGAAGCTAACCGGATTCGCGCAAAGCCGAATTTAAAATTGTTTGCCGAGATTGAATCTTCTGAAGATTAGAATTGCAAAGACTAAATCAGTATATTCCGTGTTCGTCAAAGCTCGCGCGTAAAATGTGAATCACCTGTGGTCATTTGCCGGCAAAAAAGAAAACAAGCGGTGGATTTGGCTATTGATTGAACGCGCGACTTATCAAATCGCGGCTGTTTATATCGGCGATAGAAGCGAAGAAAGTGCTGCCGTCTGGTGACGGCAAGTTCCGGTTGAAGTATGGAAACAGGGGCTTGTGATGACTGACCGATGTAATGCTTATGCGGCGGCAATTCCCGCCGGACAACACACGGCGCGCGGTCAGCAAAGCGGGCAAACTTCTTTGATTGAAGGTTTTAATTGTGTTTTAAGACAATGAGTTTCACGACTTGTGCGAAAGACGCTTTCATTTTCAAAGACCGGTGTGAATCATCAAGGAGCGATTAAATACTTTTTGTCGAATCGCAATTTGGAAAGACAAAAACTTTGTTTTTCTCCTTTTCAAGAGTTGTGAAGTTCAATAATTCGCATTATGGAACTTTGTCTCGCGGCAAAATTGATTCGGATAACCGAACGTGAACTTCCGGCACTTGCGCCATTTATTCGTTTCGCCACACAATCTGCCGCGAGGTTTATTGAAAGCGGCGATTTATTAACCTCTGCTTCGATCGCTCTGGCATTCAAGCCTACGAATGGTAATTGAGATACGCTCATCCAAGCGACAACCACAAATTTGAAGCGATAAAAAGAATGCATAGCAGCAAACCCGCAGTGCCAAAAAACCGAGGTAAATTCAAGCTAAAGCGCAAAGACATACGATAAACATACAATAATGACTTTTCGAGTTGGAATTAGTTTGTTTTAGGTTGCTGGTAAATACTCGATGTGAAAGAAATTAATTGGAGGCGGCGATCAGAATCGAACTGATGAATAAAGCTTTTGCAGAGCTCTGCCTTACCACTTGGCTACGCCGCCTGCCTGAAAGGCTGAAAGATGAAATTTGAGGAATGAAACAAAAGGTTTATCTCATCCTTCAAATTTCATTCCTCAAACTTTAGACTTGTGGAGCGGGAGACGAGACTTGAACTCGCGACTTCGACCTTGGCAAGGTCGCGCTCTACCACTGAGCTACTCCCGCTTGCCGAATCTCTAATTTTACGAATTGACCATTTTTTGTCAAGCGACAGGCAAAATTATTTTCCCGAAAGTTTAACCGGAAACGGTTAAGTCTTTAATAAAACTCCAATCGCCGCTGGCGTTGATTTTAATATTGCCGATGCGTCTGCTCGCCACCACCAGATTCGACTGATACCAGAGCGGGAGCAGCGGCAGATCGCGGCTGGCAATTTCCTGCGCCTTGACATATAAATCTTTCGCCTTCGCTTTATCAACCGTGTTGACGGCTTCTTCGACAACTTTATCGAATTCGGGATTGCTGTAACGGCTGCGATTATGTCCGCCTTTACGCTTTTCGGGCGTATAATCCGAGTCGAATAAATCGCGCAGAAAAATCGGGTCCTGGTTGCCGCCGACCCATTGCGAAGTGTTCATCTCGAACTGCCCTTTGGCGAGGTCTGCGAGCAGAGTGTTGTTTTCCAGAGGCTCGATTTCGACGCTAATGCCGACGGCTTTCAGATTATTTTGAATAATCTGCGAATACTGGCTGATTGACTGGTTGCCCGCCGCGATTTTAAATTTGATTGTTTCGCCTTTGTAGCCCGATTCCTGTAAAAGCTGTTCAGCTTTTGCAGGGTCGTAAGCATATTTTGTGCCGGGCGCGTAAGCCCAGGAAGATTCCGGCAGAATCGAATAAGCGATTTTCGCCTGCCCGCCTAATAAATCGTTGATGATTTTGTCGCGGTCGATGGCGTAGGCGATTGCCTGCCGCAGTTTGACATCGCCGATGGGTTTGTTCTGCACATTAAAACCGATGTAGCGGACGTTTGAGCCATCCGTCTGGACGACTTGCAGATTCGGATTCTGTCCTAAAAGTTTAAAAGTTTCGGCGGAAAAATTTGTAGGGTTCGGGACGACATCGACGCGACCGGCTTGCAGTTCGGCTTGCAGGGCGTTGGAATCTGTAATGGTTCTGACAACCAGATTTTGAATTTTCGGCGCGCCTTCCCAGTAATCGGGATTGGCGGCAAGTTCGACCAGATTATTGACCGAATCAAAGCGTATGAATTTAAACGCGCCCGTCCCGATTGGAGAGGTTTTCTGCTGTTCGATAGTGTCTTCGGGAATTATCGGAACGGTCACCAGATTCGATAAAAGCTGGTTGACGAGAGCCGGGCGCGCGACTTTGATAACCAGAGTTTTCGCGTCGGGCGCGTCCATCGAAACGATGTGCGGCTGACGCTGCCCGTTAACGGTATCGAAAAAACTTCCGCCCTTATAGCCGCCCGATTGGAGCATCGCGTCAATCGTATATTTCGCGTCCGCAGCAGTCAGAATCTTGCCGTTATGAAATTTCACATTGTCCTGCAGAGTGAATGTGACGGTCAGATTATCGTCGGCAACTTTAATGTCCTTTGCCAAATCGCCGACGTATTCAAATTTGTCGTTTTTCTTGACCAGCGAATTATACATCAGCGTCCGCAGACGGTCAGCCGCCGCGTCCGTGCTGACGTTGCTCAGAGTATCCAGACCGGAAAAAGGGTCGGACGTGACGACGACGACGGCGTTATTCGAGCGCGTACGGCAGGCAAAAGCAAAAAATAATCCGATGATGACTGAAAATAAAAAAATCCGACGCGGGATATGCATTAATTTCTTCCTCCGTAACTGTAATTTAATTTTTCGTTAAGCGCGGCAATTTCCGTCGAAAGTTCTTTTAGACGAGCCGCGTCAAATTCCGGCGGCTGTTTTAAAATCGCTTTCACGTCGGCGATGCGGGCTAAAGATTCGTCGAGTCTCTCGATTGAAAGCTCACCGTTTTGAAATGCCGGGAGCATCGCTCGATAACCGCTGCGGACGGCTGCGGGACTCGAACAAATCAGAATCATATCTTCACCGGCTTTGAAGGCTCGTTTGGCAGCGTCTTCAATCGAATAATGTTTTAGAATCGCACCCATTTCCAAATCGTCGGTCAAGGCTAGATGTTTAAAGCCGAGTTCTTCACGAAGCAGTTTGGTGACGATGTTGCGGCTGATTGAAGCCGGAGAGAGTTTTCCGCCCGCCGTCTCATTCTCCAAATCGATTTTCGGAAATCCGCCGTGACTGACCATGACGGCGCGAATGCGGTCGTCTTCGTCCTGGCGATGAAAAAACAATTCGACATACGGCGCGAGGTCTCTGGAGAGCAGTTCGTCGTGCGTCAACCCAATCAGCGGCAGTTCTTCGTGCGAATCAATTTCGCCCGCGCCGATACCCGGAAAATGTTTCAGGCAGCCTAAAATTCCCGCGCTTTGCAGCCCGCGCAGATAAACCTGCGAGTAACCCAGAACTTCGCCGGGCGAGCGACCGAACGAGCGGGAATAAAGCCCGTTTGAAAGCAACTCGCGGTCTTCGCCCAAGATTTCCATCGTCGGCGCAAAATTCATATTAAGTCCCAGAATCCGCAGGATTTCGCCGGTAATTTTTCCCAATTGACGCGCCGCCGCCAGATCGCCGTGCCGGAGAATCACGCGCGCCGAAGGCATCGGTGTCATGATGCGGCGCAGTCGGTCAACCAAGCCGCCTTCCTGGTCAATACTGATAATCGGCGTAACAGGCAGAATTTCCCGAACGTTGTCGGTCAGTTTGCGGGTTTGTTCCGCGCTGCGGATATTTCTGGCGAACAGGCACACGCCGCCGGGTGCGACTTCCGCTAAAAGACGGCGCGTTTCTTCGTCCGCTTCCGGCGAGGGAAGCCCTATAAAAAAGAGTTGTCCGATTTTCTGTTCAAGCGGAAGTGCCTGAATTTTTTCGAGCATCATAAAAACTTTCGAGATTGTAGCAATGTTAAAGTGATTTATAAAGTGTCGGCAAATCGACAGTTGAGAAAAGACTTTAAGAGGCGCGAAAAACCGGATTAGACGATTCTTTTCCGCATCTCTCCCAAAATTCTTTTCGCTTCCGGCTCGCTTAATTTTTCGATTTCCAATTCGCGCAGCTCGTCAATAATGTTTTCATTGGCGACGGCGAACAGGGTCGTCTGCGATGCCCGTCTATTTTTTGAAGCGCGGCTGACAGCCCTCTCGAGCGCGTCGGAATGTTTCGCTTCGTCTGAAAAGACGGCAATTTCAAAGCGTTCGAGTTTTTCCAGAACCTCGCGCGCTCTGGCAATTGCTCCGGCGGGAAGCCCTGCCAGCCGCGCGACGGCGATGCCGTAGGATTTTGAAGCCTTGCCGGGGGCGAGCTTGTGCAGGAAAACGACATCTCCGTCTTTTTCCGTCGCGGTAATCTGATAATTTTTCGCGCCCGAAAGTTTTTCCGCTAATTCCGTCAATTCGTGATAATGCGTCGCAAACAGAGTTTTGGCGGAATGCGCGGGCGAATCATGCAGAAATTCGCAGACCGCCCATGCAATTGATAAACCGTCAAAGGTCGAAGTTCCGCGCCCGATTTCGTCCAGTAGAATTAGGCTGCGCGGCGTGGCGTTACGCAAAATAGCGGCGGTTTCGGTCATTTCGACCATAAACGTTGAGCGACCGGAAGCCAAATCGTCCGAGGCTCCGACGCGCGTCCAGATGCGGTCAAGAATTGGTAATTTTGCCGAAGTAGCCGGAACAAACGAGCCGATTTGCGCGAGAATCTGAATCAGAGCGACCTGGCGTAGGCTGACGCTTTTGCCGCCCATATTCGGACCCGTAATAATCAGCAGGCGGTCGGTCGAATTGTTCATATAGAGGTCGTTCGGGATAAACGGCTCGTGTGAAAAAGCCTCGACAATCGGATGCCGTCCGGCTTTGATTTCGATTTCGTCGCCGTCATGCAAGGCTGGCGCGACATAATTGCGGCGGGCGGCGGTTTCCGCCAGACTTTGCAGAGCGTCGAGCGTGGCGAGGGCGCGGGCGGTCGATTGCAGATTGCGCGTCTCTTTTTGAACTTCGGCGCGAATATTTTTATAAATCTCGGTTTCGAGTTCGAGAATTTTTTCTTCCGCGCCAAAAATCTTTTGCTCCAACTCTTTTAATTCGGGCGTGGTGTAGCGTTCGGCGTTGGTTAAGGTTTGACGACGCTCGTAATCGGCGGGAACACGGCTCAAATTCGATTTCGAGATTTCGATAAAATAGCCGAAAACATTTGTAAATTTGACGCGCAGGGAACTGATATTTGTGCGCTTCTTTTCGCGTTCTTCGATGGCGGCGATAATCTGTTTGGCGGAGGTGCTGATGTTTCGCAGTTCGTCCAAATCCGCCGAAAAGCCCGCGCGGATTGTGCCGCCGTCTGCGAAATTTAAGGGCGGCTCGTCCGCAATCGAACGCGCGATTAAATCCCGAATTTCGGGCAGTTCAAAGATATTTTCCGAAAGAACCTGCAGGAGCAGCGAATTTGCGTCCGAAACGGCGGAGTTTATTTTCGGTGTCTGCGACAGCGAGCGGTTCAGCGCAAGCAAATCGCGCGGCGTAATCGTGCCGAGATTTAAACGCCCGACGAGTCTCTCCAAATCGGAAACTTCCTTTAAAAGAAAACGAATTTTGTCGCGCAGGATAGCGTCGGAAAGTTCCGTGACGGCGGACAGCCGCGTCTGGATTTCCGAGCGTTTGACCGAAGGGCGCAGCAGCCAAGAGCGCAGAAGCCGCGCGCCCATGCCCGTGACATTCGCGTCAATCACGCCGAACAGCGAGCGTTTATTATTTTCGCCGCGCGCTTCCGTGATTTCCAGATTTTTCAGCGTGACCGCGTCGAGCATCAAAAAATCGCAGGCTTCGTAAAAATTCAATTCGGAGATATGCGCGGCGGAAGTTTTCTGCGTTTCCCGCGCGTAACGCAGAACCGCGCCCGCGCTGCGAATCGCCTCGCATTTGTCGGCGATTCGCAGCGCGGACAAATCCCGCACGCCGAACTGATTTTTCAAAACATTTTCGCAGTCTGCGGTTTGAAACAGCCAGTCGTCGAGAGCCGTCAGCGTCGTCGAAAATTTATTTGAAGCGGCTGGAGAAATCGAAACCACGTTTGATGCGTCCGATAACGCCGGATTGATGGATGCAAATAATTGTTCGACCAATTTCTCTAAAGATTTCGGAAAGAGCAGCTCGCGCGGCGCGAACGATTCGACATCGGCGCGGATTTTTTCGAGGGCGTTCGCGCCTCTATATTCGGCGGTTAAAAATTCGCCGGTCGAAAGCTCCAGAAACGCCGCGCCGAAAGATTCGCGCGCGCCGCAGATTGCCGCCAGATAAATATTTTGGCGCGATTCGACGAGTTGCGGGTCAACCGCCGTGCCGGGCGTGATGACGCGGACCACTTCGCGGCGGACGAGCTTAGAGTCTGCGTTCGGCGTTTCGGTCTGCTCGCAAATCGCCACGCGATAACCTTTTTTAACGAGCCGCGCGATATAAACAGCCGCCGCATGATGCGGCACGCCGCACATCGGCACGGGCTGCGCGGAATCCTTATGACGCGCCGTTAGAGTGATTTCCAACTCGCGCGCGCCCGTTACGGCATCTTCGTTAAAAAGCTCGTAAAAATCGCCGAGCCGGAAAAAGAGCAGCGTTCCGGGATATTGTTTTTTTATCTCCGCATATTGCCGGAGCATCGGCGTGCGAAATTCTGTGTTCATAAAATGCCGGGTTTAGAGAGAAAATTAAGTTTGCAACAAAATTTGTAAAATTCCAACTCCGGCAGAGTCCCGCGTTAAATTGAGACAAAAACTGCGGCAGGCGGGAATTTGTAAAACGCGGACTTTACGCTTCGAGAAGTTTTAGATAATCTTGAAGAACCGCCGGAGCAATAGCACGGGCTAAAATTAACGGACATCAAGCCGCTATCGGAAATTATATTTAAATTAAGCGAGTGCCGAAATGGACATCATCGTTTTTACAAACGGGTGTTTCGACATCATTCATCCGGGACACATCGATTTGCTGAAAGAGGCGCGCCGATTGGGAACGAAACTCGTCGTCGGCATTAACAGCGACCGTTCGGTGCGGGAAATCAAAGGCGCGCCGCGACCTCTCCTAGACCAGGAATCGAGAGCTGCCGTGCTGCGCGAGCTGCGTTCGGTTGACGAAGTGCGGATTTTCGATGAAAATACGCCGGAGAGATTAATTAAAGAAATCAAGCCGAACGTTCTGGTAAAGGGCGGCGACTGGCAATTAAACCAGATTATAGGGGCGGATTTTGTGACCGAAAACGGCGGCAGAGTTTTTTCGATTCCGTTCAAAAAGGATATTTCAACCAGCCGGATAGTCGAAAAAATACAGTCGGCGGATAAAGCCGCGACAGAAATGGACAGTTCTGAAACCGTCAATACTCGGCAAAATTTTTGGACTTCAGACATCTGCGGATTTTTTCGGCGAGACGAACTGTCGAATATCGAGCGCGGCGCGGAAATCATTGCCGAAGTTCTGGCGAGAGGCGGCAGCGTCCGCGTCGCCGGAATGTCTAAAGACCGTAGCGGCGCGGGGCGACTGGCGGAAGATTTGGCGGAGTGTTTCGACGGCAGCAGGGTTTTGGAAACGAATTTTGCAAAACTGAAAGAAACTTCCTTTCAAAACGGAGATTTACTGATAGCGGTCGGCGGCGGCGGCGGCGCGGAATCCGAAGAAGTTGCGGGAGTGTTGATGAACGCGCGGCAGGCGGGCTGTCGGATAATCGTTTTGAGCGGCGCGGGCGGCAAAAAACTGGCGGGGCTAAGCGATGCCTGCCTGCTGATTCAAGCGAAATGCAGAGCGGAAATTCTCTGGCGGCAGTCGGCAATCGGATATTTTTGGTGTCTCGCCGTCAAATTTAAAATGAGATAAGCCGTGCATGTATAATCTGGATAATTTTTCAAAGGTCAGAGTCCTGGTCATCGGCGACGTGATGATTGATAAATATTTGTGGGGCGACGTGACGCGCATTTCGCCGGAAGCTCCCGTGCCGGTCGTGCGTCTGAAGGAGACGAGTTTTATCGCAGGAGGCGCGGCAAATGTGGCGGCAAACGTTGCCGGGCTGGGAGCGACGGCGCGTCTGATAGGAGTGGTCGGCGACGATGTCGAGGGAGAAATTTTCACGGGGATTTTGGAAAAATCGGGCGTTTCAGCCCGACACGTCGTTAAATCCGCAACGCGCCAAACGACCGTCAAAACGCGGATTATCGCTCATAACCAGCAAATTGCTCGGCTCGACCAGGAAACGGTCGAAGAATTAAACGGGCAGGAAGAGCATTTTGTCCGGGAAAATTTCCGCGCGGCGGCGGCGGAAGCGGATATTCTGGTAGTTTCCGATTACGGAAAGGGAGTTTTGAATCAATCGTTGCTTGCGAGTCTGATAACGTATGCGAAGGAAAAGGGAAAGACAATTCTCATAGACCCGAAAGGGCTGGATTATTCAAAATACAGAGGCGCGACCATTATCACGCCGAACAAATTCGAGATGGCGGAGGTCTGCGGCTGCGGGACGACTAACACGGCGGAAATAAGCCGGTCGGGTCGGAAAATGCTCGAAGATTTGGAATTAAAAGCGGTCATTGTCACACGCGGTGAAGAGGGGATAACCTTAATTGAGAAGGGAAGAAAACCTCTGACTTTAAAAGCCGTCAGCCGGAAAGTCTATGACGTGACGGGGGCGGGCGATACGTTTATTTCCGCACTGGCAGTCGCCGTCGGCGCGGGTGAAAATTTTCGAGCGGCATCCGAAATTGCAAACGCGGCAGCCGGTCTTGCGGTCGAGGATGTCGGAACAACCGTCATACGAATCAACAAGTTAAGTAGAAGACTCGAAAGATAAGATGAACTTTATTTATGGTCTGTGATTTTTCGGCAAAATGTTTAGAAAATACTTTAGAATATCTTATCTAAATTTTGTAGATGAGTCGGATGATTAGTTAAAGTAATTTCAAGTTCTGACTGACAGCTAAACCATTACTTTAATCATCAGCCGCCCCTTTCTCCGCTTAATTATTTTTCATGTCAAAATTATCAAACGGAAACCGGTCTAAAAGTATTTCCTTAAGCTGCTTTGGCGTAAAAATTTCCGTCATCTCCAATCGTGCCGATCTATCTGAAAAAATCGAGATGCGGATACCGCAGATTCTGCCCGTCCGCCGGCGGGCAATTTCTTTTGCAGAAGCGACGCACCGATTTCGGTTCGAGAGGAATTCCGAAACGGGGAAGTTCGCGGTTTATAAAGAAGACGAAGTTTTATCCGAAAATAGCGATTTGAAGGCTTCTATGGATTTGCTTGCGTCGAAAATCCGGCTGACGGTCGCCGAATTCGCCAAGAGAGTGATATTTTTACACGCCGGAGTGGTCGGCTTTAATAACCGAGCCGTCATTATTCCCGGAAAAAGTTTTGCCGGAAAGACGACGCTCGTCGCGGAGTTTGCAAAAAAAGGCTGCGAATATTTTTCGGACGAATACGCGCTGATTGACCGTCGGGGCATGGCGCATCCGTTTCCGAAAACTCTCTCCCTACGCGGGATTGTAGATGATTACACGCAGGTCGATTTTGAAGTAGAAAAACTCGGCGGGCGGCGCGCTGTTAAACCTTCGCCGGTCGGCTGTATACTGGTCGCGGAATACAGGAAAAAATCAAAGTCCAGATTGTCTGAAGCGAGTCCGGGCGCGGGTCTGATGGCGAGTATCGCCAATTCGATTTCCATCAGGCAAAATCCGAAGTTTGTTATCGAAGTTTTGAATCGGGCTGTGCGGCAGTCTGTAGTGCTGAAGGCGGAGCGCGGCGAAGCGTCGGATTTTGTCGAAAAGTTTTTTGAGTATTTCAATAGCGGAGCTAAAATAGACGAAGTCTGGTGTTCCGGGAAATACGGCGGTTTGTAAATTTTTTCATTTTTTCAATTTTTATTCAATTTTTATTCAATTTTTATTCAAATTTTTATCCAATGATTCAGCCCTCGAATACTTTCAGCCCGGAAGAAATACTGGAGCGTGTGCGGATTCTCCGCTACAAAGTTCACGAAAAAAAAATCGGAGAGGTTTGGGAGGATTTTACCGTCGCGGGATTTAGACCGATTTTAATCAAGGGCTGGGCAGCGGCGCAGTTTTATCCCAAACCTTACAGACGGGAATTTACGGACCTGGATTTGTTAATCGCGCCCGAACAATTTCGAGACGCGAAGGCTTTTTTAAAAAACTCCGAAAGGAGTTATCCGGTCGATTTGCATCACGGAGCGCGGCGGCACGACACGCTTTCATTTGCGGAGATTTTTGCCGAATCCGAGACGGTCAAATGCGGTTCGGTTGAAGTCCGGGTGCCGCGCGCGGAAGACCATCTGCGGATACTCTGCGTTCACTGGCTGACGGACGGCGGAGCTTACCGCGAAAAACTCTGGGATGTTTATTACGCGGTCGCCAATCGTTCCTCGAATTTTGACTGGGAGAGACTTTTAAATGTTGTCAGCCCTGTGCGCCGCCGCTGGATTGTCTGCACAATCGGCTTGGCGCACAAATATCTGGGGCTGCCGGTTGAAGATACACCGATTGCCGCGGAGACTGAAAATCTTCCGTCGTGGCTGTCTAAAACGGTCGAGAAGGAATGGCGAAGTGAAGTTAAATTACAGCCGCTGCCGAGTTTTCGGCATCGACGGAAAGAATTTAAGGAACAGTTAAAGAAACGTTTTCCGCCGAATCCGATTCACGCGGCGGTGAGCGTCGAAGGGAGTTTTGATAAAAGAATCAGAATCGGCTACCAGTTGGAGAATTTTTTCCGGCGGCTGCTGCCTCTGCTCGAAAGATTCTGCGAGAATCTAAAATCGAAAATAAAAAATGACTATTGATAGCGAGCCGTTTATTTTAGCCGTCGAAACGGCTCTGCGGCAGAAAATGAGTGTTTCGGTTCTGCGAAACTCCGGCAAAGTTTCTTCGTGGAGCGGCGATGATTCGCGGATGACGGGTTCCGCCGTATTATTACAGGCGATTTCCACGCTCATAGAGGAAAATTGTTTATTGCTCGGCGACCTGGAAATAATCGCCGTCTCTCAAGGTCCCGGAAGTTTTACGGGCATTAGAGTCGGTCTGGCGACGGTCAAGGCTCTGGCTTTTGGTCTCAACCGCCCATATATATGCATTCCGACATTAGAAGCGTTGGCTTTAACGACGGCGCGTTCCGAAAGAATTTTCGCGGTCATTCCGGCTGGAAAAAATCAGGTCTACTGGCAATTTTTTTCCGATTTGGAGAGCGAAGATCTAATCCGGCAGGGAAAGCCGAATCTCGATGGGTTTGAAGATTTTATCGAAAGATTAAAGTTTCTTTTGAACACTATTTCGTCTCCGTCCGACGAGTTGACGATTGTCGCGGATGAAATGACGGCTGCCGAAATTAAAAACAGTTTTGGACTGGCAGTCGATAAGATAGAGAACTTGAACATCGAAATTGCGTCCGATAACGTTAGTGAATACATTGGTCTCAAGGTTAGAAAATTATTTCGTGAAGGTCAGATTTAAAAAGATCAGATTCAAAAATTGCGGGGTGAAGTATTTAGTGCCGCTCTATATCCGTCCGGTCAGAACCGGCGGTTGAAATTGTTATCTAAGAATGGAGACAAAAACACACATCGTTGAAATGTCCGCGGAGAATTTGCGGGCGGTTCTGAAAATACAAAAGGAATGCCACTTGAGCGAATGGTCGTATAATGATTATCTTGACGAATTAAAAAGGGAAGATTCGCTCGGACTGGTCGCGCAGATAAACGAAGTTCCGGTCGGTTTCTTAGTTATGCGTCTGATAATATCTAATAGTGAAGCCGAACTCTACAACATTGGAATTAGCAAAGAAAACCGCCGGAAAGGAATTGGAAAGTCCTTAATTCAGCAGGCAATCAGTCTATGCGGACTGAAAAATATCGAGAACGTCTGGTTAGAAGTCCGCCAGTCCAATAAAAATGCGATTGACTTTTACCGGAGCGTCGGGTTTCAAATTGCGGGACGAAGAAAAAACTTTTACCAATTGCCGTGCGAGGATGCGGTTCTAATGAAATTAAGCATGAATAATTTGGAAAGCCGGAAAATTAATGCTTGATGAGAGATGCAGAATGCAGTAACATTGAAATTCAACAATGCGCTGATAGCAGAGCCTTCCGAAATGGAAAGCATCGCTGCTCCGGAGACAATTTTTTGATTTCAAGACCACTTTTAAGTATAAGGAAGGAAAGAAATAATTATGGATATGATGATGACAAATCCCGTGCGGGACAGCTTAATGAAGCAGAATCAAACATTTAGGGAACTAGTGCAGCAGCATGAAAATTATGAAAAACGATTGACGGAACTGGCAGGTTTGAATTATCCGAACGAAGAGGAACTACTGGAAGAATCGACTTTGAAGAAAAAGAAATTAGCTATTAAAGATGAAATTTATACGATGATGCAAAATTATTCCAGTGGAATAAGCCACTGACGGAAAGGTTTTAATCAAAAGAAATTAAGGATAAGGATGATGAACCCGAGTTCATCATCCTTATCCTTATCCTTAATTTCTTAAGCCGACTACCTTCTTCATCGTTGCAGTTCCACAGTTTGAGCCGGAAGAGAATGCGTAAAATCCATTCAGCGTCGATAAAATAACAACATCACCCGCGATATTCGGACCATCCGTAAAGAAATTGTCATCGCCTTTGGTCTCGTTCAGCGAAATCTGATTGACTTGCTTTCCTTTTAATAATTCCAAAAACGTCGCAGTCCGCTCGCCCAAAGGCGAGAAAACGGCAACGCCGTCCTTCACCGGCGGCATCCCTGAATTTCTTCCGGCTAATCTTTTTTTCCAGACACGATTGCCATTTTTCCTGGACAGCAGGTAAATATAATTGTCAGATGAAGAAACCAGAAGTTTATCCGCCAGCTCTGTAATGCTCGTAATGTCGGCTCCCGCGCGCGATTCCCAGAGCAGTTTTTTTTCCTTGATACCAATTGCGGAGACATTTCCCAGACGATCTCCAACATACAGGAAATCGCCGCCAACTGCCGGAGTAATGATAGTCGGCGCGTATTTTAATTTTCTTAGTTCTTCGACATCAGACAGGCTGCCGGAAAAAGTAACGGCGAGAATCCGATTGTCCGAACTCCCTATATAAAGTCTGTTACCTCTTAAATCTGAGGAATTACTAATCTGTATATCGAGCGATTTTTCATCGACTATTTTTCCGGTCCGCTTGTCCAGAAGATATAAATAACCTCTATCTGTAACAATACACAGATTTTCCGAGCTGCTCGAAAGATACATCGCCGAAGCCGAAGTTCCTTTAAATTCTTTTTTCCATTGAGTAATTCCGGTTAGGAAACTCAACGAGCGGAGAGTATAGGTTTTTTGTTTGACCTGACTCTCGGAAATACTTTCGGAGATATTTTCCGAATTGTCCTCCGAAATTACATAGAGACTGTTCTGTTCAAACAACAAAGGACTGGTGATTTCGCCGCCCACCTCGCTCTGCCAAATTGTCTCTCCATTTTTGATATTTACCGCTTTAACAATTCCTTCGGGAAGCGGAATGAAAAAGCTGTTTTCATTATCAGACGCGATTTGGGCATTGCGAAGCGTTTCCGTCTCCAGCTTCCAGCATTGGCGCAGCGGCTGTGCAAAACTCTGAGCGAATGTCTCTGGCAAATTGGAAAACAAGATAAGGAAAATTACAATCTTCCAGACGGGCGGCGATTTACGCATTTTCACAAAAATGTTATGATTCAAATAAAAATTAGACGGTCTTTATAATTTTCGGATGCTGTCTTCAGCTAACTTAAAATGGATGAACGATATACATTAAAAAGTTTGCTGTAATTTAACAAACTTTGGAGAATACACTAAATATGTCTTTTAACAAAATTATACTTGTCGGAAATCTAGGACGCGACCCCGAACTGCGCTACACGCCGCAGGGCAGCGCGGTCTGCAATCTATCGGTGGCGACCAGCGAAAAACGCCGTGATAAATCGGGCGAAATGCATGACATTACCACCTGGTTTCGCGTTACGCTCTGGGAAAAAAAGGCTGAAGCGGCAGCCAAATACTTGACCAAAGGCAGTTCGGTTTATGTCGAGGGACGACTGCGGGTCGAGGAATGGAGCGACCGCGACGGGAAAAACCGTCACACGCTCGAAGTTCACGGGACGGATATGCAGTTTCTGGGCGGCAGCAACCGCAGCGAAGAATATTCCGGCGGCAGCCAGAGTTCAGATACAGGGTTCGCCGACGAAATGCCCGGCGACCGCGTCACTCCGGCAGCACCCGGCGACGACGATATTCCTTTTTAAGATAGGTGTAATATGAGTGTTCATTTATTAATAGGTCATTAGTAAAGAAAACAATAAACATATTGTATTTATTCAAGTATATGAGAATTTATTATTTCTCATATACTTTTTTAATTGCATTTTGATTTGGCTAAGATAGGTCTCGGTAACAGTGTTAACAATCGTCTAAGTTACTTTTGTTGTAGAGCTTATAGTGAACACAATATATTATCAGGCTTGAATTTAGTTTTGTTTATGAACAGTCAAAAGTCGTAATTAATTGCTCCTTTTACCGATCATCTCCGAATCCCGGCTTTTGATACCGTCCGATCCGGTTTAATAGGTTCTTTGGTAAGTTCCTCCGGGTCAATCCCAAGACGATAGCAGTTAGCTTCCATCAGTAAAATTCGACTTTGCAAATTCTCCACCTTTATTCGCTCTTTTTTCAAATCATCTCTGTAATCGCTGATTACGCTTTTAAAAGCATCTTTTTCAATCAATCTCCCTGATTTGCGGGCATTTTTAATCTGCTCCTGTGCCGCAGTCTTAATTTTGCTGGCGAAGCCATAATTGTATAAAACCGTGCGACTGCATTTTAAATCGGCAGCAACCCCTTGAACATTAATTGCAAGTTCATCAGGATGCTTCAAAACTGCAATTTCCAAGTATTTTAACAGCGCAACTTTTACTTCTGACTGCTTGGATTTCCTTGGCACTGTGCTACCCCCCAATTTGAACTTGATCTGAGTTATTGTCGATTTCCAAAGCCTTATTGATGCCGCTAATAGTTTCCTCATGTTGCTTTATCCAAGCGGGTGCCAGAGAACCGTTGCCGTCTTTCTCCGCAATTTCTGACGATTTCATAGCTGTCTTTGTCAGCCCCTTAATTTGTATAAGCTGTTGTCTTTCTGCAATTTCATCTTTGTTTCTCAGATAGTCCGGACAACCTCTCACACAATTTAAATGATACTCGCAGGGGCTCACTGCGAAATCATGAGTACAGACACCCAAATGGGTAAAATGAACTGCTTGTATCTGACCATCCAGGAAAATGTCTCGTTCTTCATCCGGCAAAGAAAAATAAACCTCATTCAATACTTCTTTAGTAATATCATCCCGAATACCTTTTTTTACCCACTCAATTTTTTCTTCTTGGGTCAGGTGAATGTAAGCCTGAGTGTCTTTGAGATTATCACGACCCATCCAACGGGACAATAATTCCATCGGCAATCCGCCTTTGTTAGCAATAGTATTTATCCAGTGACGGAACTGATGTGAATAAATTTCACAGATTGTCCCATCAGGTTCAGTAATTTCAAATCTTTCAAAAACACTTTTAGCACCCTTTTTCCCTGTAATAAAATCAGTTACAAATCCAACATTTAATGGTCGAATCAACAAAGAAATTACACCGCTTGTGGCGTGAAAAAAATTCTGGGGAGCGATCAGCAGTGTCTCAGATAGAGATTGGAATGTTCCATTATTTCTATCAAGTGTCCATAAATTTTCGATCCTGCGTTTAAATAAATAATTAGAAATAATGCTAATAGAGTATAGGTACGTACCATTTTCAAATCGACCATATTTTTTCAGAGCCTTATTTAAATTTTCAGTTTTAGTTAAACCCAGTAAAGTAGCGGTTTCACGGGCAGTAAGTTCATCATTCCATTTGTAACCCGGCAAAGGAAATATATCCGGATTTTGCTCAAGCAATTTTGCCTGTTCGCGAAATAGAAATGTTATTTCTTTAATCTCAGCGACCAACTTTCTAGCCAACTCTGCTCCTTGGGGAGTTATCCAGCGAATATCATACTGTCTTTCAGCAGAGCCCGGCTTTTCTTTATAAAATCTCAATCCGTAACGATTTATACCGTTCCGAATCTCATCAACTTCGCAATCCAATGGAAGAGTTAACAACTCCCCAATCCTGAATCCTGTGACGATTAAAATGGAAACAGCACATATTAAAAGACGGTCAGATGGCTCTTTAGCAAATTTGCAGTAAATATCGGCTAACCCTTTCAAAGCTTCGTTGGTCGGAAGTTTTTTCAGGTTTTCTTCTTGTCCACAAATTGTGTGCCGATTAGTATCCTCAACGCGCGGAGTTTGAATTTTGTAGTGAATCGGGAAAATTAGCCTTCTTGATTCAAGAAATTTTGCAAAACTACAGGCATTAGTCATTCTTTTGTAAACCGTAGAATCCGACCAATTATCCTTCATTAATTGCTCGGTTTGGGCGAGGTCAGCCGCTGTTAAATTGCCCCAATGAAATTTGGTTGCGTCTCCTCCACGACGGCTCAGAATAGCTTTCCATAAAATTCTAAGCGCATCAAGGCGGTAAACCATAGATTTCACATTATTTCCTGATTCAAGTATTAGCCAACATTTAACAATTTCCGAAAACGCAACGGGCAACGGGGTCTCCAGACTTCCATAAATAGTAAAATACAAATTCGGATTAGTATTGGAAGAACTTTGCTTTCTGAGATGAACAATATTCCATGAATAATCATCAAAATTCTGATTTGGAAATTTTTCATCGAAAAGCCCCTTAGCAACATTAAGAACCTCATTTACGTTTTTCTGAACAATATTTTCATTCAGATTAATCTGCCTTACTTCACTCATGATCCTGACCTCCATTTAAGTTAGTTGTCGAATTAGACAAAACGTTATTTATCGCCTGAATAATGTCATCAAATTGACTAAGCGTTTTTAGATCTAGCCGCTCCTGATTATTCCGTATATATGATTCGATAGACGCTTTCACTTTTTCGTGAGGGGCATCTCTCAAAGCACCGAATGATGGGCAGAGATAGCAAGTCAGCGGCGGATAAAGATCACAAAGCCCTTTTCTAGCTATATCTCTACCACAGCCTCCAATTCCTCCAATATCAAGAGTCAAATTAGGCAAATGTGTAATGTCTCCATTGATTAAGTTCTTAGCGAAAACTTCAGCGTTTTCATCATCAAATGAATCGATAATAATGCCTTTGAATCGATTAACAAGAGGTTCCAAAACTTTATCGATTGCCATCGTCACCTCATCAATAATGGTTGAGGACGTTTGAACATAAACATCTACATTCTGTAAATCAGTGTGATCCAAAGTTTCAGCAATATGCTCTTTGGAAGCTCCTTGTTCAGCCATTTTTGAAGCTAAAGTAGTTCTGAATCTTCGCGGAGTAATATTTAAAATCTCTTGAGTTCTGGGAGAAATTATGCCAGCTTTCTGACTAAATTCGCTCATCTTTCTGTATATATTGTGAGTTGGGTAGGAATGACTAAGCCAAAAACATAAAGGATCTGATTCATCTCCAGTTTTTATAGATTCAATCAGTTCTCCTAACTTATTACTTATTGGTCGACGCTTAACTTCGGAGACAGAACTTCTTTTCTTGATCCTGGGGACATCTAGCTGATAGAACAATTTTCCCGCCGCTTCAAACCGCTTTAAATGATGATTTTTTAATAATGATGTCGCTAATGGATTTATACCTAACTCTGCGTGAAGCATGATTAAAACGCGCATCCCTGTTGTTCCTTTGCCCGTCTTAATTGCATCCATTATGAGAAGCAACTCATCTTCAGAAAACGGTCCCTTGGTAATATGAGAAAATCTGACATTGTGCCCCTTTAAATTACCAACTGCTTTGATTCTTTCAAGAATTCGATATGTTTCTATCAGGAATTCATCATAATCATTGCTAATACCCCACCCGTAAAAATTCCTAATCCGCGAAAAATCATTTCCTTTCTCGGTAGAATTATTAACACTGAAATCAAGAAATTTTCTTGATTTTATCTCATCCAAATTTTTCCATCGGAAATCCTGAAGATTATAGCCGGCAACTTTCAACCAATCGAAAAATCTTAGAAAAGCACAAAAATCATTAACAACGGTTTGCCCCCTTTGGATTTTAAGTCTGTAAGAAATGAAAAGCTTCGCATAGTAAACAGCAGTTTCATTGATGTCACCAATGTCGTAGAGTCTTTGCCAATTAATGGTTAAGTCATCCCCACCGTCACTTCTCACCTTAAATCTCCATTTATCGGTTGAGGTATCGACTCCTTGATTCTCTCTCGTAAGAACTAATTCCGGAGTTGGTGACAGAACAGAAGAATCTTCCTCAAAATTCAATGTTGTTTGTTGAGAATTCATATTTAATTTTCCTCGTACAGATTTGATTGATAATTTATCAAGGCTTCGTTTGCTTGCCTTCTGATTGAGTTTTGAATATAAGTTTTTGCAGATTGGGGATTTCTCCACCCTCCTAAATATTGCAACAAATCAGCAGATGTTTCCTCTTTGTTTTTATTTTGGTCTGACAATAAATCTGCCGTCCGTTCCGCCCAAGTATGTCTAAGACGATGCCAACAAAGATCGTTAACACCGCTAATTTTTCCGATTCTTCCGATGACATCATTAGCCGAACAAATAGAAAGGGGATCTCCATCTCGTGAAAGAAATAAATATGGGTTTTTGTTTGATGGTCTTCCTTCTTCAGATTGAGTTGTTAAATAGACGCGAATGAAGGACAACAGATATTGTGGGATATTTATGAAGCGTTCAGCACCTTTCACATTCGGTTCATTTCGGCGAGTATCCGATGGATCATCCGGCAATCGAAGAACCTTCAATTCGGTATTGTTGCCTCTAGGCAAACAATCTAATCTTACTTTTAGCAATTCACCTTTTCGCAGTCCAAAGTTTAAGGCGAATTCAAACATCAAAAAATTCCTCAATCTTGTCTGCGGCATGAAATTATTTTTAGGGAAAATTAGCTTTCCATTCGTGAGAATCGGTGAAATCGCTTTTTGAATAAGTTTAATTTCTTCCTCCAACAAAGGTTTGTGACTGATAGAATGATTTCCCGGAATGTTATGCAGATTAAAAGCCTTGCTTATTCTTGATTCTGCTGTATACAACTCATCAAAATTAAAAAATGATTTTCCGCCTCGGTAATTATTATCGAGTGACCAAACAAAAAACATCTTTGATGTATAAAGACGGTTATTAAAAATACTTAAACTGGAAAACTTCGGTGATGAACCTAAATTCCGACATCTTAAATAATCGGCGAGTGAGGTAATAAGACGATTATTTAACACTTTTCCCTCCAACAAAAAACTGTCTAAATCTATGCCAAGAACTTCATCCGCCCATAAATATGCAATTCCAATATCTCGAAGATTGTTGCCTAGAGTTGAAGATTGAACGTGATGCCTCCGATAATTCAGAATAAATCTGTTTGCTACTTTGACAGGTATTCCCAACTCATTTATTAAAGCAGGCAGTCTTTCGCCAGAATTTAATCTTAATATTTTAACCGTGTACATAATTTCGTTTCCTCATTAAAAATCTCGTACAAATCGCTTCCAGACTTTACCTAGCAAAATAATTTATTCGTTATTCACTTAACCCCAAAAATTCCGCCGGCAATAAACCTAATATTCCTTCAAGATATTCACAACGTGATTTGAATAAAATTAATTCGTTGCTTAATTCACTAATTAGCTTTTCAAGATTTTGGCATTCATGTATGTACCATTCGTCCGCTCGGGTATTCCAAAGTTCAATCCCTTCCTCCAAATCTACAACTGCATAGGAAATGGAAAATCCCCGGCAATTCATATCTTTACATCCAATCAAATAAGTTTTTCTTTCTTCTTGAAAGGCGCACTGCGCTGACTGAATACAGAATGGGCAATCTTTCAAGTTGAACTGGTGATTTTGATTTTTGCGATCCCCGAATTTTAAAATATTATTCATAAATTCCGTTCAAACTTTTATAAATTCGCCTTTTCACGGCGCCCTAGATAAAATATATCAGTGAAATTTAGTCAACCCTGATTTCACGGTAGGCTAGATTACTTTAGCGATACAAATTTCCCTCTAAATGACTGAAAATAAATGAGAAATAAATATTTTTACCGTTCACATATTCCAGAGAAACAATTTCGCAGTATTATTCGCTGTTTTTCTAAGGATCTGATGGCTGTAGAAACTTCTGAAAAAACAGGTATAAGCCGCAAAACGGCCAATCACATTTTTTTCAAAATAAGACAGCGGATTTATGAGAATAACAAGGAGAATGCACATTCCAGGTTCATTGAACTGGGAATTAACACTGAATGGTTTTACACAGATAAAACTTTGAGCAAAATAAATAACAGAGAGTCGGGGATGCTGGTCACGTTAGTTATAGTTCAGCTCAATAGGAAAGTTCTTTCGGAGTTTGTATATCTGCCGTCAGTTAGTTTTAAAACGGCTTAACACTAAAACTAAACAGCCTCTGTGGACTTGATGTTTATGATCCCCATAAAAAAATTCATGATTATCTCTTGCTTACTCCTGACTTCAAGTTTTCGTCAAATCCGACTTCAAATAATATATGGTATAGACTGTGGATGAGACATGATCTCTGCGTCAACGATTTTCGCTCTTTCTGTTTTAATCAATTTAGATTTTATCAAGGAATTAAACGCAATCATTATCTCTATTTTCTCAAGGAGCGTGAATGGCGCTATAACTTCTTTTACAAGGAAGAGAAGGTAGATGCGTTCGGGCAATTTTCAACTTCCGATTTGAAAGTTCATTTGACTTATTACAATTCCAAAATATTTTATGCAGCACTTCTAAAAATGTTAGAAACCAATCCGATATAGTTATTGATAATAATTCAGCTCAACACGCGAGCAACAATTTCCAAAGCCGACTTTCTTTGCCTTTCGCCTGATATTCTAAGCTTAAATCTCTGAGAATCGCCTCGTAAAATTCAGACTTGGTAATTTTCTTTCGCTTGGTCTTAACAATCTCCTTTCTGGCGAAGAACAATACCTCTTCAAGCGTCTCATTTACATCAGCCGCCAAACGAAAATTGATATTTTCCTTATTTTGATACTCGTTCAATTCGGGATTGTCAGTTTCAAATCTTTTGTTCATGTAATTACTTGATTCCAACTTTTAATATAAACAAATCGGGCAAATCTTAATGTTCATTTTAGAACGCCCTTTCAATTCGCCACCCATCATCGTAGCGGCGAAAATAGGCTCGAGCGGTGCCAATACGCCCCCAATCAGCCTGAATACCTTTAGTCGGCGGCACTCCGTCGCGCACTCGTCTTTGCAAATCCTCCGGCAAAGATTTGAATTCTGTGGTGGAATAATCAATATATTTACCAATCTCGTTCGGGACGTTTTTATATTTATAATCGACTACTTCTTGCTGATCGTTGATTTTAGTGATGCCGGTAATTTCCACGAACTCACGTTTAGCGATTGGAATCTCTGTTTCAATTGGGGGAAGATCATAAGCTTTCCAAAGAGCAATTCCTTGCTCGGTTATTTTGTATTGCTCGTTGACGTGCCAGTTGAGATTCTCAATTGACATCCCGGCGGGCGGCGGAGTTTTCTCCTCGGTCGTACCGGCAGCTTTAACTAGTCCAAGCTGGGCGGCGAGCGCAAATGCAGGAAAATATTTTTCCTGCTGCTCGTAATCTCGTCTTATCGCCTGCTCGGGAGTCTCGTTTGCACTTGCAACTTGAATTGGCTGCGCTGATGTGCGCGGGACATGTTCCTGTAAATCAATCGTCAATGGCTGATTAAAATCGGCGTTCGCTTCAATCAGCGACTGAGCAGATGAACGGGACAATTCTTTTGACGACTGACAACCTCCAAGTAAAATGAGCGAAGCAACTAACAAAACACTGGTCAAGCCTGAAATTTTCGGTGATAAATTCTTTGCCATAATGTTCTAATTCCGTTCAATATCCAATATGATTATTTCTGCTTTAAAAAATAAGCCGGTGGGGGCATTTTGCGTCTGGCACCGAAAGCAATCACGTATGCACCCGGTTTATACAAAAATTTAGCCGCACCCCGACGATTTCTGACGACCGTTAGAGAACCGACGAATTCTCCACGCTTGATTGGACGACCAGCAGCATACACTTTCTGCTCATCAAGATTTTTAATAAGGTAAAGTTTAAGTTCGTTACCGCTCTCTTCCGCCCGACACTCGAAATTGTCGTAAAGCTGGATCCCTTGCGCGTAGACGGTTGCGATCAACGTCTCACCCAATTTCTTGATAGTAATCGTATAATCGCCGCTGAGTGTCGGATTTTTCTCGTCAGATTGATATGCTCCGACCCAACTAAATTCTTTGTCTTGTTGTCTGGAAATCAAACTTAGGGACTTATACTCAATTTGCGCCGCTTGTTTTAATTTTAGTAAAACCAAAATAAAGGAGAGAGGAGTGAGAGAATACCAATTTTTGTGTATAAGCTTCAGTTGCCCTAATTTTTTGTGTTTGCCCTCGCATTAATCTGTGCGATTGACCAGATGTAACTATCGGTGAATAAATCGCTATTACGCTTAACAAAAACACTAAATTGATAATCCTTATTTTTTTTCCCTTTCTCATTTGCTCAACCTCTTTTCTTTAATGTGTCTTGAAAATTCGGCTTTTAGAAACTGCGAAAATCGTTCGCTAAACTGCTCCTCATCTTGACTATCGATTTATAATGATTCAATCTCTCTGCAATAAGGGCGGCACAGCATTTTGATCAAAAAGGAAAGAATTATTTCCATCTGATGCACTTTGCCGAGCAAACTTCAGAATGTTCGGCTTCTCAAATAAATTCTTACTTAGGGTTTCTATTTAGATACTCTGTAAACGAAAGATTAGTCAAAAGA
This sequence comes from Pyrinomonadaceae bacterium, assembly GCA_050996405.1. Lineage (GTDB taxonomy): Bacteria > Acidobacteriota > Blastocatellia > Pyrinomonadales > Pyrinomonadaceae > JBPCRW01. The sequence goes on along the minus strand of JBPCRW010000079.1, from coordinate 3,305 downwards.
TGGGCAAGTGTCAAGGGTAATAGATTTTGCAATCAGGAGGATAAATCCTGATGGGACGATCAACCAGACACAGACCGAAAAATCTCGCACAGAAACTACAGAAAATCAGAGAAGATTTGGGACTGAGTATGAGCGAATTAGTAAATCAAATTGGCAGCGAAGACATACCACTGTATAAAGCTGACATTTCAAAATACGAAGCAGGATTACGAGAACCACCGCTCGTAATCCTGCTTCGTTACGCCAGATTGGGGAAGATTTCTGTCGAGTCAATAATTGATGATGACCTCGAAATCAGTTACTAAACTCTTACATCAGCTATCAATATTGCACTTTCACCAGTTATTAGTTACTGTCCCAGATTATCAAGCCAAGCAATGTTGCGCCCAAAATCGTTAATCCTGTATTCACATTCTTATTATGATTTTCGAGTATAAATCTTGCTTTATTCTTAATCTCGTGCGCCGAGGGTCTCAGATCAGGATTACTGTTGGTCATTTTTAGAAGTAAATGCTTCACATCGTTATTGATCCAACTATTAACAATCGAGTTTGGATTTCTTGAGCCGGTAATTGACTCGATGCCGGTAATACCGAGCGAATAAATATCGCAGGCGGATGTAAATTGGGCATTTTTTAAATATAATTCCGGGGCAATATATCCGTCAGTCCCGCAGGCATGTCGAGTAATATCTCGATCAATAATCGGCTGCGGCAGTCTTCCAATTCCGAAATCTCCCAGCTTAATTATAGTCGAACCATTAATTTCATCGACGAAGAGATTTGATGGTTTGATGTCGCGATGAAAACCGCCAAGATTATGGACTGCCTCCAGAGCACCGGCAATATTTTGAACTGCGGCGAGTGTTCGATACCAATGGGTTCTTCCGACCCAGTTCTGGAGCGTCCCTTTTTCATAATACGGCAGGAGCAACACTGGATTATTTTTGTCGAACGAGCCACCGATGATGTCGATAATAAATGGATTATCTTTTAACTGCTGATAAATTCGTCCTTCTCGAATCAATCTTTCGCAATTTTCGGGGCATGGATTTATCAAGGATTTCTGAACTATTTTGCGCTTTGTCGTTTCTTCCTCAAGTAATATTATTTTACCGAAACCGCCGAGCCCTAATTCTTTTACAAAATTCAATTGTCTGAATCAACTCACTTATCCGGCTGTTTGTATGCTTTAGCAGAAAGCTGGGGGGGGGGTAAGTAATCTGATTAGTTAATTAATCAAATTCCCCCATTTTCCGAAATTTCTGATACCTTTGACTCATTCTCTGATCGGGGGGAAGTTTACACAAATCTTCCAGATGCCTAATCAAAGCGTTTTTTATATTTTTGGATACTCGCTCGAAAGAACTTTTTTCCTTTTTGGAATTATTGTCCTTATCATCCGTAAAACGCCATTCGCCCATCTCCGGTATCACTTCGTCAATCAAATTGAACTTTTGCAAATCGTCCGCCGTCAGCCGCAGACTTTCCGCCGCGCTGACGGCTTGTCCGGCATCCTTCCATAAAATAGCGGCGCAGCCTTCCGGCGTAATCACCGAATAGACCGCATTTTCCAGCATCAGCACACGGTCGCCGACCCCGATTGCCAATGCTCCGCCAGAGCCGCCTTCGCCGATAATCAGCACAATCGTCGGAACTTTCAGACCCGCCATCACTCGCAGATTATAGGCAATCGCCTCGGCTTGCCCGCGCTCTTCGGCATCGATTCCGGGATATGCTCCCGGCGTATCTATAAAAGTTATCACGGGTCTCCCGAATTTTTCCGCCAACTGCATTAGCCGCAGAGCTTTCCGGTAACCTTCCGGTTTCGGCATTCCGAAATTCCGGTGACGACGCTGATTCATATCGCGCCCTTTCTGCTGCCCTATGACTGCGACTTCAAACTTTTCGATGCGCGCGAAACCGCAGATAATCGCCGCGTCGTCGGCATACCGGCGGTCGCCGCGCAGTTCGATGAAATCTTCAAAATCCGCCGTAATCAAATCGAGCGTGTAGGGTCTGTCGGGATGCCTGGCGGTCTGCACCCGCTCAAAAGCCGTTTTTGATTTCTTTTGCTTTTCCATCTCGGTTAATTTAACTCCCATTTGACCCCGCATCCAAGCCCGTATAACTCTCGTTCCAATTTGCGCGTGCCATCGATTCGCAGCGGCTGCGCCAAAAGACGGACGAACAGTTTTTTGCCCAGATTTAATTTAAAATAGACATCGCATTTACCCGGCTGGCGGCTTAGCAGCGCAAATAAATCTTCCAGAAACTTTTCTTCCGCCCCGGCTGCCTGCGGCAAAGTTATCAAAACTTTCCGGGATTTTGAAGGTATCGCGTCATCGAGCAGTTGGGCTTCTTCCAGAATCAGCGTAATTTCGCCGCCGTCGGCTGATTCGACTTTCCCGCTGACAATTAAAAGCTCATCATCCTTTAAAATTTCCGCGTATCTGGCAAAAGCTTCCGACCATACCAGGCATTTGACACTCGTCGATTGATCTTCAAGTTTAAAGATTCCGAATCGGTTTCCTTTTTTGCTGAACCGTGCCTGAAAACCGGAAACTATTCCGGCTAAGAGCAGCTTTTCTCCGACTTTTATCTCCGGCAAATCCACTACATTTTTTATCTTTAAATCTTCCAGAATGGTTTTGTAGTTATCTAAAGGGTGATTCGAAAGATAAAAACCGACCGCCGCTTTCTCCGCCTGAGAGAGTCTCTGCTGCGTCCAGGGCTCGGCATCCGGTAAATCGTCCTGAGCCGCCGAATCCGTCGTTTCTCCCGCGCCGAAGAGGGCGTTTTGTCCTCTTATTTTGTCATTCCAGGCTTTTTGAGCAGATGACAGAGAGCCGTCTATTCCGGCGAAGATTTTCGCCCGCCATAAATTTACGGGGCAGTCTGCCGGGCTTAAAGAATCGAACGCTCCGGCAACTGCCAGGCTTTCGAGTCCGCGACGGTTAACCGTTCCCTGTTCGATTCTCGAAGTGAAATCGGAGAGGGAAGTGAATCTTCCGGTTCTGCGCGCTTCGATTATTGAATTAACGCTGCCCGCTCCGATTCCCTTGATGGCACTTAATCCGAATCTGACACCGTCGCCGAGCGGCGTAAAACCCGCGTCGCTTTCGTTGACATCGGGCGGCAGCAGTTTCAGCCCCGCAGATTTTAGCTCGCTCGAGTATTTGTATATTTTCGTCGAGTCGTCGGCTTCGTTGGAGAAAACAGATGCAGAAAAATAGGAAGGGGAATGCGCTTTAAGATAAGCAGTCTGGAAAGCGAAATAAGCATACGCTACGCTATGGCTACGGT
>JBPCRW010000020.1:0-69907 GCA_050996405.1 Pyrinomonadaceae bacterium | reverse complement strand
GCTTTGCCGTTTTTTCTGCCTTCTTGTAAAGTTATTTTTTCGGCTTCGTTTAGTTTGATAAATTTTTTTCGCATTAAACAACCATACAAGATTTTCAAATATCTATAAAATAATTCTGTCCACTTACAGAACAAAAAGTAATTGATATTTGAAAAAAGAGAAACATTGAGTTGAATGTCCGACAATCCTCCTTGATCTGCCAAGGTATTCAGCCAGTGTCTAAAAGCACGCGTGTTAATTTGTAACCGTGTACCGTCAGGATTCGTTAAATTGCGCCGGGAAAAAATCGAACTGGCATGTTCATCAGCCCCCAATGCCGTTCTGATTTGACGGCAGCCGATTAATTGCGGCAAAAAATTTAATGTAACTTGAGAACGATTAAACTGGTTGGTGAACATTACGCAAAGAGATTCGGACAATTTCTGCATTCAACTGCCAGTCAACTTAATTATTTCAAGCTCGGGACAGCGTGACAATAACGCCTTTTCAATATCACCAAGACGATAAAGATTTTTAGAGTGTTGATTGTTACCTCTTTTTATTGACTGCACCTTAAGATCGGAGTCAACGATTTGGCGTACTGTCCTTATTTTCAATCCCATTATTTCCGATAATTGATTTTTATCCACCAGTTCACCCGAAGAATGAAAATTGTTGTCGAGGGGAATACGATCTGGATTTTGTTCCAAAAGTGCGGCGGCTCGCCGCGCATCATCGCATAGACGAGTTAAATCCTCTACTGCCCTTCTAGCAAAAGGCACAGCGTGGCTGGGCAGCCATTTGATGACGCGCACTTCGCGTTCAATGGTTCCGACCTGGCGAATATCGCGGCGTTCTTCGACTATATAACGCAAGGAAAGAATCACTGGCTGGTAGGTTTCTTCATATAAAAGCACCGGAAACCTTTCACCGCTTTCAAACAAAGAAATTCGAGTAATATATTTCATAACGCTGTTCACCTACTAGATTTGTTAAATGCTCTATGTAGAGCATTTAATCGTCGAGCGTGTGCATCATAGCGTCATCAATTCGGACACATCAAGTGTCACGAAAAAATTTCTTCAATGCGAAGTTTTTTATTTTTCAAGAAATTTACTGCCAACTTTATCTGTTTCAATTCATTGGAATTAGTATTGTTCTGTAGACACAACCGATCATTAGGCGTGTCGCAAACATTTGAAGAAAATAAAAAGCCGCGAAACTTTTTATAGTTTCGCGGCTAAGTTATTATAATTGAATTGTTTAAGTGTTACTTAGGATTACAAAATAGACACTTGCCCATCATTCAGCGGCATTTCGAGTAACCGCAGTCGCGGCAGAAATCGCAGCCCGAAGCGTGTTCGAGTTGCCCTTTGCATTCGGGACACTCGCCGATAAGATTTCCCATCTGCTGATCTTGAGCGATTGTTTGAACTTCCGGTGCTGTCGTCGCTTTGCCGAGAGCCGTGACAGCAAATTTTTCACGCCCGACTTTCATTGTTTTAACTTCCTGCGCCGTTGCCGCTCTGCCGATGGCGCGTTCTGACGACGGCATATTTTTCAAACGTCTGTCCGTCAAAAGCAAACATTCGGCAACCGCCTGTTCGGGCGAAGTCAACAGGCGTTCGTTAAACCAGACGGCGTGCGTTCCCGTAACTTTGTTCATACTGCGCGCAACTTCTTTGACTGCAAATCCGCCGCGCAGCATTTTTGAGACAAGCAAGCCGACGCTTTCGGAAATTGGACCAGTCGCAAAAACTTCGAGAATATTTTCGCCGTCGTGATTGACCGTCACGTAAAGATTGCGCCCGTCAAACGGAATGCGCCACGTCGCGCCTTGCAACTCGCGCGGACGGTCAAAGCGTTTTACATTTACTTCGCGGATGTTGGTGACGATTTTCGATTTTGTATCCACGATGTTAAACGCTTCCGGTGAAATTTCGTCGGCTGTTTCGGTCGAAATGGTTGTAAATTCCGGCATAAAATCCGTTTCAATCGCTATGCTTTGCTCTCGTTCGGCTTTCTTTTCGTCGGTTTTCATCGCCGTCAAAACCTGCCCGTCACGCGAACCGTCGCGGTAATACGAAACGCATTTGCAACCCAAATCCCTGGCAAGACGATAAAGCTCGTCAACGTTTTCAACCGTGTCGTCTTTCGCGCCGTTGCAGGTTTTTGAAACCGAATTGTCCACGTTTTTCTGCGCCGCCGCTAAAACCTGAACGTGCTGTTTCGACGTGATATTCAAAGCCGAAATAAAATGTTTCGGCAATTCATCTTCGTTGTCCACGACGAACTGCGCGGCTTTTTTGATTGATTCTTCGTCCGTTTGGTCAACCGAAATTCCCAACGCTTCCGCCGCCAGAGTGTGAACATAAGTGCGCGTTCCGATGGTGTCCTGACGAACATAAGCCCACGAAAAATTCGGCTCGCAGCCCGACGAAGTTTCGGCGACGAGCGAAATTGTGCCGGTCGGCGCAATTGTTGTCGTTTCGTAATTGCGCGGCGTTAAAGCTGTTTCACGCGAAATTCCGAGTTCGTCGTAAATGAAATTTGAATATGCTTCGCGGTTTCCTTCAAATTCAGGAAATACGCCTTTTTCCGAGCCGAGTTCGAGCGACGCTTTCCAGGATTCTTTGCGGACAAAGCCCATTACTTTTTCCATCAACGAAATCGAAGCATCGCCGCCGTAAGTGATTTTATGTTTCAGGCACAAATCGGCAAAACCCATAATTCCTAATCCGACGGGGCGAGTGCGTTTGACGACATCGTCAATCGAATCGAGCGGGAAAAATCCGGCATCAATAACGTTATCCAAAAATCTCGTGCAGAGATGCGTAGCGTGCGCGAGACGTTCCCATTCGACGCATTCATCGGGATTCGTGCCGTCACCCTGCGCCTTGTAAAACTTTGCTAAGTCAATACTTCCGAGATTGCACGAATTGGAAAAATGTAAAAATTGTTCACCGCACGGGTTACTCGCGTAAATCGCTCCCATTGACCGCATCATATGATTATGGCGATTCACCTGGTCAATAAAAGCGATTCCCGGTTCGGCATATTTGTGCGCCGAAGCAATAATCCGATTCCAGATGTCGGGCGCGTAAATCATTCCCGCGCTCGGTGCTTCCTCGATTGTGAAGTCTGATAAATCCGCATTTTCAAACGCTAATTTATCCGCAAAAGTCGCCGTTTCGCCGTTCGATTTACGATACACAACATAATCTTTTCCGGTCACGGGGTCGAAAACCGATTGCGTCCATTTCTCGCCCGCAAACTCGGTTTGAAACCATTCTTTGCGTTCAACCGCATCGAGAAACGCATCTGTCACATTAACGGAAATATTAAAATTGGTCAGCGAATGCTGGTCGTTTTTTCGCGTGAATAAAACGCAAAACGTCCGGGTGACTGCAATTGTGAACGAAAACTCCGCCTGCGACGAAGTTATGAAATTCCGGCATCGAAACGTCAAAAACTTCTTGCTCGCCAATTGATTCGATACGCACGACTTTGTGATTCGGAGCGCGAGGTTGATTGCCGAAACCGTTCGGATAATGAGTCGTGTAATTTTCACCTGTTAAATCTGCGTTCCAGGATTTTTGTCCCTTCATTCGCCTTCTTTTCTTCTCGCGCAAACTCGCGGCTTTTTCGACTCCGTAGTATTCATCCCAAGTTTTGCCTTTCCGGTCGGCGGCAATGCGCTCGCGGTGAGCGATAAACTTCGGGTCGTGCGAGCCGTGATGAACGCCGTGTTCACGAATCGTCATCAACTCCAAATTTTCCGGCGAATTGTTAAGCGGGTTGTGGTCAATGTGATGCACAATCGTATCTTCCGGTTTGCGATTGCGCCCGCCCGCCGTCGGATAAACGCCGTATTTCATTTCGGCAACGGCGATATGTTCGGCGATGCTTAACTGCGTTCCCGTAATCCCGACACAAAAACGATTATTGACAAGCCGTTTATGAAATGCCGCTACTGAATCACCGAATTTCAATTTGCCCGCTTCGCAATAATTATGACGGTCGGCTAATAAAATCAGATGGTCGGGCGTGCAGTCGAGATAGGTGTCATCGTCAAACCAAACCCGGACGGTATCGCGCGTCCCGTTGGAGAAAACTTTATCCGCCTGCCGAACACGAACCCTCTCGCCGTCGGTGCAGTAGAGATATGGGCGAGTTCCAACCAAATCCTTTATCTTGACGCGACCGTTGAGAGTCGAAATCATCGTGTCTCCGGCGAGACAGCGCATCATTCCCATATTCGCGCCGCGCCGAACGCCGCCCTGTTTGACGACTTCGGTCATCGTGTTGACGATGTTCATAAACGAAACCGGACCCGAAGCCACGCCGCGCGTTGAATTAACCATCGCGCCCGCCGGACGGATAAATTCGTAAGTCATCCCCGTGCCGCCGCCGGTTTGATGAATGATTGCCGCCGATTGCGCGTGTTCCATAATGCCTTCGATGGAATCTGGAACATTCAACACGAAACATGCCGCAAGTTGTCCGTGCGGTTTTCCAGCGTTGACCAGACACGGCGTATTAGGAATAAATTCGCGGTTCAGCATCACGCCTGTCATCGCGCCGTAAAACCAATCACGAGTTTGCTGATTTTTCTCGGCGGTCGAAACATGCCCGACAACGCGGCGCACGATGTCTGCCCACGTTTCCAGCGCATTGCCGCTCGCGTCTTTCAACGAATAACGTTTGCTGACGACTTTCTCGGCGTTTAAGCCGATAGATTTGATTTCCGGCTTGGCGGCTGCGCTGCCGTTTCCGTTTGATTTTCCGTTTTTGGCGACAACAGTTCCCGTAGCGACGGGTTCAAAAACCGTACTCATTTCACTTACCTCTCCATTATGCCGCGCTCGGACACGGCTAATTATTATTTTAATCTTTTATACGTTGTTCTCGCATCATCAAAATGCGGATTTGCAGCACTTCTTCCGAAATTGACTTGAGAGACATCTAGAGTTAGCTTATTTCGTCCTCAAGTGAAGAAAAATATACCCGAACAAAAATCCGCTGTCAACAAAAAAATGCACAAGATATTGTGCTTATCCCGAAATCGTTCTCAAAATATCGTGTAACCTAATGTAATTCCTTAAGTTCTGCACAGAAAAAAATTTTTCGTTCAATAGAAATTTGACTTTCACTTTTCGGTCTGCCAAAACTATTTTTATGGACAGACTTATTCAAGGAACAGCCGCCGATAAAACGATGCGCGTGATGGCGGCGATTACTACCGAAACCGTCGCTGAAGCGATGCGCCGGCATCAAACCTCGCCGACCGTCAGCGCAGCTTTCGGGCGAGTTTTAACGGGAACGCTTCTGTTAGCGTCGAGTTTAAAAGATTTTGACCGTCTGACGGTGAAAATCGAAGCGAGCGGCGCAGTAAAAGGAATTGTAGCCGAAGCCAACGCCGACGGCAAAGTGCGCGGATACGTTAAAAATCCGCACGCCGAACTTCCGCCAAACGGCAGCGGAAAATTCGACGTGGCGGGAATTATCGGCAACGGAATGTTTCACGTTTTGCGCGAATCGGGGTTTGACATCGGGCTTTACCGCGAGCCGTATCACGGTTCTGTGCCGCTTGTTTCGGGCGAGATTGCCGAAGATTTCGCGTATTATCTGGCAAAGTCGGAACAAGTTCCGTCGGCTGTGATGCTCGGCGTTTTGCTGAAAAATTCCGCGCCGTTTGTCAGAGCGGCGGGCGGCGTGATGATTCAGATGCTGCCCGGCGCAAACGAGCATATTATTACAATGATTGAAGATACAATTGCTCACGCGCCGCATCTGACTTCGATAATCGACGAAAATACCACGCCGCAAGATCTTCTCAAACTCGCTTTGGGTGAAATTGATTTTGAGATGTTGGAAGAAAAATCAGTCGAGTTTAAATGCAACTGTTCGGCGGAGCGCGCCGTTTCAATGGTCGCATCTCTGGGAAAAGCGGAAGTCGAAAGTATTCTTGAAGAAGATAAGGGCGCGGCAATTACCTGCGGTTTCTGCAACGAAACATACAAAATAGACGAACCGCAATTGCGGGAAATTCTCGATTCGATGGAAAATTGATTTTATTCCTGGCGCGGCGAAAGTTTTTCCTTTGAATCTTCCGCGCTCAATTCACGATACGCGCAAACGCGGTTTCTGCCCGCGCGTTTGGCGCGATACAGCGCGGAATCCGCCATTTCGACCAGTTCAATCGGGTCGCTCGAATCGGCTGGAAACGTCGCCACGCCGATGCTGATTGTGATGCGGTGACTGTAAACGGTTTTCCCCAGTTTAATAACGCTAAACCCTCGATTTTCGATTGTCTGCCGGATTCGTTCGGCGGCAACAATTCCCTGCGCTAAATTGGCATCGAGCAGAAAAGCTGCAAATTCTTCGCCGCCGAAACGCGCCGCCGCGTCGCCGCTTCGCAAAATTTGCGTGATGCAGTATCCGATTTCTTCCAGTGTTTTGCTGCCCGTCAGATGTCCGTAGGTATCATTTACGTTTTTGAAATAATCGATGTCCACCATCAAAACGCAAAACTCGCGCTGGCGGTCGGCGGAATTTGAAACTTCGCGGCGAAGTTCGGAAAAGAACGAGCGACTGGAAAGCAGTCCGGTCAAATCGTCGTGCGACAGCAGGCGGCGAATCAAATGTTGATATTCGCGGTCAATTTCGTCAAGCATTTCAAATCGCAGGATATTATTTCCAATCGTGATTTTATCGCCGTTTTGCAAAATTTCCTGCGTGATTTTTTGTCCGTTAAGATATGTTCCGTTTTTCGCATTCAAATCCGTCAACAGATAATTCGTTTCGCCGGTTTCGCCCGTTTGAACGGTCGTGATGCGGGCGTGCTGACGGGAAACTTTCGTGTCGTTGATGCGAACGTCGGATTCGACGGCGCGACCTAAAACGACTTCGCCGCGCTCAAGCGGAATCGGGACGGCAAGTAACTCGCCGCTTAAGAAAATGAGAGCGGGGCGCAGTTCGCGTTGTGGACGGTTTGGTTTAGACATTATTCGGTTGGCATTGATTCGGATTTGAGTTTTAAATCCAAACTCAAATAATAAAATAGCTTATTTCGGACTAAGTTTGCCAGTTTTTATGACAAACGATGTTTTATGCGATTGACACGAGCGAGTGAAAAGCCGTTCACTATTATTGAAAGATGAAAATTTTAATCGTCAAACTCAGCAGTATCGGCGATATTATTCATACTCTGCCGGTTATTTCAGCGATTAAAAACGCTTTGCCGGAGTCGGAAATTTCGTGGGCGGTTGAAAAAAACGCGGCGGAAATTTTGCGCCTGAATCCGCTGTTGTCGCAAGTTATCGAAGTTGACACGAAAAATTTGCGGCGCGGGGAAACCGCTCGCAAAACGCTGGCGGCGGTGAGGCGGCAATTAAAGGAACTTCGCGCCGAGACTTTTGACGTGACGCTCGATTTTCAAGGGCTTTTAAAATCCGCGATGATTGCGAAAATTTCTCGCGCCACGCGTCGTTACGGTTTTTCCCGCGCGTTTTTGCGCGAACCGGCAAGTCGTTTTTTGCTGACCGAAACCATCGAGGTCGAACCAAAATCGCACGTCGTCGTTAAAAATTTGACGCTTGCCGCGAAAGCCTTGAAAATTCCCGTTCCGTCTGAAAATTTTGATTTCCCGATTTTCACGAGCGAAATTCATCGCCGCGAAGCCGAAAAAATTATTTCCCAAGCGGGCGCGAATTTTGCGATTTTGAATCCGGCGGGCGGCTGGACGACAAAACTCTGGGATGCGGAAAAATTCGGCAAACTGGCGGATAGATTGTGGGAAGAAACGAGATTGATTTCCGTTGTCACGACCGCGCCGAATGAAAAGGAAAAAATTCTTGCCGAAAGGGTTTTAAAATCTAGCAAATCGGATAAAATCATTTCGGCGAATCCGAGCTTGAAAGGTTTTTATGAACTGGCGAAACGCGCTGCGGTTTATGTCGGCGGCGATACGGGTCCGACGCATCTGGCGGTTGCCGCAGGCGCGCCGACGGTTGGAATTTTCGGTCCGACCGAATGGTGGTTTAACGGCAGTCCGAATCCGAAGGATATTTGCGTCGAAAGAACGGATATTGCCTGCCGGACGGATTGCAACCGGCGGACTTGCAACAATTGGATATGTCTGGACATCGAAGTTGAGACGGTTTTAAAAGCCGTCCAAAAACGCCTCGGACAAGAATAAATAGCAGAATCAAAAAATCGATAAATCTTTTTGTATTTCAGCTTGTCTCGTAAAATATAATTTTAGAGAATTCTTCTTCGGTAAAAATATGAAAATAAAAATCGCGGTCTGGCTGTGTTTGTTAATTTGCGTCGGATTTTCGGCTGCCGACGCGCAAACACCTGTAAAAAACGATGCCTTCGCGCGCGGCGAAGTTTTGCGATACGAAGCGAAATTAAGCCGCGCTCTGGTCGGCGGAATGAGTCTCGGCGGAGCGGATTTAACCTTTACCGTGGCAAGCGCGCCAAACGGTAAAGATTATCTTTTTCTGACCGAAGTCGTTTCAAAGGGCAATCTTCTAAAACTTTTCAGACAGAGATTTTCACAAAAATATGAATCGACGGTCGACGGCGATAAATTTCATATTTTGAAAACTATCAAACACGACGAGCAAAACGAGCGCGTGCGAGACAGCGAAGCGATTTTCGATTACGGGTCAAAACAGGTTACCTACACGGAAATCAATCCTGAAGACAAAGCGCGCGCGCCGCGCCGGATTGCTTCGCCGATTCGGGAAGACACGCTCGATTTGGTTTCGGGAATTTATAATTTGCGGCGTTTGCCGCTGGCGGTCGGCAAAACTTTTGAACTTTCCATCAGCGATTCCGGTTTGGTTTACAGAATTCCGGTGCGCGTCACAGGGCGCGAACTGCAAAATTCGGTTTTGGGAAAAGTCTGGTGTTTTCGCGTCGAACCGCAGGTTTTCGGCGCGAATCGTTTGATTGAAGACGACGGAAAAATGATTTTGTGGATAACCGAAGACAGCCGCCGGATTCCGGTTCGCGCCGAAATTTTTGCCAGCGTCGGAAAAGTTGACATCAAGCTTAAAAAACCGACGAGCAAATGAATTTCGTCAACCAACTTGTCACTTTTCCGAAATGCCATCATAATTTTTGCTATGGAAAATGAAAAAAAGATAACCGCGCCGAAACGAAAAAAATCTGTTTCGACATCGAAAAAGAAATCGGCTGCCGGAGAAACGGAAATTGAATCTGCCGGAAAAAATGCGGGATTGGAAGAATTTAAAATTGATTTGGTCGGCGCGGTAAAGCCTGCGCGAAAAATTAAAACTTCGGAAAAAACTGTCGGGAAACCAGTGCGAACCAGAAAATCTAAAGCCGGCGAAACGGCGAAAATTGTCGAGGCTGACGAGGTGAAACCGCGCAAGCGAAAAACGACGGTTAAAGATAAAAAACCGTCAGCGGTCGAGGCTAAAACAATTACGAAAAAAGACGCGCCGGAAACGTCTGTAAAGAAAATCTCGCCGGAAACGACCGAAAAGAAATCGGCGAAAACTGAAATAATTGCCGCCGTGCCAAACGAAGTTGTGCCGGAAATTGAAATCGCGCAGTCGCCCGAAATTTTATCGCAAACCGAAATCGTCCCAAAATTAAAAAATGTTTTGCGGTCTGAAACTGAAAATCTGCCGACTATCGAGATCGCGGCGGAAAAACTTTCGGAAGTTGAAAAGTCACCGGTTTTCAAAGAACTCGACGCGCCGAAACTTCCTGTTTTGCCGCCGGAAAACCGCGCGCATTTGCAGATGCAATCGCCGACGCGCATTTATTTTTACTGGACGCTGAAAAATAATCCGTATGAAACTCTCGGAAAAATTTTCGGTGACGACCGAAATCAATATTGGCTGGTCGTCAAACTTTTCAACTTGACCAGAGGCACGGAAGAAACTCATCGCGTCGAAGCGGAAGGCAACTGGTGGTTTGACGTTGACGCAAATTCGACATATCGCGCCGAACTCGGATTTTTTGCGATGAATCGCCCGTTCGTTCGTATTCTTTCCTCGAATCTGATGACCACGCCGCGCCAAAATCCTTCGCCGTATCGCGCTCTGCTGTCCGGTTTTTCAGTTCCGGCAAAACAGTTTGCGCGTCTTTTGGACGCTTCCGGTTATCGTCAGGACGCGGTTGAAGTCGCGCTCGCCGGTGACGATTTTTTATCCGCGACGCGCGCCACGCAAAAATCTTTTTCGCAGTTGACGGATGTCGAAAACCTCGCCGAGCAGGACAGCGGCGAGATGCGCTACGCAATGCTCGCGCTGGCTTCCGGCTACGCGCTCGAAGATTTGCGCTCGCGCGTCAGTCCGAGCCTGATGCGGATTTTGCAGGCAAACGCCGGAAAATTAAGCGCGGAAAAAGCCACATCTGTTTTGCGGGAAAATTTCGACGCGCCGGACGAAGAATTTTTTGACGAAGAAACTTTTGACGCGCCGACGGTTTTCGGCGCAAGCCTGATAAACTTTCCGCACGGTTTCGGTCGCCGGATACTACCGAAAAATTTCGCGCCGCTTAGTTCGCATAATTTGGTCGAATGAATAATTTATGACTTTCTCAAAATGAGGAAACAAAATTTTCTTCGCTTGAGACAGACCTGTAAAAATTACCGCAAATGGATACCTCCGATTCGGAAAATTTTTTTGCACAGTTTCCCGCGCTTTTTGAAGATATGCCCGTCGGTTATTTTAGTTTAATTCTGCACGCTCACCTGCCGTTTGTGCGCCATCCCGAATATCCCGAATTTCTGGAAGAGGATTGGCTTTACGAAGCGATAACGGAAGTTTATCTGCCGCTGGTTTTTATCTTTCAAAATCTCCACGAAGCGAAAATGAAACCGCGTTTGGCGATGAACGTTTCGCCGCCGTTGTGCGAAATGCTGGCGGACAAACTTTTGCAGAAAAGATACACGCGGCATTTGGAAAATCTGATTGAACTGGCAAACAAAGAAGTCAAAAGAACGCAAAAAGAAGCACCGGACTTTTATGACGTTGCGCGAATGTATGCGGAAAATTTGGGCGCGTCGCTCGATTTGTGGAACAATCGCTACGGGCGCAATCTCGTTCACGCTTTCCGCGAATTGCAGGAAGAAGGCGTTCTGGAAATTGTCACTTGCGGCGCGACGCACGGATTTTTGCCGCTGATTTCCACGCCCGAAGCCCGCCGCGCTCAAGTCGCCGTCGCCGTCAAAAATTATCAAAAACATTTCGGTAAAAATCCGCGCGGCATCTGGCTGCCGGAATGCGCGTATGAACCCGGACTGGAAAATCTTTTAAAAGATTACGGCATCGAGTATTTTATCGGTGATTCGCACGCGATTCTTTACGGCGACCCGCGCCCGCGTTTCGGAGTCTATGCGCCCGTTAAATGTCCGAACGGCGTGGCGGTTTTCGCGCGCGATGTCGAAACTTCGCAGCAGGTTTGGTCGGCGGACACCGGTTATCCGGGCAACGCCGTCTATCGTGAATTTTACCGCGATTTGGGCTGGGATTTGCCGATTGAATACGTCAAGCCGCATCTGCATAAAGACGGCGCGCGGCGGCATTTAGGATTAAAGTATTACCGCATCACGGGGCGCGGCAAAGGCTTGCACGAAAAACAGCCGTATTTGCCGAATTTCGCGCGCGGGCAGGCGATTAATGACGCGGCGCATTTCGTCGGCGAGCGCATCAAACAGGCTTACAATCTGCGCGACCTGAACGGCAATTATCCACCGCTCGTCGTCTCGCCTTATGATGCCGAGCTTTACGGTCATTGGTGGTTTGAAGGTCCGCAGTTTTTGGAATTTCTGTTCCGCGAACTGCACCAGCACGAAGAAATTATTCGCGCCGCCACGCCCGGCGATTTTCTCGACGCGGGCATTCCGATTCAGACGCAATATCCGTCGGCTTCGAGTTGGGGCGACAGCGGTTATTACAAAGTCTGGCTCAACGAAGGAAATTCCTGGATGTATCCTTACAGCCACGATGCCGAGCGAAAAATGACCGAACTGGCAGACAAATTTAATACGCCGAACGAAATCGAACGGCGCGTTTTAAATCAACTGGCGCGTGAATTACTGCTTGCCGAATCGAGCGACTGGGCGTTTCAGATTTATCAGGGAACGACCGTCCAGTATTCTTCAAACCGTTTTAAAGCGCATATTCAACGCTTCAATCTTCTGGCGGAGATGCTCGAAAATCTGCAAATCAACGAACCGCTCCTCGCCGAAATCGAAGCGCGCGACAATATTTTCAGCGAAATTGATTACCGGATTTATCAAAGCTAAAACAATTGCAACCTAACGTCCTATAAATTTTCTCATCAATTATTTCACCGCCTGAAAGTTTTCCGCATTTGCCTTAACATTATTGTAAAGTTATCATTTTCGTTTCGGCTTCATATTCATTTTGATAGTGGATTTGTCCGTCAGTGTAAAAAATCGTAAATTTTTTGGAGATAATTGAATGGTAGAAAAAGGCGTGGAAATCAAACCGGCGAGCGGTAAATTAGGAATTCTTTTAGTCGGATTGGGCGCGGTCAGCACAACGTTTGTCGCGGGCGTGGAAGCGATTCGCAAGGGAAAGGCGAAACCAATCGGCTCTTTGACGCAGATGGGGACGATTCGTTTGGGAAAACGGACGGACAACCGCGTTCCGAAAATCAAGGATTTTGTGCCGCTTGCCGATTTGAACGACATCGTTTTCGGCGCGTGGGATATTTTTCCCGATTCGGCGTATGAAGCCGCGCTGCACGCCGGAGTTTTGGAAAAATCTCTGGTCGAAGATTTGCGCGAGCAGCTTGATTCACTAAAACCGATGGCGGCGGTTTTCAATCAAAATTACGTCAAGCGTCTGCACGGCACGAACATCAAAGAAGGCAAAAATAAAATGGAGCTTGCCGAACAATTGATGGCGGATATGGCGAAGTTCAAAGCGGACAAAGGCTGCGACCGGCTCGTTATCGTCTGGGCGGCTTCGACCGAAATTTTTCTTCAGGCTTCGGAAATTCATCAATCAATCGAAGCGTTTGAAAAGGCTTTGTATGACAACGACGAGCGCGTCGCGCCTTCGATGATTTACGCTTACGCGGCTTTAAAATCGGGCATTCCGTTTGCCAACGGCGCGCCGAATCTGACGGTTGACATTCCGGCTTTGAGAAAACTTGCCGAAGACAACAATGTGCCGATTTGCGGCAAGGATTTCAAAACCGGACAGACTTTGATGAAAACGATTATCGCGCCCGGTTTGAAGGCGAGAATGATTGGACTCGACGGCTGGTATTCGACAAATATTTTGGGAAACCGCGACGGCGAAGTTTTGGACGACCCGGAAAATTTTAAGACCAAAGAAGAATCGAAACTTTCCGTTTTAGAACACATTTTACAGCCGAAAAATTACCCGGATTTGTATAAAGATTTTTCGCACGTCGTCCGCATCAATTATTATCCGCCGCGCGGCGACAACAAAGAAGGCTGGGACAACATAGATATTTTCGGCTGGCTCGGCTACAAAATGCAGATAAAAATTGATTTCCTGTGCCGCGATTCGATTCTCGCCGCGCCGCTCGTTTTAGACCTCGCGCTGTTTATGGATTTGGCGCATCGCGCCGGAATGAAGGGCATTCAGGAATGGCTTTCGTTTTATTTCAAAGCCCCGCAGAGCGCGCCCGGGCTTTATCCCGAACACGATATTTTTATTCAATTGATGAAACTGAAAAATACTTTGCGTCATCTGAAAGGCGAAGATTTGATTACGCATCTCGGACTTGAATACTACGATTAGAAATTAAGAAGACAAAAAATTCGCAGTATAAAGTTTTAATAAAATACCTTTTCCAAATTTTCAACGAAAAATTTTTCTTGAAATTTCTTTCGGATTTGTGCAAAATGAAATGCAGAGCTGGTTGACTCGAAATCGGTTCTGCATTTCTTTGGACAAACCGCCTTCCGGTTATCCTAAAGTCCATCCAACGAAATCTTTATTGAAATCATCTATATTCTACCAACTTTTGTCGGGAAGAAGCCGACAAAAAGAAGGTTTGAGAATTCGTCTATTAGTTCATCAAAGACTCATTTTTAGAGCGTTTGATGAGACGAGGAGAACACGATTATGACTACCGAAATGTCAAAAAAGAAACACACGACAGAGAAACAAGTTTTACTTAATCCAGATTTAAAAAGCCCGCGCGCCAAAGAATTTGAAGACAAACTTTCCGCGCAAATCGTCGGGCAGGAACGCGCCGTTCGCCGGATGAGCGGGCTGTTTCAAATTTATATCGCGGGAATGAATAATCCGTCGCGTCCAATCGGCACGATGCTTTTTCTGGGTCCGACAGGTTCTGGGAAAACGCGCGTCGTCGAAGCGGCGGCGGAAGTTTTATTGGGCGATACAAACGCAGTCGTCAAAATTGACTGCGCCGAATTTCAGCACTCGCACGAGATTGCCAAACTTATCGGTTCGCCTCCCGGATACTTGGGACACCGCGAAACCAGCCCGATGCTGACGCAGGAAAATCTCGATAAATCGCACACGGACGATACGAAAATAACCTTTGTTTTATTCGACGAAATCGAAAAAGCGTCCGACGCGCTGTGGCAATTACTGCTCGGAATTTTAGACAAAGCGACGTTGACTTTGGGCGACAACCGCCGCGTTGATTTTTCAAAAACGGTTGTCATTATGACTTCCAATTTGGGCGCGCGCGAGATGTCGGAAATGATTTCCGGCGGCATCGGTTTCGCGCCGCAAAAAGGTACGCGCGCGCAGGAAGAAAACGAAATTGACCAGAAAATTTACCGCACCGCGTCGGAAGCCGCGAAACGAAAATTTTCGCCCGAATTTATGAATCGGATTGATAAAGTCGTCGTCTTCAGAAGTTTGAAAGAGCATCACTTGCGACAGATTTTGGACATCGAACTGCGCGCCGTGCAGAACCGGATTACCGAATCGGCGGGAACAAAATTTGTGTTTGAATGTCTGGAAGATGCCCGCGAATTTTTGATACGCGAAGGCATCGATTTGAAATACGGAGCGCGGCATTTGAAACGCGCCATTGAACGCTTTCTGGTTTATCCACTCTCGAATCTAGTCGCAACCGAGCAGGTCGAAACCGGAGATTTAGTAACGGTTGGCTACGATGAGAAAAACGACCGTCTGACTTTCGCCAAACAACCCGGCGGAATGATTGTCAGCGAAACCGAAGAACGATTTGCCGAAGACGAACCGGAAACAAAATCCGATAGCGTCGGCTTGCCGTTGCCGCACGTCCAAGCCGCCGCCTCCGGCAAGGGCAGCAAGTCAAACGGCGAAAACAACGATAATTAAAACCTGAAAAACCTTTTTGAGATTTGAGCGGTGAAGAAATTCGCCGCTCTTTTTCTGAAAATAAGAAAGCCAAACTCAAAATTAAACAAAATAAAAACGGGCAAGTGTCCCCGCCCGTTTCTAAAATTCAGTTTCGACTGCTTATCATCCGATAAACATCTCATCTTCGGTATAAGCGCGGTCAATCTGTTTCGGCGACGGCGCGAGAAGGACTTCCAAACCTTTGCGAACGCCCGCCATTACCGCCGCGATTTCGCGCGCCGGTTCGACGACTTTTTGCTGAATAAAATCCGTCGTCGTGGCAACCTGCTGCTGCGTGCGTTCAATCGTATTGCTCACTAACTCGACTTTATCCTTCGCCGTATGAGCCGTTTCGCCAACCAGAGTTTTCAGGTCGGCAACTTCCTGTTTGATAAGCGCGGTTGACTCGGAAACATTTTTTGTCGCCGTCGAAAGATAGCCGGAAATCTCTGTGAACTGCACGGAAATTTGCTTTCCCTGTTCGCCGATGGCGTTAACTTTAGCTATTAAAGGCTCGATCTTTTCCTCAACCCGATTAACCGTCCCGATAACTTTTTTGACCGTGATGGCAATCGCAATCAAGGCAATCGCCATCACGATAAAGCAAATTGCAATGATAATTGACGAAATCATCATCCAAAACTGCGGATTACTCGCGTTCATAATTTTAATTAATTAGACTTGAAATCTAATTACCCTCCTTGAATTACTAAATTATTTTTCGCTTCCTTTTTCATTCGGCGCGTGCGGTAGTTCTTTCTTTTCCACCGGATAAGCCGGACGACCTTCCGTAATCGCCGAATTCTCAGTGCGCCGTTTTTCATCTCGATACGCCTGTTTTCCGGCATCGAGCGCGGCGGAAATCGGATTATTCGATTGGGAAACCGCGCCTTTCGCTTTTTCGGCAAGTTCGCCCGCTTTATCCTGCGCCGTTTGATATAGTTCGCTAGCCTTATCCTGCGCCGTGCCGTAAAGCTCGCCCGCTTTATCGCGCGTTACTTCGTAATATTCACCGGCGCGTTCCTGAAGCTGTCCGGCGGCTTCCTTACTTTTTTCCAAACCTTTGCGCGTGGCATCGGCAATATCGCCGCGTAATTCAACGCCCGATTTCGGCGCGAACAGCAGAGCGATGACCGCCCCGATTCCGCCGCCGATAAGCAAATAAGTTAATTTAGTAGTCGCGCTCGCGTCTTCTCTCTCGTATTCGTATTTCATTCTAAAAATCCCCCTTTCGCAAATAATTATGCTGAAAATTCGTTTAAATTTCTCGATACAAAGAATATAACAGAACGAACTTTGATGAGCAATAAAAAAATTTAAAAAAAATTCTAACAATGCCCGCAAGAATTTTAGCAACTTCTTAATTTTGCTTTGACCGTTCGCGCGATTCCCTGTAAATCGGGCAAAAATTCGAGCGATTGCCAGACGGTTTTGTCGAACATTTCGGAAACTTTTCGCGCTTGATTAAAGCCGATTTCCATTAACAGATAACCGTTGCCGCCGCGCAGAAATTCAGGAGATTCGGAAATGATTTTTTCGATAATTGAAAGTCCGTCTTTGCCGTCGGTCAAAGCCGCAAGCGGCTCAAATCCGCGAACTTCCGCCTGCAAGGTTTCCATTTCGTCAACCGAAATATACGGCGGATTGGAAACGATTAAATCGAATTTTTCGTTATCTAAAGCGGCGAAAACGTCGGAAATTTTTAATTTCAATCTTTCCGAAACATTATTTCTTCCGGCATTTTTTTTCGCAATTTCCAGAGCCTTTTCCGAAATATCCAAGCCGATTGCGCGAGCATTTTTTATTTCGTGGAGAATCGAAACCGAGATACAGCCCGAACCAACGCCGACTTCGCAAACGCGCGGATTTTCAATCGGACGTAAAATCTTGACCGCATTTTCGACAATCAATTCGGTTTCCGGGCGCGGAATCAAAACGTCGGGCGTAACCGTAAAATCCAAGCCGTAAAATTCCTGCGTCCCGCGAATATATTGCAGTGGCTCGCGGTTTGCGCGGCGTTGCAAAAAATTCTGAAAGCGAGTTTCTTCTTCAGCGGAAAGTTTGTAATTGTCGTGCGCGACGAGAAAAATTTTGTCTTTTTGCAAAGCGAAGGCGAGCAGTGAAACAGCTTCGCGGCGCGGTTCGGTAACTTTATTCTCGCGCAGAATTTCGGTCGCGCTTTTGAGAATTTCGGAGATTTTCATTATTAAAATAGCCACAAAAATCACAAAAAGGTTTTGGTGGAAACTTTTGTGTATTTTGTGCCTTTTCGTAGCTGGTTACCGCGCGCCGTCGCCGCGCAAAACTGCCGGAAGCGTCAGCAAAATTATTTTCAAATCGAGCCACAGAGACCAGTTTTCGATGTAATACAAATCAATTTTCACCATTTCTTCAAACGTCAAACGATTTCTACCCGAAACCTGCCACAAGCCCGTGATTCCGGGTTTCATATCGAGCCGCCGCCGGTGTTTCAAATCATATTCCACAACTTCGTAAGGAATCGGCGGGCGCGCGCCGACGACGCTCATCTCGCCGCGCAGAACGTTTAAAAACTGCGGCAGTTCATCAAGGCTCGAACGGCGCAAAAATTTTCCGATTTTCGTCACGCGGCAATCGTTTCTGACTTTGCCGAAAACAGGTTTTTTGTCATTGCCCGCGTTGGCTTCGCGTTCGCCTTTGATATTCTGGCGATACGCTTCGCGGTGAATCCGTTCGTCCGCGTCAGCCCGCATCGTGCGAAATTTGTAGCAGAGAAAAACGCGCCCGTCCATCCCGACGCGCTCTTGTTTGAACAAAATCGCGCCATGCGAATCGAGTTTGATTAAAATCGAAATTATCAACCAAACCGGCGAAAGAATAATCAATGCCAATGCGGAAATGATAATATCTGAAGTTCGTTTGACAAATCTTTCCGCGCTCGAAAGCGGTTCGCGGAAAAGCCGCACCATCGGCAAAACGCCGATTTGTTCGACTTCGGTTTTTTGCGGCAAAACGTTGAACAGCGACGGCGCGAAACGAAATTCGACACGCTGCTGTCTGCCGATTTGCATCATCGCGTCAAAAATTTTCTCGCTCGGAATCCGGCTGTCGGTGATGATGACTTCCTGAATCGCCAGTCGGCAGATAACGACTGGCAAATCGTCCAGCGCGCCGACGACCGGAACATTTCTGAACGCGGAATTAAAGGAAGATTCAGCATTCAGCGTTCTTACTTCATCGTTCGTAACAATTCCAACCACGCGATAGCCTAAATCGCGCCGCGCGGCAAGTTCGTTAATCGTCTGTTCGGCTTCCGCGCCGCTGCCGACAACCAGCGTCGGAATCAAATTAATGCCGCGCCGCCGGAAAATTGTCTGCGTGTAGCGAACCGCCAGATGAAAAGCTGCAAAGGCGACGAGCGCGAGAAAATAATCCAGCACGAAAACACCGCGCGAATACGAAAAATCACGAAACGCGAAACCGCCGCGAAAAAGAAATGTAACGGCGATAATCAGAAGCGAGCCGACCGAAACGGCTTTGAAAATTTTAAGGGCTTGCGCCGTGTAGGAAAACGCGCCGCTCAACCTATAAACGCGCTGGTAAAGCAGCAGCGTCATCCGAACCGGCGCGACAAAAAATAAAACTCCGGCATACGGCACAAACGCTTTTGACCAAGACCAGGCGGTTGACGACAAAACCGCTTCGCCTTCGCGCAGTTTAAAAGCGATGACAAAACATACGATGGCAAGCAAGACATCGACCGTAAAAATCAACGCTTTCGCCATTGGCAAAACCCATTCGGGCGCGCGCCGCCGCGCTCGTTCGAGGCTTCGCTCCAGTTGTTTCGCTTGCACGGTTGCCTGCACAAAAAGATTTTAACCTTTTATGAAGCAGATACAAAAACAGAATGTTTGCCCGCCCTTAGTTTCGGACTTCGGATTTTACGCAGTCGAAGGCGGAAGCACGCGCGTTTTCGCTAACCGCGCCGCGCCTATTTAAAGATTATCGTAAAAATGAATTTTCTATTTTCGAGACAGCTTACTGCAAAATAAAATTTACAATTTGGCTGCATACTTTATTTTCGCGGCGAGGGTTCAGAGATTTTTTTTTCGTCAATTTTATTCCCGCTAAATCTTCGCGTTTCGTGATTTTCAGCAGGCGATTTTCACGCGCCAGATATTCGTCAATCGCGGCGGCGCGACCGGCGAAAACGCTCGCGGTCGGAACGCCCAACGCCGCCGCTTCACGGTTCATCGTGCCGCCGCCCGATATTACCAAATCAGCCGCCGCTAATAAATTTGCGCCGTCCAGAATCATTTCGGGGATGATAATATTCGGCTGCGGATGTTTTTTTTTCAATTCGTCGCCCTGATAATTTTTTCGCGGAAGCAAAATGATTTTAACACTTTCACGCGCCGAAAATTTATCGAGCAGTTCGTCCAGAATCTCGTTGGCGAAACCGCGATGATAGAGGGCTTCGGGCGCGTGCGGGCGCACGACGACTAAAATATTTTCAGGCTCGATTCCGAGTTTTTCGAGTTCGCCTTGAAATCCAGCATCGGGTTCAAAGTCCGATAAATAAACGTCTTCCTTAATGCCCTCAAACTTTTGCGTCTTTTTGAGCGCGCCGAATTTTTTCAAAAACTCGTCAGGAAAACTTTCGGGAACAATGACTTTATCAGCCAGACGAAAAGACAGACGATTCATCGGATGATGCTCGTAATCCATCAAATTGACGCTTCTGATTTTGAGCAGGCGAGCGACGGCGAGCGGTTCGTGTGAATTATGCGACAGCACCAAATCGATTTTTTTGCCGCTCGCCCAGCGCGTCAAATCGAAAACTCTGCCGCCGAATTTCAAGCCCTTTTGCGCGATACTTTTTCCGCCGTGCGCGCCGAAAATCTCAATCGGCAAATTCGCTTTTTTGGCAAGCGGAAGCGTCTGCGCGTAATCGCGCGCCGTCCACAAAATTTTGTGTCCGCGCCGTTCAAATTCTTTTGAAAGCGCGAGAAAAAACGGCACGTGCGGCGAGTTTCCCAAATCAATCCAAATTTGCATTGCATTCATTTTGCCATAAAAAACTTTAGCCGCGAATGACACGAATAACACGAATAATTTCTTGTAATTTAATTCGTGTTATTTGTGTAATTCGCGGCTAGTTTCTTCCAGTAATCTTGCGATTGCATAAGCCGTCCACGCTTGCGCCCAGCGTATAAAAGGAGCTTTGACCGTTTCCGATTTTCGTTTTTGATAATAAAAAAATCCGCTTGAATCGCGCATGTTTTCGATTGTCCAACCGGCGACTTTTTCCGCCAATGGCTGGCAGCGCGCGTCAATTTCGTTTAATTCGCACAGCGCGACAATCGCGGCGGAAGCCGAATGAATATCAACCGGAAAAGTTTCGCGGTCGTAGTATTTCGGCGTTCCGTCCGCGAGAAAAAAATTGTCGAGCCAGAAGTTTAAACCCTTTTCGATTGCCGGAAAAATTTCTTCGCGCAGCTTTGGAATCGTTTTCTGAAGACGGAAAAGCGAGAGCAAAATAGACGCCGTGTGAAAATTATCAATCCATTGATGGCGAAATTTTGAACCGTAAGCCCATGCGCCGTCCGCACGCTGCCGACGCAGGACGAAACGCGCTGACTTTTCCGCCAAATTTATGCATTCCCAGTTTCGCGTAATTGCGCCGACGCTTCCTAAAGTTTTGCCCGCCAGCAGCGAAGCGTTGAAAATTATGCTCTTATCAAGCGGTGTGTAGCTGAAACAAATTTCTTCGTCTGTTTCAAACGGGCGGTTTAAATCTTCAATTATAAAGCGAGAAATTTCCTGCGCCGTTGTCAAATATTCGGGCGTTTTGAAAACGGCATAGGCTTCGAGAAAAGCGCGCGTGGCAAACGCCGTCGGAACAATCGTCGGCGTTCCTTTCGGCGCGAAAAAAGCGCGCGACTGCCAATCGAAATTGTAGCCGAAAGCCGCACGATTTTGGATTGCAGATTGCGGATTTTGAATTTCGATTTTAAGAGCGAGAAGTTTTTCGAGAAGCTTTTTCGAGTTTTCGGCGTGTTTTGTTTCGCCGGTTGCGCGAAAGCGTGAGAGTTCGGCGAGAGCGAAAAGCGCGATGCCTTTTGAATTTACGCCTTTTTCAATCTTGAGTTTCGGTCGAAGATTTTCGTTTGCCGAACGCTTGACCATTTGCAGCCACGCCAGCCGCGCCAGCGAAAAGTATTTCAGCGGCGAACGCTGAAAAATCCGGCTGTTAAGCGCGTCAAATGGGTCGTAGCCGGAAAAATCTTCGGCTTCGCACCACGCGAAAAGCTCATTATAAATCGTTTGCAGCGTTACAGCGTTCATTGCGTTTGTAGCATTTATAGAGTATTCGATTTTCCTTTAACGCTACAAACTCGATAACGCCATAAACGCTATAAACGTGGTAACACAAAACTGAATTTCGAGCCGCCGCCGATTTCCGATTCGACCGCGACCGCGCCGCCGTGCTGTTCGACAATTTCCTTGACTAACGATAGTCCCAAGCCTGTGGATTCTTCTTCTTTGTCCTGACCGTCGCGGGCGACGCGGTAAAATTTCTGCCAGATTTTTTCCTGTTCGGATTTTGGAACGCCGTAGCCTCTGTCTTCGACGACGACGCGCAAAAATTCCGATTCCAGAATAGTCGAAACAATGACGGAAGTTTTTTCGGGGCTGTATTTGATGGCGTTGTCAACCAGATGCGAAACGGCGCGGCTGATTAAGCCTTTGTCGGCGGCGATTGGCGGCAGGTGCGTCGGCGCGTGTTCGACCAGACGAATGCGTTTTCGCCTGGCGGTTTCCTTCAAATCTCCAACCACTTCGTGAACTACCGTATCGAGTTTGACGGGCGATTTAACGAATTCTTTTTTGTCCGACTGTTCGAGATTAGACACCGAAAGAAACGTCGCCAGCATTTTTGAAAGCCTCTGCGATTCGCCCGAAATAATCGTTAAAAACTCGCGCGATTCTTCCGACATCGTTTCGTCCATCAACAGCAATTCGGTAAAACCCGTGATGCTCGTGATTGGCGTGCGAAGTTCGTGCGACATCAAACTCGTCATATCGCTGCGGAGTTTTTCGTTTTCCTTGACGGCGGAGATGTCGCGGAACGTGACCAGAAAACACGCCGGTTTCATCGGCACGTTGGTTTCGTGAATCGACTGTTCATCCGACGGAACTTTGACCAGCGTGATTTGCATATCGAGCGTTTTATTGGTTTTCGCAAAATACAATTCGCGGTGATAAGTTTCGCCCGTCTGCAAAACGCGGCGAATCGCCAGAGGCGGCTCGCAAAAAAGCTCGGTTTTGAAATGTTCGAGCAGGCTGAACAGGTCGAGTTCGTGAATTTGATAAGAGTTAAAATTTATCAGGTGGCGCATCTGGCGATTTAAATAAGCCAGCGTTCCGTCGAGATAGGCAATCGCGTGCGCTTCCTTTAAATACGAACTGGCAATGGTGCTGAAGATTTGCTCCTTCATCAAACTGCCAATCAAACTGGTGATGTCGACGCGATTTTCCGCCGACTGCGTTGAAAGAAAACTCCACCAGAATTTATGCGGCAAATCCTTTCCGCGAAGTTCCTGCCGCTGAAAGTTCTGCGCTAGTTGGTCGCCGAAAGATTCAAGCAAATACTGGTCGGAGGGTTCAAAATTCTGCCGGATTTTGACAAACAATACGCCGATAATAGTTTTTTCATAAATCAGCGGCAAGGCGATTTGCGCCGCATTTTTATTATCTTCGTCCTGCCGAACAATTGCCTGCCGCCCACGGATAGCCTGCTCGCAAAACTGAACATTTTCGCGCCACGCCGATTGTCTGGAGGTTAAAGAATTTTCCATGTCGCCTCTGCTGTTACCGCGCGACCGCCCGATAGGAGTCAGATTTCCGAGTTTGTCGAACCGGAAAATGATTGCTTCGGATAAAGGCATTACGGTTTCCAGCAATTTCAAGCCGCTTTCGATTCGCATCTCAGCCGATTTTCCTTCGAGAAGATGTCCGGCTGATGCCAGATTTACTAATCTTTCGGTCAGTTCCGAATCAATTTCCCAGAGCTTTTTTGAGTGAATTGCGATAATCGTCAAGAGCGTTATGAGAAAAACCCGAATAAAAAATATGTTGATGGATAAATAAGTTACCAGCGCAAAACTTGAGACAAAATAGATTGATAAAAAAAACGCGGCGTAGGGCAGTAATCTTTTGACACTCATCTTTTCAGCTAAAACACCCACGGCACCGCCGAAAATAATCAACAACGAATATTCCCACCAATGGGCGTTGAGAGGCAACAGAGCAAAGTAATTATCGAAATAATTTGCCGCGACTAAACAGAGTTCGGAAAACGTCAGCACGGAAAGCGAAATTGCAGCCGCCATTAACAGGGAAAAAAACAGAGTTCTATTTTTAGAAGTTTCCATAGCAGATTATTTAATCGATGTGATGAAAAGAAATTATTCGGGATTGTGAAAAAGCAACATTGTTTGTGAAGCAAAAACAATGTTTTGCCACAATGATTATGCAACAATTTTTTGATTGAAATCAAGGGAAATAATCCTTCAGATTGTTTTTGAGATATTCCGATTCAGCTTTTGCCCTTTTTTATAAAAAACTACATAATAATTTTCTGATGTTTAAGTTTAATTTAATAAGCATTTGGGCGGATTTCAGAAAACTGCTGGCGGGTTTGTGGCTCGGCGCGGCGTTGTTTTTCAGTTTTGCCGTCGCGCAAAGCGCGTTTGCCGTTTTGCCTTCGACCGAACTTGCGGGCGCGTTGGTTAGCCGCACGCTGGCAATCGTCAATTACAGCGGAATGGCAATCGGGCTGATTCTGTTGTTAAGTTCTTTCATATTGACGAGGAAAAGTTTTTTGATTTGGATTGAAAGACTTTTGGCGTTAGTTTTAACGCTTGCCTGCGCCGCCGGACAATTTTACATCGGCTGGAAAATGCAAAACTTACGCGCTTCAATCGGACGACCGCTGGAAGACTTAGCCGCCGCCGACCCGCAGCGTTTGGCTTTTAACGAACTGCACCAGGTTTCGGTCTGGATTTTGCTGACGGCGATGATTGCCGCGCTGGTTTTGTTTTTCTCGATTATTTATAAGCCGAAGGAAATTATTCAGAAACCGGCAAACGATTTCGATTTTACGAAATTTTCTCAAACAAAAAAATTCTGAATGTCGGCGCGCAGGCGGATTTTCGCGGTTTTCAGTAAATTTATCCGCAGTCTGCTGTCTGCTCGATTTGTGTTTTTGATCTAGAGAAAATCATATTTTATAAAATAAATGTTGAATACGATTAAAGGAAATATCGAACGCCGTTTCGGTTTGGTAAGAGAAGATGAATTCATTCGCAAACCGTCGATAATTGAAAATATCGGCAATTGGTCGGGACGTTATTCGCACTGGCGCGGCGGCGACGATTTGAAAAATTATAATTTTGTCGAAAATACCCACGCGCCTTTTACGCCCGCCAGACGCGCTCTGCCGATGCTCAATCTGGCTTTGATTTCTTCCGCCGGAGCATATATTGACGGCACAAATCCGTTTGATTTGACGGTGCGTGACGGCGACGCGAGTTTCCGCGAAATTCCGGTCGAAGTCGAAGCCGGAGATTTGCAATATGCCGCGCGAGGTTATGACCCGACCGCCGTCCGGCAAGATCGAAACGCGCAGATTCCGATTGAAAGATTGCAGGAATATCAGGCAAATGGCGTGATTGGAAATTTGAACAATGTCTGGTGGAGTTTTAATGGATTTATTCCGAACGCGCGGCTGGCTGCCGACGAACTCGCGCCGAAAATCGCCGAAAGATTACAGCGTTACGAAGTCCAAGCCGCACTGCTCATTCCGGCTTCGCGGCTGTGTCATCAAACAATCGCGCTGGTTGCGCGCGCCGTCGAACTCGCCGGAATCCCGACGATGATGCTTGCCGTCGAGCGAAATGTGGTCGATAAAGTCCGACCGCCGCGCTGCGGTTTTTACAGAGGCGAATTCGGAAGCGTTGTCGGCAAACCTAATTGGAAGGAATATCAACTGCGCGTGCTGGACGAAGCCCTGCGCTGGATTGAGCCGCTCGACCAGCCGAGCATCAAAAAACTGGCGGTCGATTTGGAAACCGAAACGGAAAAATCGCGCGGCGAAAAATAGAATCAGCCGGAGGGAAAAATAGCCACAAAAAAGCACAAGAAACACAAAAGAAAAATCAAAATTTTTTGTGTCTTTTGTGTTTTTTTGTGGCTATTTCTTTTTAATTTTTAAACTCCAGCCATATCCCATTTTCGCACGACTTCGATTATCAAATTAGCGACTTTATCGTTGACTTTGCGAAAATACAAATCGGCTTTTTTCTGGTCGAATTTCGGATAGCCCTGACCTTTTTGATAAAGCCCGATTGACGAAGGAAACGGCACAGCCGACCAAGTTCCGGCAGGCGGATAAGCGGTCGCCAAATCGTCATTGTATTTTTCGGGATGGACGAGCGTCGGGTCAACTGCCTGAATATACGCGGTTTCGTTCAAACCGGCGTGTCCGCCGTCTTCGCCGAAAACTTCTTTTGTTTCGTCTGACGCAAATGACCACCAATTGATGACTAGAGTTCGGACGTGACGCTCCGCCGAAACTTCCGCCGCGACCGATTGTAGAACGGCGGTTTGCCCGCCGCCGTGACCATTTAAGATAATAATATTTTTGAAACCATTTTTCGCCAAGCCTTCCATAATCTGTTTGACGAACGGGCGATACGCGCTTTCGGTAATCTGAAACGCTCCCGGATAATCCGCCATCGCGCCCGTAATTCCGTAGGGCAAAACCGGCGCAATCATCGCGTTTGTCCGCCGCGCAATATCGCGCGCCATCGCTAACGGCGCAGTAATATCCGCGCCGTTATTTATTACCCCGTGCGGCTCTAGAGTTCCGGTCGGCAGCAGCACGGTATTTATTTTCGACGGGACAGCATCTTTAAATTCCATCCAGTTGATACGCTCCATTTCGCGCGTCGAAACTACATCCTTCGCGCTTTGAGCCATATTTATCTGCGTCAAAACAGCCAGCAGAACGGTAGCCGCAATAGAAATTTTATTCATATAACTTCTCCAAAAAGGATAAAAATCAAGGGAATTTTTTATTCTAAATTTTAATTCTACATTATCGAATAGTAAATAACGTTTTTTTATACGGGTTAATTTGGTATTATTTTTATAAATTTCTGAAATAATTTTATGCCGATTTACGAATACAAATGTCAGGCGTGCGGAAAGCACGTCGAGAAAATGCGGAAAATTTCCGACGAGCCTTTAACCGTCTGCGAAGACTGCGGCGGAAAACTCGAAAAACAAGTGTCGCGTTCGGGCTTTCAGTTCAAAGGCGAAGGCTGGTATGTGACCGATTACGCAAACAAAGGAAAACCCGAAACAAAGGATGAAAAGAAAAGCGAAACGCCGAATAGTTCTGAAAAAAGTTCGGCGACTGAATCAACCGCCAAGCCGGATTCTGCATCCAAGAAAGCAGATACTAAGACTTCTTCAAAAGAATGAGATGCGATGCATTTGCAGGTTAAAAAAATTGCGGTATTAATTTTCTGCTTTTTGTCGTGTGCCGTTTTTGCGGGCGCGCAATCGCGCCGGAACGTAAAAACGACCGACGACAGCGGAATGATTATCAGTGTTTCGGCAATGCGCGCCAGTAATTCCGCGACACCCGTAAAACTCCAGGATTTATCGCTTTACGAAAACGGAGTCGAGCAGAAAATCAAAAATTTTGCGTTTGACCCATCGCCCGCGCGCATCGTGATTCTGGTTGACAACTCGCAAACCATTCGACCGGATGTCGAGAAATTGAAAGCGGCAGTGATGGAATTTGCTTACGAAATTTTTGAAGGCGACCAGCTTTACGTTATCGCTTACGACGAAAAACCGGAAATAATTCAAGAATGGTCGGACGAGGCGAAAAAAATCGAAGTCTCGCTTTCGACTTTTCGCAAACAGGGAAATCCGTATTTATTCGACGCGCTTAGTGCCAGCGTCAGCGATGTTTTGCAGCCGTTGATGCCGGGAACGCGCAAAACCGCGATTGTGTTAATCAGCGATGGTTTGGACAGAGGAAGCACGACGCAGTTTGAACAAATTTTAGCCGAACTTCAGCGCGACGATATAACCCTTTACGCGCTTCAGATTCCAGACCGCACGGGCGGCGCGTATCGCCGCAACCAGCCGAAACCGCAGGAAGTTATTACGCAGTTGACCGAAGGCACGGGCGGCAAAATTTTCGATTTTGAAGACCCGCAAACCGCCGCCAAATCCATTTGCGACGAGCTTCGCAAAAGCCGTTATCTGCTGTCTTATTCGCCGACCGATAATTCTTCGTATGATTCGCGCCACTTGTTTCTGATTGGCGACGACGGCATCACGGTTCGCACGAAAAATGCCAATCCGCCGAATGTGAAATAGTAATTGGTAATAAGTAATTGGTAATTGGGAGCAGATAAAATAATTTTCTTATTTATCATTCGTCCTCTGCCAATTACTTATTACCAACGCGGGCTTTGAGTTTGGCGCAAAAAGGTTATAATTCTTTCGTCAATTCTGAATCCGAAGGAGACGCGCCGTGAACGATTCCGACCGCTACCCGAAAAAATTACCGCCCGACGATTTTTCCAAAACCACGCCGAGTATCAAAATTCCGCGCGAAAATTTACCGCCGCCGCGCGAAGATTTTTCAAACGACTGGGGAAAAACCAATTACAATTATTCTCCGAAAAACGCGCCGCCCGCCGATGAATGGGGGAAAACCGCGCATAACGTCAACGTTCCGCGTAATCAGCCGAACGAAGACTTCGGTAAAACTTTTATTCCGGGACGGCAGCCGAACGACGATTTCGGTAAAACTTTTGCGCCGCAAAATCAGCCGAAAGATTCCGATTGGGGCGCGACGCAGGCAAATATCAATCTCCCGCCGCGCGATTCCGGTCAGGAAGATTTCGGCGGCGGCAAGCGAAATGAAAATAACGCGACGATGCCTTATTTTCAATTGCCGGAAGCCGAACGCGCCAAGTATCAGAATCTTCCGCCGACTCCCGCCGCTCAAGCCGAAGCTGAAAAAAAAGCGGAAAAGAAGAGCGGC
This sequence comes from Pyrinomonadaceae bacterium, assembly GCA_050996405.1. Classification (GTDB taxonomy): domain Bacteria; phylum Acidobacteriota; class Blastocatellia; order Pyrinomonadales; family Pyrinomonadaceae; genus JBPCRW01. Next base: position 41,458 of record JBPCRW010000020.1, on the reverse strand, counting down.
GTTCCGTCGTGGCTCTGGGCTTCCGCCGGACTCGCGGCGATGTTTATTTTTGCCGTCGCCGTTTTATCGATTGTCTATTTTTTCTTCATCAAAACCAGCGGTTTTGATGTCGTCGTTAAAGGAACGCAGCCCGGCAGCGAAATTTTTATTGACGGTTCGCGCTGGGGCATCAGTTCGCCCGACGGTTCGGTCAGACTGCAAAACATCAAAGCCGGACAAAGAAAAATCGTTATCAAACATAATGGTTTTGCCGATGACTCGAAGGATGTCGAAGGCAAAGACGGCGACACGAAAGAAGTCATCGCGCAGCAGCCAAAACTTGATGTTTCAACTCCACCGCCAGTAAATAACGATTGCAAAGATTTCAAACCGGGCGAAGAAGCCAAAGCCGCCAACTGCGCCAACGACGCGCTCGACAAACTCGGCGATAATTTTTCCGTTCAGGATTTGCTCGATGCGATGAATCTTTACATCATCAAATTTGATGTCAGAAAGTTTGACATTAAAGATACCGATAAGCCTTTTTTGCAAAAAGCGGCGGGTTATATGAAAAAACTCGCGGCAAAAGCTCCGAATGTAAAAATCGAAGTCGGCGGACACACGGACAGCGACGGAAGCGATGCCACGAATCAGCCGCTTTCCGAAAATCGCGCCAAAGCCGTCCGCGACGCGCTCGTCGGTTTTGGTGTCAACGCCAATATGCTGGAAATTCGCGGTTACGGCGCAAAATCGCCGAAAGTGGCGAACGACACGCCCGAACATAAATTTCAAAATCGCCGGATTGCTTACAAAGCGATTATGAATTAAATCGAAAAAGCCGGACGATAATTTCATCGTCCGGCTTTTTATTTATAGAATCAAACGCTTATCTCCGGCACGGCGCGTAATCTTTTCGCGGTCGAAAAATTCGAGCAGCGGAATCGCGTATTTGCGCGATACATTCGCCAAATTTTTAAAAGCCGGAACATCGATTAAACGGTCGGGCGTTTGCGCCGCAAAATTTTTCAATTGCTCGACCAATTTATCTAAACAAGCGCGCCGGAAATAAAAATCTTCCGTCACTTTTACCAGTTCGCCGGAATCTAAAAATAACTGAAAAATTTTTCGCGCCGCGTCGCGTTTTGATTTCGTGTTTTGAATGGTTTGCTCAAGCGCGTTTTCCAAACTCGGAACTTCCAGTTTCGCGTCCGCGTAAATTTTTTCCAGCCTGTCGCACAGAATTTTTTCGTCCGGCGCGAGCGAAAGACTGTGCGCGGCGAGCCTGATAAAATCTTTTTCCGCCGCGATTTTATTTTCTTTTTCAAGACTCGAAAGCGTCGCGCGAAAAATCTCCGGCGCAAAGCGCGCAAAAATTTTCTCGCGCAGAGTTTCGCGCAAAATGCCTTTGCCGAGCGGCTCGCAGCGATGATAAGCGGCGATTTTGGAGAGCGTTTTTTTCTTTAAATTTTCAAACGGCGCGCGCGCGACGTAAAATTTTTCGGCGCGAACGACAGATTTTTTTTCGACGGATTCGTCAAACGCTTTTTGTAAAACTGGCGCGCGCCAGCCGGTTCGTTTTTGTAAATCGGCAAAATTCGCGCCGCCTTCGCCGCATGTTTCGAGAAAAATTTTTAATTGCTTCGCCCTGTCGCCGGAGACTTCGGCTTCGATTAGATTGCGGAGAATTTGCCGCGTTTTTTCGATGTCGCGGCGGCGATGTTTGGCGGCGCGAGCGTCGAGAATTTTTCCGCCCGCAATCGTCATCGGCGGCGAATAACTGCGAATGATAAAACGGTCGGACGGCAGGCAAACAACCGGAATTTCGAGCCGCAATTGTGCAAAATCTTTCGCGCCCGACGCGATTTCGCCCGTTTCGTTTAAAATCCGAACTCTGGCTAAAGCCTCGATTGTTCCGATGTGAACGCGCACGCGCTGGCGCGATTTCAGACTTTTTTCAGCATCTTTCAAAACTTCGATTTCCGCGTCGAAAATCTGCGTCGCGCTCAAAGTATTTTTTTCACACAAAACCATTCCGCGTTCGATTTCCGCGCGTTCGATGCCGCCGAGATTGACGGCGACACGCTGTCCGGCATAAGCCGTTACGACTGTTTTTCCGTGAGTTTGCAGACCGCGCGCGCGCGCCTTTTTTCCAATCGGAAGAATTTCCATCTCAATCGCTTCTGAAATTTCGCCCGCCGATAAAGTTCCCGTGACGACCGCGCCGAAACCTTTGACGCTGAACGCGCGGTCAATCGGAAGACGCGCGACGGATTCATTTTTCCGCGCCGGAATTTTTTCTGAAATGTCGCGCAAAGTTTGTTTTAATTCCGCGATGCCGTCGCCGGTTTTCGCGCTCACGACGACGACCGGAGCGTTTTCGAGAAACGAATTTTGGACGAGTTCCGCAGTTTCGAGTTTGACGATTTCGAGCGTCTCCACGTCAACCAAATCGGCTTTTGTCAAAACGATTAAACCGATTTTTGTTTCGAGCAGGCGGCAGATGTCGAAATGTTCTCTGGTTTGCGGCATCACGCCTTCGTCCGCCGCAATCACGAGCGCGACCGCGTCAATTCCCGAAACTCCGGCGAGCATATTTTTGACGAAGCGTTCGTGTCCCGGAACATCCACAAAACCGATATGAACGTCGCCCAAATCCATTTCGGCAAAACCTAAATCAATTGTAATCCCACGCCGTTTTTCTTCCGGCAGGCGGTCGGCATCAATGCCAGTCAGAGCTTTGACGAGCGCGGTTTTGCCGTGGTCAATATGTCCCGCCGTGCCGATAATAATGTGCATAAACTCGAAAATCCAAGTTTAGCATTTTCATTCGCCAAACCTGGATTTTACAACTTTCAAAAGACAGTCTTTTTTATTCGACGACTTCAAAATCAACTGACTGATTAGCCGTCTGATTAGTCGCCAAATCTTTAATAATAATCTGCAAAGTGTAATCGCCGACCGGCACACCCGGATTCAGGCGCAGGTAAGAGTAATCACGAATGCGCGTCATATCAGGCTGTTTTTCGATTTGCGCGTTTTGCGGCTTTCCTTCGAAAACAAGTTTCCCGTCACGATATAAATTCGTTTGTATGGAAAGGTTAGGCTAATTGGCGGTCGCGTCAACTTTCGCATTGTAGATTGAATACGCATAAGCGACAATCGAACTGCGACGAAACTGGCGGATTGCCGGAATCGCTTTTGAAACGACGGTTGAAAAATCATTGTCGGCTTTTGCCGCGTCGGGCGGATAAATTTTTCCGTTGGCATCTACGCCGCTCAAAATCAAACCGGAAACGAAAAGTTTATCCTTTTTCAAATCGGGAACTTCGATGACCTGACTCGCCGAGCCGAGTTTTTTGGTCGCCGCATCGCGCAAAGCGGTTCGGAAAGTATAAACTCCGGCATTTTTTACCGGCACGTCAACCGTGTAAATCAAACCGTTTTGCTGGATTTGCGCGGCTTGCTCAAGCGGAATGTGAACGGTATTTGTATGATTGGAATCGTCAATTACCTTATTTTTTTCGTCAAGCGTGACGGCGACAATATCAAAAACAGCTTTCTTTTTCCCGTCCGCGTCATTAACAAATGAAATGTCTTTGCCGTCAATATATAAAACGGCATGAATGATATTTCCCTTATCCGGCGTGTTCGCAAAATATGCCGACAACTGAACATTCATATCCGCATTCGGAAGCGGAGCGGAGAGAGCGTCATAAAGTTCGCTGTCACCCGTGCGCGGTTTCGGGCGCATTGCATCGTCGGTGATTCCGTAAAATCCCGAACGCGAACTGCTAATCAAATCGGGACGTTTCAATTTAATCTCAATCTTATGAAATTTTTTGCCTTTAAAAGTATCTTCATCCGGCTGATAACCAATCAAATAATATCCTGTTTCCGACTGTAATGCCTGCTTGATTGGGTTATCGAGAAAGTTCATATTCTTGTAAAATTTTCCGCCCGTTTCGTTGGCGGCGTAAAACAATCCGCTTTGTCTGGTGTCATCATCCGCCGCCCGCGCGCTGACAACTTTATCTGCCGCCAGGACATCTTCCTTGACGGAATTCATATAATCAGATGCCTGCACCATTGGGGCGTTTAATCCTCTATCATCAATAGTATTAATCACCACCGCCGCGCGATTTGCCAGAGCCGTTAAATCACGCGCCGCGTCAAGGGCATTGGGAAAAGTGATTTTGCCGTTGGAAATCGGCAATGAATCGGACATCAGAAAAAGTATTTTGCGTCCGCCGACTCGCTGCAAACCGTTGATGGCGTATTTCAATACGCCGATTACACCAGCTACCTGCCGGTCTTTTGTCGAATCGGTTATTGCTTCACGATTTTGTTTGTCTCTATCGCTTTCAAAAGTTCCCGCGCCGGTTGGTTTTCCCGTGCTGTTATCCCGCGCCGGTTCATAATCAGTTCCTGTAATGTTGTTGCAGATTCCGTTCGGCGGATACCATCTGATTTTCCGAACGATATTTAAAAGCTGTGATTTATCGGATATATATTGCTGCAAAAGGGAACTTCCGGCTCGCGTCCGGTAAATTGCGACCGAATCGTTCGGCTGCATTTGTTCGTTAATAAATTTCTCTAACCCGCTTCGTATTGCCGTAATTCCCGCAGAAGTCGCGTCACAGCCGCCGTCATCAATGACAAATGTAAGAATTCGCCCGAATTCCGGTGAGCGATTGGAAACAACCGGCGGGAGCGGTGTATTTTTATCCGGTTTATTGGCAGCTTGATTTTGATTCGCCGCTTCGGTATTTGCATTTCTCTTGACATAAGAAAGATTGGTTATCGTTTGCGGCTTTCCGTCCTGAAATATTTCAAAATCATTTGCGGTTAAATTTGTTATCGGATTTCCATTTTTGTCTGTGACAATGGCATCCACCTGCACTAAATTGGTTGAGACTTTTACAACTTCGTCATTCGTCTGTGTTTGCTGCGCGTAAAGCGGGCTAATCAGCAAAAGTGCCAAAAAGATTTCAAAGGAAAAAATTCTGATGGTTTTTTTCATAATCAAAATGTTATTCGGTAACTTCAAAATCAATTGCCTGCGAAGCGACTTGATTTTTTCCGGTTGCCAAATTGTCTGAAATAATTAACTGTAAAACATAATCTCCGGCTTGAAGATCTGTTCCAAGCGTTATCGCATCGGAAATTTCAGTTTGTTGAGAATTATTTGAATTTACATTAAGCGGCGCGGGATTGCTTTGCAGAATCATCTTTCCGTCATGAAAAAGTTTTATCTGAACCTGAAGATGCGGATTTTGCAGCGAATCTGTTTTGGCATTGTAAATCTCATAAAAATAATTCAGAACCGTTCCGCGTTTAAACTCGCGCGAGGTAGTATCCAGAAATATATTGCCGTTTTGCGGCTCAAGATTATTTTGTCCGGCGGAAATTTTTTTCCAATCAGTAATGGAATAATTTCTCAGAATGAGACTGGAAAGAGTCAGATTTTTTTTGTTAACGTCCGGCACTTCGATAAACTGCGAAGCCGAACCGATTTTTTCTGTGTTTTCGTCACGCATCGCAATCCGAAACTGATAAGCTCCGGGGTTTTTAACCGGCAGCAGAAAATCATAGACAAATCCTTTTTGCAAAGTTTTCTGATAACCGCTTTCGTCTAGTTCAATCGTGTAACCTTTTAAAACCTGGTCAACCGGAACGCCGTTATCGCCGAATGTCATTGCGGCAATATCAATAGTCGCTTTATATTTACCGTCCTCTCCGCGCGCAAATTTTAAATCATTAGCGTCGATGCGAATGAAGGAACGAATAAAAAAATTTAAACCGGATTATTAGAAACAAATTACAGACTTAAATCTATTTTTTTTGATTATCGAATTTCTCCAACTTTCGATAGAGAGTTTTTCGTCCAATATTCAAAAGGCGCGAAGCGCGTGATTTGTCTCCGTTTGTGTAATCCAGAGTCGCTTCGATTATCTGTTTCTCAATTTCTTCCATCGCCGACGGTAATTCGATTTCGATGCCGATGGAATTGCCCTCGCTCGAAGCTCGCGCTCTCTCCTGTCGCGCCTGCGCGTGAAATTCAAAAGCCTTTTTGCTGATGGTTTCCGGCAGATCGTCAAGTTCGATTTGTCTGCCGGAAGCAATAATGACGGCGCGTTCGATGGCGTTTTCGAGTTCGCGGACATTGCCCGACCATTCGTAGTTGACTAGCGCGCGCAAAGCTTCTTTTGAGATGCCGGAGACAAAGCGTCCGGTCTTTTGTTTATACGTTTCGAGAAAGTGGAAAACGAGCAGGTGAATGTCTTCGGAGCGTTCACGCAGCGGCGGCAGCGTAATCGGGAAAACCGAGAGACGGTAAAATAAATCTTTGCGAAAATTTCCCGCTTCGACGGCTTTTTCGAGGTTAATGTTTGAGGCGGCAATGACGCGCACATCGGTTTTCACAACTTCGTTTCCGCCGACGCGCGTAAATTCGCCGTCCTGCAAAACGCGCAAAAGTTTGACCTGCGCGGTCAGAGGCATTTCGCCGATTTCGTCTAAAAAAAGCGTGCCGCCGTCGGCTTCTTCAAAACGTCCTTTGCGTTGATTCCGCGCGTCTGTGAACGCGCCTTTTTCGTGACCGAAAAGTTCGGATTCCAGAAGACTTTCTGGAATCGCGCCGCAGTTCAATTTGATATACGGTTTATTTTCCCGACCGGAATTATAGTGAATCAGATTGGCAATTAACTCTTTGCCAGTGCCGGACTCGCCTTGAATTAAAACGGTCGTGCTCGTGTCGGCAACGTTCAGCGCGAGTTCGATGGCGCGGCGAATCGGCGCGGCTTGTCCGATGATTTCGCTGTGATGTCGTTCGTGAAGTTCTGATTTCAAACGCATCACTTCCGCCGACAATTGGTCGCGTTCTAAAGCCGTGCCGATTTGGTCGGAGATTCCTTCGACCAGCGCGATTTCGTGATTTTCAAAACCAACGGCGCGTTCTTCTCCCCAGACAAAACCCAAAAGTCCGAAGGCTTGCCCGCCGACGCGCACGGGCGAGACGAGCGCGGCTTTTCCGCCGAGTTGGGAATTGAAAATCAGACGAATGGCAAACGGCAGTTGCGTGTCAACAATTCGCATCGTTTTGCCTTCGCGCAAAATGTCGCCGAGCGCGGGAAATGGTTCGAGGTCGAGCGACTGATTGTGTTCCTGAATCATTCCCAAAACCGCGTTCGGCTGAACATCGGGCGCGGAAATAAAAGTAACGAGCGAAATTCTTTTCCCCGTCTGGTCAAGCACGCCGAGCGCGCCGTAATCCGCGCCGACAAGTTCGATGGCGCGTTCCAAAACCTTGGACGAAACTTCACGGAAATCCGAATGTGAATTGAGCGTGTTGGCGATTTCCAAAAGCGCGTTGGTGCGCCGCGATTCCTGTTCCTGCGTGACGTAAAGACTGGTGTATTGATAACCGACCGCGAGTTGGCGGGCGATTGATTCGAGAAACGAAACTTCTTCGTCGAGCCATACCCGCGGCGCGCGCGTGTCGTGCAGTCCGAGAAGTCCGAGAACTTTTCCACTTAAAATAATCGGCACGACGAGCAGCGATTGCGTTTCCAGAGCTTTGGTAAAAAATTTAACGGTCGGGTCTTTGGTTAGTGAAGTATCGTTGATGACAATCGGTTTGGTTAAATCGAATTTTTCCGCCAGCTTTTTCGCGTCAAACGGAATAATCGTGCCTTCGGACGACGGGATTTCTTCCGATGCTCGCCATTCGTGGCTGATACGAAGTTCGCTTCCAGAGGTCAATTGCAAAAGGTCGCAGCGGTCTGCCTGCATCATCCGCCCGATTTCCGAGACAATGACATTCAAAAATCTTTCGAGGTCAATGTTGGTCGGAAGGTCGCGCGCGAGGCGGTCGATAATCCCTTCGCGGGCTTCGTGCATTTTGATTTTGCGTTCGAGCGGAAAAACTGGCGGGCTTTCGATTTCGATTTTCATAAACTTTTGACAATTATTACGTTAATTTTTACACGCCAAGCCCGAATGTCAAGCTGATACAAAGAAAATTAAAAATGTGGCTTTTGGAAACACAAAAAGACAATCGGTCGATTGCCTTTCCTGTTTAGAGTTAAATTTTCCGGCTAATTTTCTTTCTTGTTCAAAATCGTTTTTGCCAGAGTTGTTTTCGGCGCGGGCGTTGGCGGCAGAGATTTATTTTCGGTCGGCGTTGCCGGTTCGGAATCATTTGAATCATTAGTTGACCTGGTTTTTGCGGATCGCTGCTTTGAAGCGTTTTCCGGCTGTTTCGGTTTCACGCCGTAGTTAATTCTTTTTTGTCCGGCATCGGCTTTGTCCAAAAGGTCTTGCGCGTGCGAATTTTCCGCGTCCAGTTCTAAGGCTTTTTTCAGAACCACGACCGCATCGTCGTATTTCGCCAGTTTTATCAAAATCGCTCCGAGCTCGGTTTGATATTCGCTGTCGTCGGCTTTGAGTTTAACGGCTTGCCGCAGAGCTTTTTCGGCTTCCGGGTCTTTGTTTAATTTGTTGTAGGCGCGTCCGAGATTGAAATAAGCATTATCATCCTTCGGATTTTTTTTGATGATTTTCTCGTAGGCTTTGGCGGCACTGTCAAACGCTTTTTCAGATTTTGTCAAAACGACAACTTCTTTTTTTCCTTTTTTTGCCGGTGTCGGAGTTGGTTCTTCGGACATCAATTGCGCGTTTTCCTTTTCAAGGAGCGCATACGCCACGCCGAGATTAAAATGCGCTTCGGCTAAATCCGGGTTGAGTTTGACGGCTTGTTTTAAGGCTTCGACGGCTTTTTCCGTCTGATTCGCGTCGAGCAGTTTTTTGCCTTCGCTCAAGGCGGTTTCGGCATCCGTAAAAGTCGGCAGCGGAGTTTCCTGCGCCTGAACATTGACGTTTGCCGAATTCGTTTCGACAAACGGCGTTGCCGCCGGAGAATTTATATTCGCTTGATTTGAATTATCGGAAGTTTTGTTAGACGCGCAATCAGTTAAAAAAAATGATAAAACGACTGAAAATAAAATTATAAAAGACTTTTTCATACTGCTTTTTAAAACGGGATTTTGGAAATTTCTTTTTTGGAAATGAAGCTGCCGAATAAGGTTGCCGCGTGATTTTAACCCGGAGGAAAAACGAACGGGCGACCGCCGAGCAGGTGAACGTGAAGATGAAAAACAGTTTGCCCGCCGTCGGCGTTGGTGTTGATGACCGTGCGATAGCCGTTTTCGGCAAAGCCTTTTTCGCGGGCGATTTCCGCGCCGACGAGCAACAGATAACCGAGCGTTTCCTGATGTTTATTTCGCGCTTTGTCGAGCGACGGAATATGCTCGCGCGGAATTATTAAAAAGTGCGAAGGGGCTTGCGGGCTAGTATCGTTGATGACGATGCAAACGTCGTCTTCATAAATTTTTTCAGACGGAATTTCGCCCGCGACGATTTTACAGAAAAGACAACTTTCTTGATTCATACGAAAGATTTATTAAACCATAAACTCGCGTTCAAGAAAAATCTCAATCGCTTTTACTGCACGGCGAGCGTCGCGCTGTCCGTGATTCTTTCAATCTGCGCGCCGACCGAATTTAGTTTTTGAACGATCGTTTCGTAGCCGCGGTCAATGTGATAAACGCGGTCAATCAAAGTTTCGCCGGAGGCGCACAAAGCCGCCAGCACGAGCGAAGCCGAAGCCCGCAAATCCGAAGCCAAAACCGGCGCGCCCATCAATTGAGTTTTGCCGAGAACAGTTGCCGTATTGCCGGAAATCGAAATGTTCGCGCCCATTCTGATAAGTTCCGAAGCGTGCATAAAACGATTCTCGAAAATCGTTTCGGTGATACGGGACGCGCCTTCGGCTTGCGTCATCAGAGACATATATTGCGCCTGCATATCGGTCGGAAAAGCCGGATGCGGTTCGGTCGTTACATCCTTCGCGCGCAAACCTTGCGGACAGCATTTGACGAGCAGCGAGCTTTGATTTAATCCTTCGATTTCAACGCCGGTTTCGCGCAATTTTTTGATGACGGCTGCGAGATGCGCGGGCTGGCAATTTGTAATTTCAAGTTCGCCCTCGGTAATCGCCGCCGCGACGATAAAAGTTCCGGTTTCGATGCGGTCGGGGATTATTGTATGTTCTGCGCCGGACAGATTTTCAACGCCTTCGATTTCGATTATATCTGTTCCCGCGCCTTTCAAACGCGCGCCCATTTTGTTTAATAGTTCGGCTAAATCTACAATTTCCGGTTCGCGCGCGGCGTTGTGAATTGTCGTTTTTCCTCTAGCTAAAACCGCCGCCATCATCACGTTTTCCGTTCCCGTGACGGTGACTTTTTCAAACGAAACATCCGCGCCGACGAGCCGTCCGCGCGGCGCGCGCGCCACAACATTGCCTGATTCGAGCGAGACGACCGCGCCGAGTTGCTCAAACGCTTTTAAGTGCAGATCAATCGGACGTGTTCCAATCGCGCAGCCGCCCGGAAGTGAAACTTTCGCCTGTCCGAAACGCGCCAATAACGGTCCAAGTGCTAACACGCTCGCCCGCATCGTTTTGACTAGTTCGTAAGGTGCTTCAAAAACTTCGATGTTCGATGCCGTGATTTTTTGCGTGCGAAGTTCGGGCGTTAAAACGAGTGCGCCCAAATCTTCCAGCAGACGACGCTGCGTAATCAAATCTTTGACATACGGAACGTTATGCAAAGTAACGGTTTCGCCAGTTAAAAGCGTCGCCGCCAGACACGGCAGCGCGGAATTTTTCGCGCCGCTGATTGAAATCTTTCCACGCAGCGATTTTCCGCCTCGAATTAAAAATTTATCCATTTTTATTTAAATTTGAAAAGCAAAAACTCTTTTCAAACAACAATCCTTTCTTATACGAGTTAAAAAGAAATATTATCAATTATTTCAGGAGAAATAAAATTAAGAATGAAAAGATTATCGCCGGAAAAACTTTTAAATTAAAGAAAAAGTAACATCGATTAAAGAATTCTTTGCCGAAGAAATCTCCCAGGAATCCGATGAAAAATTCCAAAAATGTGCAACTCGCACTCAAAAGGTTGAATCACAAACGGTTGTGAGTTAATCTTACAAATTAAGAATTCTGCAAAATAGAGATTTATAAAGCAATGAAAAAGAATCTTTTATGGATATTGTTGGCGGCGTGCCTGATTCAAACGGCTTGGGCGCAGGATGCTGTTCCGGCGGCGCGTGTTTATACAATCGGACCCGGCGATGAAATCACAATAAAAGTTTTGGGCGAAAAGGATTTCGACGCGGTCGCTACGGTTGACGAAAACGGCAGCCTCGAACTTCCTTTTTTCGACAAGCCCGTTCCGGCGATGTGTAAAACTGAACGCGAATTGCGAGCGGATGTTACTAAAATGCTCGGCAAATATCTTCGCGCGCCGCAGGTTGGATTGAGCGTCACAGGGCGTAAAAGTCGCCCGCCCGTCACGGTTTCCGGTGAAGTTGTAAAACAGCAGCAAGTGGATTTAACGCGCAAGACGAGACTTTGGGAATTAATTACATTTTCCGGCGGGATAACGGAAAATGCGGGTGGAATGATTCAGGTTTTTCGCACACAGCCGCCGATTTGCGCTGAACCGAATGAAATTGCCGCGTGGAAAGCCGAAGCCGAAGCTAACAAAGAACTGGGCGCGCCGTCGCGTTTGTATAGCATCAGCACCGTTCAGCAAGGCAGAGACGAATCCAATCCGATAATTTATCCAGGCGACGTGGTAATAGTTCAACCGGGCAAGCCGGTTTATATTATCGGCGAAGTTAAAAATGGACAAAACCTGATGCTGAAAGAAGGCGGTTTGCCGCTGACGCGAGCGATTGCGATAGTCGGCGGAGTTAATCGTGACGCGAAAACAAAGGATGTTAAAATTTACCGGCTCAAACCCGACTCGTCGGAAAAGGAAATCATTTCGGCTAATTTAGACCTTATTAAGAAAAATGAGCAGAAAGATATAATGCTCCAGCCGTATGATATTGTTGAAGTAAATAAAGCACCTGAAGGAATTGCCAAAACAATTTTGAAAATAGCTACCGGAGCGGGAACACAAGGAATCTCAACGGTCGTTACGAGCGGATTGACGAGGGCGGTTCTTTACTAATTTCAGAAAATATATTTGAGTTGATTTAGGCGGCGAACAATCAAAAATTGTCAGCCGCTTATTTTGTTTTCGCGCCGCTGTCCGAATATATTTTTTCGATTACACCGCTGTATTTTTCATCAATTACGCGGCGTTTGATTTTCAGCGTCGGAGTTAATTCGCCGCTCTTAACCGTGAATTCATTTTCGAGCAGAGCGATTTTTTTTATCTTTTCAAATTTCGATAAATTCTGCGTCAATCCGGCAATTTGCCGTTCGATTAAGTCAATGATTCGCGGATGAGCGCAAAATTCGGCGGGCGTTTTGATGTCCAGATTTTTTAGTTTGGCGTAATTTTCGAGTGCTTCAAAATCCGGCACGACGAGCGCGGCGGGAAATTTGCGCCCGTTGCCGACGAGAACGACTTGACTGATAAAACGCGAAGCCTTGAGCATTTGCTCAATCGGCGCGGGCGCGATATATTTACCGCCGGAAGTTTTAAAAAGTTCTTTTTTGCGGTCTGTGATTTTTAAAAATCCTTCCGCGTCAATCGCGCCGATGTCGCCGGTTTTAAACCAGCCGTCGGCAGTAAAACTCTGGCGCGCGGCTTCCGGTTTGTTGAAGTAGCCAATCATCACGTTTGCGCCCGTTACTTCGATTTCGCCGTCGCCCGCGATGCGAATTTCGACGTTGCGAATCGGTTTCCCGACCGTGCCGACTTTAGCGTTTAAAGGCGTGTTAGTTGAAATGACGGGCGCAGTTTCCGTCAGCCCGTAGCCCTGCATAATCGAAACGCCCGCGCCGCCGAAAATATACGCGGTGTCTTCGGAAAGAGCCGCGCCTCCGGTGATGCAAAACCTGAGCCTGCCGCCGAAAAACGCGCGGAATTTTGAAAAAACGAGACGGTCGGCAATTTCGTGTTTAACTGCTAAAAGACGCGAAACAGTTTGCCGGTTTTCGACCGTCCGCGCGTAGGTTTTTCCGACTTCGATTGCCCGATCGAAAATCATTTCCACCAAGCGGCTTTCGGCGGCGGATTTTTTTCTCGCGCGCTCATAAATTTTTTCAAAAATTCGCGGCACGCCGATAAAAATTGTCGGGCGCGCTTCGCGCAGATTGTCGGCGGCTTTGTCAATCGATTCGGCGTAATAGACGCGCATTCCGTTGAAAATATAAAGATACATTCCGGTGCGTTCAAAAATATGCGATAACGGCAAAACCGAAAGCGGCACGTCATTTTCGGAAAAGGAAAAATCCGCCGCGACATCCAAAACATTTGAAACGATATTTTCGTGCGTCAGCATCACGCCCTTTGGCTCGCCGGTCGTCCCGCTCGTATAAATCAACGTAGCGACATCTTCGGATTTGACCGCAGTTTTTAATTCTTCGACGAGCTTCGGTTTTTCGTTTTTGAGTTTCGCGCCCGATAATTCTAGTTCGGCAAGCGAAATCGCGTTTTCCGTTTCGACATTTGAAAAATCGAAAAAGATGAGTTTTTCGAGCGTTTCGCATTCGGGCAAAATTTCGCAAAGCCGTTCAAAAGCTGCTCTATCCTGAATGAAAAAAACTTTCGCGCCGGAATCTTTGACGATGTATAAAATCGTCTCGGGCGCAAGCGTCGTATAAATCGGAACGTCAATCACGCCGGAGAATTGACAGCCCGCATCCGCTAAAGTCCATTCGGGCGAATTTGCCGCCAGAATCGCGGCTTTGTCGCCGCGCCGAACGCCCAATGAAAAGAGACCAAGCGCGATATTTTCAATCCGCGAAACCATCTCCGAAGACGAAATCGAACGCCATTCGCCGTCCTTTTTATAATTGAGCGCGTCAGGTCGCAGGCGTTTCTCAAAAGCAAACGAAAATAAATCTGCCAGCGTTTGCGGCTCTTTGATTGACGACGGAATACGCTTTACATTTCGTCTAATTTCATTGCTGACTCGGCTGCTCATAGATAATTAAGCAACAAATTTTTTACTCACTCGTGTTCAGCATTCCGCTAAAAAAAACTTCCAAAACCGTGTCCGCCATCGGCGCAAGTTGGTAAGGCTTGACCGAAAGAATCCAGTTCGTAACCATTTCGTCGAGCGCGCCGAACAAAATTTTCGAGCAGACGGTCGGATTCAAATTTTTGCGGAAAACGCCCGTTTTCTGACCTTCGACAATCGTCTGCTGAATGATGTCGAGATATTCTGCAAGACCGGCGGCGGAAAATTCCTGCATAAATTTTATCGAGCCGCGCAGTTCGACCTGAAAAACAATCGCCATATCGCGGTCTGTGCCGAGTTTTTCCAGATGAAGCTGCGCGATTCGCCGCAGACGCTCGTCCGCTTTTTCGATTCCGGCGATTTCCTTTTTTCCTTCGGCGATAAATTCCGTCATCGCGCGGTCGAAAATCGAATGCAGAATTTCCTCTTTGCTTTTAAAATAAAGATAAACCGTGCCGTCGGCGATTCCGGCTTCTCTGGCAATGTCAGCAACTTTTGAATTGAAATATCCGTTTTGCGAAAAAACGCGGGTTGCCGCCCGCAAAATCGCTTCGCGTTTATCCGTTATCGCGCCGTTTGGTTTTTGATTCGGCGGGCTGGTTTTGACGGGTTTAGTTAATGATTTCATTTTTATAAAACGCGAATGAAAAATCGCTTTGTCAGAATACTGAATGATGATTCATTCAGCGTTTAGACTAAACGGAAAATGAAAATTTGGCAAGAAAATTTGAGCGAAAAATCGGCGGCGAGAAAAACAAAAACGATTTCGGACAAATCCAAAATCGTCGGTGCAAAACTTAAAATTGAAATGGCGGAGGATGAGGGACTCGAACCCCCAAGCGATTTCTCGCGGCAGTTTTCAAGACTGCTGCATTACCAATTATGCTAATCCTCCGCAGCGAAAAGCGAAACAAAACTATAACGCAGTTTCGCCGCCGAAACAAATTTTATTGTTTCGATTCTTATTTGTTAAATTGCCGCGCCAATTCGCTTTTGACAACTTCAACGCCTTTTACGCCGCTCGTTTTGGATATTATTCTGCCGTCGCGGTCAATCACGACGTGCGTCGGAAACGGCAGAAAATACGAGCCGTCTTTTTGCCGCTCGCCGAACGCGAACAACATAAAATCTCCGGCGTTCGGCACGATGCTGTATTTAAAGGGATTTTTTTCCAGAAAATTTTCAAGTTCCGCTCTAGTGTTTATTGCCAGACCGATAAACACGACATCTCTATTATTGCCGTAATCGTCAACAATTTTGTTCAAAAGTTTGATTTCTTCGACGCAGCGCGGGCAATTAACAAACCACAGATTCAGGACGACGATTTTGCCTTTTAAATCCGGCGAACTGAAAATTTTTCCATCGAGCAATTCAACTTTAAATGTCGGCGCGAGCAGTCTATCGTCTTTTACGAATTGAGCGAAAACCGGAAAACTAAAAACCAGAACAGCAAAAAAGGAAAGCAGATATTTCATACTTTCCTTATAATGCGAAGCCGGTCTAAAGTCAAAATTATTTACTTGCCAAGTAAATCACCGATGCGCGAATCTATCGTTTTGCTTTTATTCCAGCCGTAGGTTTTAAAATCGATTTCGCCGTTTTGATTGATGATAAATGTCGAAGGATACGCGATATTGAAATTTCCCGCCGCGTCCTTTTCGGCGTATTTCATAATTACGCCCAAACCATTTGGAATAATCGTGTAATTAAAAGGCTTTCGCTTTAAATGCTCGGCAATTTTGACTTCGTTTTCCATCGAAAGACCGAGAAAAACTACGTTCTGCCCGGCATATTTAGCGGCTATTTTATTGAATTTCGGAATTTCCGATTCGCAAATTTCGCACCTTGTCGACCAGAAAGTCAGAACCACGACTTTTCCGCGCAATTCGTCCAGAGTTATCGTTTGACCGTCAAGCGAAGTGACCGTAAAATTTTCCGCCGGAACTCCGCTGAACGCGGCAAATACCGACAAACCAAGCAGCAAACAAAAAACTGAACTCAAGATAAAACGCATAAATTTGATTACCAATCTCTCCATTAAACTATGTTTAAGTTTAACAAACAAAGTTAAACCCAAATAATATAAAGTTTCAATAAACGGAAAATTCTATTTATTTGAAGAAAATTTTTCACCATTGGTTGTTATTTAAATTTTACGCAGTCGTCGGTTCTAAAATGTCCGAAATTATGCCGTTAACTCGCTCGCAAAATTGTCGCGGCAAAATCCATACCGTTATTCTGCGACAGAAATTTTATGCTAAAATCAAAATATGCTGCTTGAATCGCTCGAAGCGCAAAATTTTCGCAATTTACAAGGGAAAATCTTTTGCGGAAACAATCTTAACATTATTTTCGGCGAAAACGGGCAGGGAAAAACTAATTGGCTCGAAGCGATTTACACGCTCGCTACAACCAAATCATTCAAAACCGCCAAACTTCAGGAAGCGATAAAATTTAGTGACGAACTGGCAATCTTGCGCGGTATGGTTCGGCAATCGGCGGAAATCCGCCGCGTTCTGCAAGTCGCCGTCGAAGGCAACACTAAAATTCTGACCGTCAACGGCAAACGCGAAGCCGTCACCCGTTATTTAGGCGAGCTTCACGCCGTTATTTTCAACGCCGATCAGCTTGAAATCGTGCGCGGACTTCCCGACGCGCGCCGCAAATTTCTCGATGCCGGAATCACGGGAATTTATCCGCCGTTCGTGCAGACTCTGGCGGATTATAACCGCGTCATTCGTCAAAAAAATTCGCTTCTGCAATCGGCTCAAGACGATAATTTTTTGATTGATAAAGTTGCCGAACTGCTCGAGCCCTGGAACGAACAGCTAATTCATCTGGCGACGCGGATTCATAAAGCCAGGCTGCGTTACGTCGAACGATTGAACGAGGTTTTGGAGAAAAAACTTTTCGACAGAGAAGAAATTTCGATTCGCTACGTTTCATCGCTCGAAGGCAAGGGCGATTTATCCGATTACGCCGCGCTTTTGGCAGAGCGTTTAAAACTTCGCGTGCCAGCCGAATTGGTTGCCGGACACAGTTTGATTGGCACGCACCGCGACGATTTGGATATTCTTTTCGACGGGCACGATTTGCGAAGATACGGTTCGAGCGGGCAGCAGCGCAGCGCGCTTTTAATTTTACAACTCGCAAATTTATCGGTTTATCATTCACAAAACAACGAATATCCGCTTTTTCTGCTCGACGATGTTGATGCCGAATTAGACTACAAACGCATCGGGCAACTGCTCGAATTTCTACAGGACAAAACACAGACTTTCGTGACGACTTCAAAGGAAAGTTTCATCGAAAAATTTAATGCGAACGCGCAGATTTTTACTGTCGAAAATGGTTTAGCAAAAACGCTCTAAAAATATGATTTTCTCGTCTTTCCGCGCTCGTTTATTTCGCAAAAAAATGCTATAATTTAAATTGATTTTGAGAGCAAAAAATGAACCACAATTTGTTCAATCAATTTATTGAAAGCGACGCGGAAAAACTGAGCGGAACACCCGTTTTTCGCGGAACTCGCGTTCCAATAAAAAATCTTTTCGACTATTTGGAAGCGGGCGATAATTTGGAAGAATTTCTCGACGATTTTCCGACCGTCGCGCACGCTCAAGCAATCGGCGTTTTAGAATTCTACAAAGTCACGCTTTTACAGGATTATGAAATTGCTGCTTGACGAGTGCCTGCCGAGAAAAATCAAACAGGAGTTTGTCGGACACGAAGTTTTTATATTTTTATAATTGACGAAGCAGGTTTCAAAGGCTTAAAGAACGGAAAACTGATTCAATCGGCAAACAAAGCCGGATTTGAAGTTCTAATTTCGGTTGATAAAAACATCGAACATCAGCAAAACAAAATGGATTTACCATTAGCGATTCTCGTTTTATCGGCGAAAACCAATCGCGTCGAATCGTTTTTGCCGCTGATGCCGGAAGCGTTAAGGATTTTGGAAAGTATAAAGTCAGGCAAAATTATTACAATTGAAAATTAAATTTAGAGGTTAAAAAAATTGGCTAAAGCAAAAGAAGAAATTAAGAAAAACAAACAGGATGATTATAACGAAGGTTCGATTACCGCTCTAGAAGGGCGCGAGGCGGTTCGTCTTCGTCCGGCGATGTATATTGGCTCGACCGGCGAAATTGGTCTGCATCATCTGGTTTATGAAGTTGTTGACAATTCGGTTGACGAAGCATTGGCAGGTTATTGCGACACGATTGAAGTGACAATCCATATAGATAATTCGATTACGGTGCTGGATAATGGTCGCGGCATTCCAACCGGCATCATCGAAAAGTTCGGCGTTTCGGCGGCGGAGGTCGTTTTGACCGTGCTGCACGCGGGCGGCAAATTCGACTCGAATTCGTATAAAGTTTCCGGCGGTCTGCACGGAGTCGGCGTTTCGTGCGTTAATTTTTTAAGCGAATGGCTAAAGGCTGAAATTTGGCGCGACGGCAAAACGCACGAGCAGGAATTCACGACCGGAATCGCGGTCGCGCCGCTCAAACAAACCGGAACGACCGCCAAACGCGGCACGAAAATTACGTTCAAACCGGACAGTGAAATTTTTGAAACTCTGATTTATAGTTTTGAAAAATTGTCCGAGCGTCTGCGCGAAAAAGCGTTTTTGAACAAAGGCATTCGCATTTTTATCAAGGATGAGCGCGAAGAGCCGGAAAAATCGCACGAATTTTATTACAAAGGCGGCATCGCCGAATTCGTCAAACATTTGAACAAAAATAAATCGCCGCTGCACGACCCGCCGCTTTATTTCGAGGTCGTTTCCGACGAGCCTTCAATCGAAGTTTCGATGCAGTATAACGATTCTTACGACGAAAAGATTTTCTCGTTTGCCAACAATATCAACACAGTTGACGGCGGCACACATCTGTCGGGTTTTCGCGGCGCGATTACGCGAACGATTAACAACTACGCGGAGAGTTCGGGCTTGCTGAAAAACTCGAAAACCGTTTTGTCCGGCGACGACGTGCGCGAAGGTCTGGTCGCCGTGATTTCCGTAAAAATTCCGCAGCCGCAGTTTGAAGGGCAAACCAAAGGCAAATTAAATTCGCCCGTCAAGGGCGCAGTCGAATCGTTTTTAAACGAAAAACTCGGCGAATTTTTCGAGCAGAATCCGGTTGTCGCCAAGAAAATTGTCGGCAAGGCGGTTGATGCCGCCCGTGCCAGAGAAGCAGCGCGAAAAGCGCGTGAAATCGTTCGCAAAAGCGCGTTAGGAACTTCGACATTGCCGGGAAAACTCGCCGATTGTCAGGAAAAAGATCCTGCTTTATCGGAAGTTTATCTGGTCGAAGGCGATTCGGCGGGCGGTTCGGCAAAACAGGGGCGCGACCGGAAAAATCAGGCGGTTCTGCCTTTAAAAGGTAAAATCTTAAACGTCGAAAAAGCGCGTTTCGATAAAATGCTCGAACACGGCGAAATCAAGGCTTTGATTACCTGTCTGGGAACGGGAATCGGGAAAGACGATTTTGATGTCAGCAAACTTCGTTATCACAAAATTTGTTTGATGACGGACGCGGACGTTGACGGCTCGCATATCAGAACTTTGCTGTTGACATTCTTTTATCGCCAGATGCCGGAACTCGTCGAAAAGGGTTACGTTTATATCGCGCAGCCGCCGCTTTACAAAGTCAAACGCGGCAAAAAGGAAGAATATATCAAGGACGAAAAATCAATGTTTCGCTATATGATGCGGCAGGCGACGGGCGACGTGCAGATTACGGCGAACGGTAGAATTATCGAAGGACGCGAGCTTTCAAAATCGCTCGAACAAACGGTCGAATTCAAAAAATACTTTGAACGCTTCGCGCGTCGTCTGAACCACGACGAAAAATTATTAAGCGCGCTGCTCGAAGCGTTTGCCGGAAAAGACGGAATTCTGGCGCGGAATAGCATCAAAATTCGCAAGGTTTTCGAGCAGGAAGATTTGATGGCGCAGGTCGAAGCGAAAGTCGCCGGATTCGGTTTCAGAACCGAACTGCTGCAAGACGAAGAACACGGGCTTTCGGAAATCGAAGTCACTTTTCCGAACGGCACAACCTTGCTTTTCGATTGGAATATGGCGAGTTATGTCGAATTCCAAAAAGCAGTCGAACTGAAAACTATTCTGGAAAATAATTTTCCCGCGCCGTTTGTGATGGGCGAAAACGGCAAGTCAGAGCAAGTCGGCTCGCGCGAAGAACTTTTGGACAAAATCATGGCGGCGGCGAAAAAGGATTTGACGATTCAGCGTTATAAAGGTTTGGGCGAAATGAATCCCGAACAGCTTTGGGAAACGACGATGGACCCGGAAAAACGCACGCTTCTACAGGTGAAAATCGAAGACGCAATCGAAACTGACCAAATTTTTACCGTCTTGATGGGCGACCAAGTTGAGCCGCGCCGGAAATTTATCGAAGACAATGCTCTGGACGTAAAAAATCTGGACGTTTAATGATGGTTAATTGTAAATGGTAAATGACTGAATGTTTTTGCCGTTTGCCATTTACGGTTTTAGTTGGGGATTAAAATTATGAATTGGGCTGAAGTTGTCGCGCATCCGAGTTTGCGGGATTTGCCGTTTAAAATTGAGCTTAATGAATACGGACAAGTGGTTATGAATCCTGTAAAAATCAAACGTTCATTTTATCAAAGCCGCATTTCAAATATGCTGGAGAAAATGCGGGAGGACGGTATTACGCTAGTTGAATGCGCCGTTTGGACGCGCAAGGGAACAAAATGCGCCGATGTCGCGTGGGCTTCGATTGAAATTTTTGAACAAATTGAAGGAAAAACCGAAGCGCAGATTGCGCCGGAAGTCTGCGTCGAAGTCGTTTCGACGAGCAATTCGGCAAAGGAGATGAAGGAAAAACGCCGACTTTATTTTGAGCAGGGCGCGAAGGAAGTCTGGACTTGCGATGAATACGGGAATCTAAATTTCTACGACGAAAGCGGCGAACTCAAACAATCGAAAATGTTTCCCGATTTTCCCGAAAAAGTCAGCTACAAATAGCTGGATTAAATTTTTTGACATAGAATTATTTTTGTTTGCGAGTTTGAATCGAACTCGCATTTCGCTTATAGGAAGAAAGAAAATGTCAGCAATTTTAGAAGCCGTTCGACCGGTTGAAGATTATCTCGTGATGAGCGATGCGGAAATCGCCGAGCGAATCGAAGAGGCGCGAAAGGAATTAGGTTCACGGGTTGTCATTTTAGGTCATCATTATCAGCGCGATGATGTCATCGCTCACGCCGATTTGACGGGCGATTCTTATCAATTATCCGTGATGGCTTCGCAGACGGATGCGGAATACATCGTTTTCTGCGGCGTTCATTTTATGGCTGAATCGGCGAATATTTTGGGTCAACCGCATCAAAAAGTTATCTTGCCGGATTTGGGCGCGGGCTGTTCGATGGCGGATATGGCGAATATCGAACAGGTCGAAGATGCCTGGACGCAGCTTCGGGAAATCGGAGTTTTGAAACAAAAGGTCGCGCCGATAACTTATATGAATTCGACCGCCGCGATAAAAGCGTTTTGCGGAAAAAATGGCGGCGTGGTTTGCACTTCGTCAAACGCCGTTCCGCTGTTCGATACATATTTGAAAGAATATGACAAAATGTTTTTCTTTCCCGACCAGCATTTAGGCAGAAATACGGGCGCGAAATTCGGTATTCCGGCGGAGAAAATGGTTTTGTGGAATCCGTTTGAAGAACTCGGCGGCAACACGGAAGAAGAACTTTTAGACGCGAAATTGATTTTGTGGCGCGGGCATTGCTCGGTTCACGGCAGATTCAAACCCTGGCACGTTGACCAGATTCGCAAACAAATTCCCGATGTCAAAGTTTTAGTCCATCCCGAATGCCCGCGCGAAGTCGTTGATATTTCAGACTTGAACGGCTCAACTTCGTTTATCATCAACACGGTTGAAAAATCTCCGGCGGGTTCAAAATGGGCAATCGGCACGGAAGTTAATTTAGTAAATCGTCTGGCGAAAAAATTTCCCGATAAGGAAATTCGGCTGCTCGCGCCCGACCTCTGTATGTGCGCGACGATGTATCGCATCGCGCCGCAAAATCTGGCGTGGGCGATGGAAAATTTGACGGCGGGAAACGTCGTCAACGAAATTGTCGTTGACGACGAAACGAAACATTACGCGCTCATCGCGCTTGAGCGAATGATAAATCTCACGGAAAGCAATTCAGGCAAAAAGAATTAGCCACAAAAAAACACAAAAGTCACAAAAGTTTTAGAATTTTATTTTCGTGACTTTTGTGACTTTTTGTGGCAAAAATTTATGGCGGAAATTGAAGACAAATTACCGGAAAACGCATGCGGAAAATATTACGTTGACAATCAATGTATAGACTGCGATGTTTGCCGCGATACCGCGCCGAAAAACTTTACGCGCGAAGACGAAAACGGTTATTCGTATGTTTATCGGCAACCTGAAACGCCCGCAGAAATCGAGCTATGCGAAGAAGCGTTGCTGGCATGTCCGGTCGAAGCGATTGGAAACGACGGCAAATAAAAATTTACTTCCGAATTAAAAATCACTTATCAAAATCAATTCGTAATCAAAGATTTTCGGCACATTTTTTCAAGCACCCCAGCGGGCGAATCCTGCGGCGCGACGAGCGATTCAAACGGAATAATAAAAGTTTGTTCGAGCGCGAATTGTCCCGATAAAACCGAGTGCGGAACGCCGTCCGTGAAAACGAGCCAGGTCGAATTCGGCGGAAATTCCAGACGAGTTTTGTGCGATTCGTTTTGATATTCTGTATTTTCCTTCAAATAATCGTGAAAGCGGAGCATAAATTTGTCATACGCGGAACGGTCGGGAATGGGCAAACCGGCTTTGTTCAGCAGTTTTGAAGTTTGCCGAAAAACTTTTCCGGCGGGCGAAGCGGATTGTTTTTGAATCTTTTCCAAACCCGCATCAACAGCATATTTTTTGGCAAGCGACGAAAAATCTTCGCCGATTTGCCAGACACGCGATTCGGTTGGATTGATATTTGTAAAAACGCGCAGGATTCTGCCGCCGCGCGTCGGTCGGCTTGGAAATGCGTCAACGTGCAAAAGTTCGTTGCGTTTGTGCAGCGAAAGTTTCCGTCCCGCTTCTTCAATCGGGCGAAAACTCGCGTAATCAAGCTGGCGACTTTCTGAATACGGCGCGAGAAATTTGTCAAAAAATTCGACCACCTGCTTTGAGTAATCACGCATAACTTCACGCAAACGATTAAAATTTTCCGTGTCGCTCGACGGAAATCCGCGCAGCAGATTTTGTTCGGGACGATACGAGATATTTTTGTGAAGCCGCGTGTTTTCCTGTTTTGCGGACAGCAGAAATTCGCGGTGTTCGTCCGGCAAATCAAACGGGGCGCGGTCGAAAAAAAGAATTTTTCCACGCTCTAATTGTTCGCAGTAAAAGCGGCTTCGCTGCGCGTCGAAATTTTCGTTTGCCGAATTTACAGTTTCAAAATCGTTGACGTTAATCAAAGCCATAATAATTTTTCAGATAATAATTTTTATCAAATCGTCTTCAACCAAAACTTCGTAAGACTCGATTGAACAACTTTTTTTCGTAAAACAAAATCCCGTGCGAACGTCGAACCGCCAGCCGTGCAAATCGCATTCGACCGTATTTCCGTCAAGTTTTGAGTCGGCGAGCGGCGCGCCTTTATGCGGGCAGAAATTTTCAATCGCGTAGAATTTTCCGCCGACGTTAAACAGCGCGACTTCCGCGCCGTCTTTCAGTTTAACGGTCGCGCCGCGCCCCGACGGAACGTCTCCGGTTTTTCCGACGATGATTATTTTTCCGTCGCGCTGCGGCTGATGTTTATTTTCACGGTGTTTGCCCATAAACAAATTAAATTTTAGATTTTCGATTTTCGATTATCAAATCGGCGAAAATTTTACACTTGCTTTCTCGCCCGCACTCAAACAAAATAAGTTGAACAAAATAATTTTTAAAGGTTTGGTAAAATTAAAGTATGACGGAAAAAAATATTTCGGCAAATATGCGAAAACTTTGTCAGGAAATTATGACGCGGGACGTGACGACCGCCGCGCGGGAAACGACTTTGCAGGCAGCCGCCCGCTTGATGCGTGACGGCGATATGGGTTCGCTTCCCGTAGTTGAAAACAAAAAGCTCGTCGGGATTTTGACCGACAGAGATATTGTTGTCCGCGCCGTCGCCGACGGCAAAAATGTTTCAACCAATGTCGGCGATGTGATGACGGCGGAAGTTTTTTCAATCAAAGAACGCGATTTTGTGTTTGAAGCGATTCGTCTGATGGGCGACAAACAGGTTCGCCGCGTTCCGGTTATAAACGAAGCGGGCGAGCTAGTCGGAATTATCGCAATGGCGGACGTTGCGCTCGACACCGAAGACGAACGCGAAATTGCCGAAACGCTCGAAGAAATTTCCAGCGGCGCGGGGTTTTGGAAGAAAGGCTGAATGAAGTGGTGAATGGTGAATGGTGAGTGGTGAGTGAAAGAAGATTTCTTCAACTCACCACTCACCATTAATAAGATTATGGCTCAATCAATCAATCGGTATTTTCACTTTCTGCAATCGTCGCGCGGTTCGCGTCCGTCGGGGAAATTGTGGTGTCCGGCGGCGGATGTTTATCAATCGCTCGAAGGCTGGGTGGTCAAAATCGAACTCGCCGGAGTTTCGACCGAAGACATTGAAATCCAAATCGAAGGCGACACACTCTATATCGCCGGAATCCGCCGCGACACGACTTGCTCGCACAGTATTTCATATCGCCAGATGGAAATTACATACAATCGTTTCGAGAAAATTCTGCGCTTTCCCGCTTCGATTGAAGGCGCGAGCGTCGAAAATAATTTCGATAACGGCTTGCTGATAATCCGATTGAGAAAAGAGAAATAAAACAGTCGAAAATCGGCATCAAAGCAAGGGAAAATTTAGAAGATAAAATTTTTATGGCTGAAGAAAACAAACAACATCAAACTGAAAACCAGAAGGATTCAACCGCGCCGAAAAACGCGCCAGCCGCCGAATCAAAGCGTCTGGAAATCGCCGTTCTGCCGCTCCAGCAGACGACGCTTTTTCCCGATACGATTGTGCCTCTCAATGTCGGGCGCAAGCGTTCGATGCTGGCGGTCGAAGCCGCGCTCGCAACCGAAGAAAAATTGCTTGCCTGCGTCACTTTGAAAAACGAAAACGTGACTGGACAGGACGCGAAACCGGCTGACCTCTACGAAGTCGGAACGCTCGTCAACGTCAAACGGATGATGCGCGAAAACGAAGGAATGCAACTAATCGTGCAGGGGACGGAACGGATTCGCATCGTTTATTGGGCGCAGGAAGAGCCGTTTTTAAAAGCGAAAGTTGAAATTTTGCCGGAATTGACAATTAAAGATAAGGAAGAAGTCGAAGCCTTAAAACGCAATGTTCAAGGGTTGATTCAACAGGCTCTGACGATGCTGCCGAATGTTCCGGCGGAAATCAGAATGGCGGTGATGTCGAATAACGACCCTGTGCAGCTGGCGTATTTTCTCGGTTCGGTGCTGATGCTCGGCGTTGAGCAGGAACAGAAAATGCTCGAAGCCGATACCGCCGACGAACTGCTTTCGCTCGCCTATCAATATCTTTCGCGCGAAGTCGAGATAATGAATATTCGGACGAAAATTGCGTCCGAAGCGCAGACCGAAATGGATAAATCGCAGCGCGATTATATTCTGCGCCAGCAAATGAAGGCGATTCAAAAAGAACTCGGCGAAGACGAAACGGGCGAAAAAGCCGAAGCCGACCAACTGCGCGAACGGCTCGAAACTGCCGATTTACCGGAAGAAGTCAACAAGGAAGCGATGCGCGAACTAAAGCGGATGGAACAATTGCCGCAAGCCGCGCCGGATTATCACGTTATCCGAACCTATCTCGAATATATTTTGGAACTGCCGTGGAAAAAATCGAGCGAAGAAAAACTCGATTTAGATGAAGCCAAAAAAATCTTGGACGAAGATCATTACGGTTTAGAAGATATTAAAGAGAGAATTTTGGAAACGCTCGCGGTTATTAAACTACGTCCCGATTCAAAAAGCCCGATTATTCTTTTCGTCGGACCGCCGGGAGTTGGCAAAACAAGTCTGGGGCGTTCGATTGCGCGCGCGCTTGGCAGAGAGTTTGACCGAATCAGTTTGGGCGGCGTGCGCGACGAAGCCGAATTGCGCGGTCATCGCAGAACTTACGTCGGCGCGATGCCGGGCAGGATTATTCAAACGCTGCGGCGTGTCGGCGTTAATAATCCGGTTTTGATGCTCGACGAAATTGATAAAATGGGCAACGATTATCGCGGCGACCCCGCATCCGCGCTCTTGGAAATTTTAGACCCGGCGCAGAACAACACTTTCCGCGACCATTATCTGGATTTGCCATTTGATTTGTCGAAAGTTTTCTTTATTGCGACGGCGAATCAACTCGGACCTATCCCCGCGCCGCTGCGCGACCGGATGGAAATTATCAGCCTTGCCGGTTACAGCGATATGGAAAAATTAAATATTGCCAAACAGTATTTAGTTCCGCGCCAGATTAAGGAAAATGGTTTATCGCCCGACCAAATTGAAATCACCGACGACGCGATAAATCTTTTAACGGCGCGATACACGCGCGAGGCGGGCGTGCGCCAACTGGAAAGAACGATTGGAAATTTAGCCCGCAAAGTCGCTCTAAGAGTCGCGCAAGGTTCAACCGAAAAAGTGACAATCACCGCGCAGGATATAAAACCTTTTTTAGGCGCGCCGCGTTTTTACCCGGAAGAAGCGCGAAAAGAATTGCCCGCCGGAGTCGCAACCGGAATGGCTTGGACGGAAATGGGCGGCGAAGTTTTATTTATTGAAGCGACGCTTTTGCCCGGCGGTTCGGGCTTGATTTTAAGCGGTCAACTCGGCGACGTGATGAAGGAATCGGCGCAGGCGGCGCGTTCGTATCTTTGGTCGCACGCCAAAGATTTCGGTATTGACCCGAAAATGATTAAGGAAAACGGCGTTCATGTTCACGTTCCGGCGGGCGCGATTCCGAAAGACGGTCCGAGCGCGGGCGTGACAATGGCTTCGGCGATGGCTTCGCTTTACACGGGCAGAAAGGTTCGTTCGGATACTTCGATGACGGGCGAAATCACGTTGTCGGGATTGGTCTTTCCGGTCGGCGGCATCAAGGAAAAAGTTCTGGCGGCGTATCGCGCCGGAATCCGCCGGATAATTTTGCCGTCGCGCAACGAAGCCGACATCGAAGAAATTCCCGAAGAAGTTCGCAACGAATTGGAAATTGTTCCCGTTGTGCGAATCAGCGAAGCGGTTGACGCGGCACTGGAAACCGAAGTTACAGACGCGCCCGAATGGACGTTTGTTGATAATCAAAGCGCGGAAGGACAGCCGCGTTCGGAGCGTTTGACGATGAAGGAAAAATAAACTGCCGATAAGCCGGAACGATATGAAAAAAGGTCAGGACGCTTATGGGCAGCAACTTCTCGCGCAATATTTCAGTCGGGAAGCGACGGCTGAAATCATCGAACGCGACGATAATTATATTGATACCGGCTCTGATGCGGGGACATATTTTTCGGAATATAGGCAATGGTCGCCGCTTGAAAAACGCGCCGTCAAATTAGCGAAAGGCAGAGTTTTAGATGTCGGCTGCGGCGCGGGTCGGCACGCGCTCTATTTGCAGGAAAGAGGTTTTGACGTAACCGGCATTGACAATTCGCCCGGCGCAATCAAGGTCTGCAAATTAAGAGGATTGAAAAAAGCGTTTGTCAGACCGATTGATGAGATTGATAAATTCAAGCCGAATTCGTTCGACACGATTCAAATGTTCGGCAACAATTTCGGTTTGTTCGGCAGCCGCGAGAACGCCGGAAAGATTCTCGAAAAAATGACGCGCATCACATCGCCCGAAGCGCGGATTATTGCTAAAACTTTCGACCCGTATCAAACGGATAATCCGCTTCATCTGTTATATCTGCAAGCAAATAAAAGGCGCGGGCGAATGGGCGGGCAAATTAGAATGCGAGTCCGCTTCGGCAAAACTGTCGGCGAATGGTTTGATTATCTTTTTGTTTCGCCCGAAGAAATGCGGGAAATTATGCGCGGCAGCGATTGGCAAATCGAAGAATTTCTGGATGCCGAAGACGCGAATTACATTGTTATCATTAAAAAGAAATCTTCGGACAAGTTCGTAAAACAGCCAGCGCGCGGCTCGGCAAAGGACAAATTTTGAAGTTTGAAATTCGTAATTCAAGGCTGGCTGCCCGCCGTCACCGTCACTTGTTTGCCTTATTTTATCTTTCTTTGTAAAAAAAAATCGAAAAGTGTATTTCGGCATTAGCAAAAACTCTAAAATTCAGTATATTCTAAGTAGTTTAGAACGCGCTGCGAGTCGCCTGCCCTAAACCGCTACTCAATTTCCCCTAAAAGATAATTTTGGGAGCAGTTTTCCTAGAACTTGACATGCCGCTCTAAAACCTAAAATTTTAAAATACGGACTATTTTAATGGCATTACCAAAATCTTTATTCAGTTTATTTTCCAGCGATTTAGCGATTGACCTCGGCACAGCGAACACGCTTGTTTATGCGAAAGGTCGCGGCATCGTCGTTTCAGAACCTTCGATTGTGGCAATCAACAAAGTGACCAATCAAGTCGAAGCGGTCGGGCGCGACGCGAAAGAAATGCTTGGCAGAACGCCCGGCAACATCGTGGCGATTCGCCCGATGAAGGACGGCGTGATTGCAAATTTTGAAGTCACGGAAAAAATGCTTCAGCATTTTATACGCAAGGCGCACAACGGAAAAAGTTGGGTGCGTCCGCGCGTCGTCATCGGCATCCCGTCGGAAATTACGCAGGTCGAACGCCGCGCCGTCGAAGATTCGGCGTAGCGCGCCAAAGCGTCGGAAGTTTATCTGGTCGAAGAAGCGATGGCGGCGGCAATCGGCGCGGGACTTCCGATTACAGAGCCGCACGGAAATATGGTTGTGGACATTGGCGGCGGCACGACCGACATCGCAGTAATTTCGCTTTCGGGAATCGTCTATTCGCGGGCGGTGCGCGTTGCCGGAAACGAGATGGACGAATCAATTACGCAGTTTATCAAACGCCGCTACAATCTTTTAATCGGCGAGCGGACGGCAGAAGCGATTAAAATTGCTCTGGGTTCGGCGTTTCCGCTCGAAGAACCGCTTTCGATGGAAGTTCGCGGGCGCAATTTGATTGAAGGAATTCCAAAGACGATTACGATAACCGACGAAGAAATCCGCGAATCTCTGTCCGATTCAATTGCGACGATTGTCAACGCCGTGCGCGTCGCTCTGGAAAGAACGCCGCCCGAACTTTCCGCCGATATTGTCGAACGCGGAATTGTTCTGACGGGCGGCGGCGCGCTGTTGAAAAATTTGGATAAACGCTTGATGATTGAAACCGGATTGCCGGTCGTGATTGCCGATGACCCGCTCTCAAGCGTTGTTCTCGGCACGGGCAAAATGCTTTCCGATTTTGAACTGCTGCGCCGCGTCAAATGGGATAATTCGTTGATGACAGGAAGTTAATGGTAAATGGTGAATGGTGAATGGTGAGTTTCGGCTTTTCATTTACCATTTACCATTCACCATTCACCATTAAGAAGATGGTTGAGCGAAGTCAAAAAGAAGTTTGGCGAACAACGCCCTGGCTGATGATTGCCTTATTGCTGGGCAGTTTTATTTTGATGGCTTGGGATGCGCGGACGGGTGCGGAACAGCAGCGCGTGATTCGCGTCTGGTCGCTCGCGCTTGCCGATTTTGTGCAGTCGCCGGTGACGACCGCCAGTTCTGCCATGACCAATTATTTTCAGTCGTTTGCCAATATCCGAAACGCGGCGAGCGAAAATGATAGGCTCAAGCAGCATGTTCAGGAACTCGAAGTCGAAATTCAAAGCAAACGGGATTTGGCGATTGAAAACGAGCGTCTGAAAACACTTTTGAATCTCAAGGACGAAAGTAAATATCCGGTTTTGACGGCGAAAATTATCGGGCGCGACCCGTCGAATTGGTTTAACGATTCGGTCATCAATCAGGGAAGTTATAACGGCGTAAAATTAAATATGCCGGTGGTTGCAAACGGCGGTCTAGTCGGCAGAATTACGGCGGTCAGCCCATTGACATCGCAAATTACTCTGGTCACGGACGAAAGGTTCGGCGCGGGTGCGGTCGTCGGCGAAATCGGCGCGTCGAACGCGCTCGGCGTGGTCAGCGGAATGGACGACCGCGAGCTTTTGGAAATGCGTTATGTTCCCGGCAGCGTCGACGTGCAGGTCGGACAATCGGTTTTCACGACCGGACAGGACGGAATTTATCCGGCTGGATTGAAACTCGGCGAAATCGTCGAAGTGTCGGGCGGCTCGGCAACCGTTTCAAAAACAATTTATATCAAACCGGCGGCGCAGTTAAATTCAATGCAGGAAGTAGCGGTTTTGCTTTACGAGCCGCCGCTTCAACAGAAATTTGAACAGTCTTTGCCGAATGCCGTTAAGGATAATAAAAATAAACCTAAAAAAATATCGCGTTAGATTTTTTTAAGAGATGGAACAAGTAAAGATTACACTCGCCCTGGTAATCGCAGTTTTGCTTCAATGGTCGCTCCGCAACGTCGCCGAGCCGTTCGCTTATATTGATTTCCCGCTCATCATTGTCGTTTATGCCGCTTTTCAGCGAAACGCCATTCGCGCGCTGCTTTTCGGGACTGTCGCAGGTCTCGCCGTCGATGCTTTGAGCGGCGGACTTTTGGGCGCGAACGCCTTCTCTAAAACGTTGATTGCATACATAGTTTCGGAAATAGCGCGGCGCGTCTATCTCGACAACCTTTTACTGCGGATTCCCATCATAGCGGGAGCGAGTTTGTTAGGCAATCTGGTTTTTTACGGATTGCATCGCCTTTTTGGTTACGAACCAGGCGCGCCGGTGGTCAACACGTTTGCTTATTCGCTGATTGGAACAACCATTGCGGGAACAATTATCTTCTTAATTTTTGAACATTTTTTGACAGACGGCATCAGAAAAAGCAAGCGCGAAGTTTTTACGCCGCGCCGTCAAACGCGCCGCCGTAATCCGATTCGTTTGGGAAAGAGAACCTAAGAATAATGGTGAATGGTAAATGGTGAACGGTTAATGAAAAACCAATAATTCACTATTCACCATTTACCATTCACCATTAAAAAAGTGAAGTTAAATGACCAGTCGCAAAATCTGCCTTTTAGAATTGGTGTTCTCCAGATACTCGCTTTCGTGCTGCTGACGATTCTCGGCGTGCGGCTTTATTATTTGCAAATTGTTAAAGGCGAAATTTACGTCGAGAAGTTTAATCAACAGAGCATTCGCAAGATTCCGATTCCTGCGCCGCGCGGGGCGATTTTCGACCGCAACGGGAAAATTCTGGTCGATTCGCGCCCGACGTTTAACATCACGCTGGCGCATGAGCCGATGAAATCAATTGATGTCAGCGAACGGGTTGACGATTACGCGAGCGGATTGAATCTCGACCCGCAGTTTGTCGCCGAACGCCTGGATTTAATTAAAAAACAGGTTGCCGATTTTGAATCGATTGTTTTAAAGGAAAACGCCACGCCGCAGGACATCGCCTGGGTTGAATCGCACAGCTTGGAAATGCCGGAATTGCGCGTCGAAGTTCAGCCGCAGCGTCATTATCCATACGGCAAAGTTCTGGCGCACGTTCTCGGCTACGTCGGCGAAATCGATCCCAAGCAATTGAAAAATCCTGAATACGCCGAAAAGTTTAAGCCCGGTGATATCATCGGCAAAGCCGGATTGGAGCAGTATTACGACCAATACTTGCGCGGCGAACCGGGTTACAAAAAAGTTCTGGTTGATTCGCGCGGGCGCGTGCAGGCGGAACTCGAAGTCGTCCAGCCGCAGCCCGGACAGGATTTAGTTTCGACGATTGATATTGATTTACAATTAGCGGCGGAAAAAGCTCTCGAAGATTCTTCGACAAAACGCGGAACGATTATCGCTACCGACCCGAATAACGGCGAGGTTCTGGCGATGGCTTCCGCGCCTTCGTATGACCCGAACGCTTTTGTCGAACGCAGCACGACACCCGAAGGACGCAAAGAAATTTTCGATTATTACCACAACGAGGAACGCCCGCTTTTGAATCGAGCGATTCAAGGGCGTTTTCATCCCGGCTCGACCTGGAAAATTCCCGAATCGGTTGCCGGATTAGAGCAAGGCGCGATTACCATCAAGAGCAACAGCATCATTTGCGGCGGCGGAATTCAGGTCGGAAATCGTTTTACGCGCGATACGAGCGGCAATCACGGAACGCCGGATTTGCCGTCGGCGATTACGCATTCGTGCGACGGTTATTATTATCGTTTAGCTTTGAGGATGGGACTCGAAGGTTTGAAACAAATGGTCGAAACTTTCGATTACGACAAGCGAACCGGCATTGATTTACCGAACGAAAAAATCAGTCAAACGCCGAAATCCTTCGAATCGTATGTCAGAAAACGCGACAACGGAAAATGGAACGACATCGAAACGGTTTTCGCCGCCATCGGACAGGTCACCGTCAACGTGACACCGATTTCGATGATTCGCGCCGTGTCGAGCGTCGGCATGCGCGGCAGAATGTATATCCCGCATCTGTTGAAGGAATTTAAACCGATTGACGCGGTCGGCGATTTTCCGGCGCGTCCCGAATATACATTTGAACATCCCGAACCGAAAATAATTCCGATGACTCCCGAACAAAACGCGCTCGTTTTAAAGGGAATGTGGGGCGTGGTCAACAACGGCGGAACGGCAGGCGGCATCAAAATGGCGAATTGGGAAATAGCCGGAAAAACGGGAACGGCGCAAAACTCGGAAATCGGTTCGGGCGGCGCGAAAGACCACGCCTGGTTTGTTTCTTTCGCACCGGCTTACAAACCGGAAATCGCCGTTATCGCTTTAATCGAAAATTCCGGTTTCGGCGCGGCAAACGCGGCTCCGGCTGTCAAACAGATTTATGAAGCGTATCTGCTGAAAAATCACCCGGATTTATTGGGCGCGCAGCCGCAACAACAGGTGGCGATGAAATAACAATTATCAATTATCAATTATCAGTCAACGAAAACTGATAATTGATAACTGATAGCTGATAGCTGAAAAAGATGGTCGCAATTATCGAAAAAAGAACCTTGCGGGATTTCGACTGGCTGGTGGCAATTCTCGCCATCGCCATTGTCTGTTTCGGCGTGTGGCAAATCTACAACGCGCAGCCGACGGAAACCTATTGGGAAAAACAAATTATCGGCTTATTCATTTCGCTGATTGCCTTGCTCGTGATTGCGATGACCGATTATCGCCGCGTCGTGGATGCCGCGCCGATTTTTTACGGCATCGGACTTTTTCTGCTGGCAATTGTTTTGATTCCCGGTATCGGAATGAAAATTAACGGGCAGAGATGCTGGATAAAAGTTCCGCTTATCGGACAATTTCAGCCTTCGGAGTTTGTTAAAATTCCGGTCGTGCTGATGCTCGCAAAATATTACGGCGCGCGAAAAGGCAATTCTCTGACGATTAAAGAATTTTTTATCGGCGTGCTGATTCTGGCAGTTCCGGTCGGATTGATTTTGCTCGAACCGGATATGGGGCAGTCGATTACATATTTTCCGCTGCTCGCCGTCGTGATGTTTCTATCGTCAATCAAAATCCGCTACGTAATTCTCGCGCTTATTATGATGGCGATTATGATGCCGGTCGGTTACTGGGTCGGCGTGAAAACCGGAAAATTGAGCGGTTATAAAAAGGAACGAATAGACGTAATTATTGACCCGGAAAGCGCAGACCCGAGAGGCTATGCGTATCATACGATTCAGTCGATGATTACGGTCGGCAAAGGCGGCTTGACAGGAACTAAAGGCGACACGGAATCTTCGCAGAGCGCGCTCAAATTCCTGCCCGAACCGCACACGGATTTTATTTTCGCGGTGACGGCGGAAAACACCGGATTTATCGGCTGTGTTTCGTTGCTGCTGGCATATGCGCTGCTCTTGTCGCGCCTGATTGCCGGAGCGCGCGCCGCGCCCGACCGCGCCGGAATGCTGGTGATTATGGCGATTGCGGGTGGAATGATTTTTCAGATTTTTATGAATGTCGGAATGGCACTCGGTTTTTTGCCGGTCATCGGTGTTCCGCTGCCTTTGATGAGCGCGGGGCTGTCGGCGGTTTTGGCGACATTTATCGCCATTGGTTTTGTGATTAGCGTCAGGATGCGAAGATTTGTTAATTAATAGAGGTTATAAAACAAATGGCAAAGGAATTTAAGAGAACTGAAACGAGAGAAATTAAAAGCGTTCCTGAAAAACGCCGGAGCGCGTGGAAATTTGTTTGGCTGCCGGTCGCGCTTCTATTGGCTCTGGCGGCTGGCGGATTAACCGGCGTTCTCGCTTCATGTTATTTAAATAATTCGCGTTACGCGACCGAAGTGATGGCTTTGGCGACGTATCGCCCGCCGCAGGTGACGCGAATTTACGCCGACGACGGCGAAACCGTGCTGGCGGAATTCGCGCTCGAAAAACGCATTCCGATAAAAGAACAGGATATTCCGCAAAACGTCGAAGACGCGCTTTTGGCAATCGAAGATTCGCGTTTTTACAGTCATATCGGAATTGACCCGTATCGCATCGTCGGTGTCGTCGCCAAGAAAGTAATGTCGCCCGGCAGCCGTATGGAAGGCGGTTCGACGATTACCCAGCAACTCACGAAAAATCTTTTTCTCTCGAAAGACCAGACGCTGACGCGAAAGTTTTCCGAATGGCTGATGGCACTTGAAATCGAGCGTTTTTACACCAAGCGGCAAATTCTTGAGATGTATATGAACTACGTTTTTTTGGGCGCGGGTTCATATGGCTTTGAAGCCGGAGCGCGAACGTATTTCGGAAAACCCCTCAATGAATTAAGTCTCGAAGAAGCCGCGCTGCTCGCCGCGATTCCGAAATCGCCGGAATATTCGCCGACGAGAAATATGGACAAGGCTTTGGAGCGGCGCAACACCGTGCTTGACCAGATGGGCAAATACTTTCCCGAAAGATATTCGCCCGAACAAATCGAAGCCGCCAAAAGAAAGCCTATAAAACTTGCCGATTCCGCCTTTTATCAATCGCTGCCGAAATCTACGGCGTGGGATTATCCGGTCGAGGAAGTCCGCAAATACTTGGAAGAAAAATACACGACGCGCGTCGCGCAGGGCGGCTTGCAGGTTTATACGTCAATCAATGTTGACGCGCAGAAACTGGCGACCAAAGCGATTCGCAGCGGTTTGCGCCGCTATGACAGCACGCAAAAATGGCGTTCCGATTATCAGAACATTCTAGTTGACGAAGACAATAATCCGATTACCGACCAAAAACAAATCGCGCGGAAACTCGAAGCCTATAAACATCCAGACTGGTATGGCGACGAATATGAAAAAGGCGAATTTATCAAAGGTTTAATTACCAATATCGATTCGGCGAAAAATGAAGCGGTAATTCGTTTCGGCAAATACAAAGCGATTCTGACCGCGAAAGATATGGGACGCGCGCCGAAAAAATCGCCGAAGGACGAGCTTAAAGTCGGGTATCTGCCTGAATTTGAAATCAAGGAAGTCGACCCGAACACGCAAACTTTAAAAGTTGAATTATCGCAAGTGCCGGAAGTTCAGGCGGCGATGATGACGCTCAACTCGCACACCGGCGAAATTATTTCGATGGTCGGCGGCTACGATTACGCGACCAATAAATTCAATAACGCGACGCAGGGATTCCGTCAAACCGGCTCGTGTTTTAAACCGTTTATTTACACGGCGGCGGTCGAATCGGGAATGACTCCCGATATGACGGTCAGCGGCGCGCCGATTCAACGCGGCAGTTGGATGCCGCATAATTACGACGGTTCGACGAGCAGCCCAAATATGCCTTTGAAAACCGCCCTGGCGAAATCTATTAATGTCGTGGCGGTTCACCTGCTCGACCAGGTCGGGATTCAGACCGGAGCGCAGATGGTTCGCCGTTTCGGAATCACGCATCCGATGGACCCTGTTCTGCCGTCGGCTCTGGGCGCGACCGAAGTTCCGCTGATTGAAATGGTTTCGGCTTACTCGACTTTTCCCAATAAAGGAATCAGAGTCGAGCCGCATTTAATTCGCAAAGTTTTAGACCGCGACGGCAAGGTTTTAGAAGAATGGGAAAAAACCACTTCAAAAGTAATCAGCGAATATGTCGCCGGAACAATGGTCGAATTGATGCAGGGCGTAGTTAAACCGGGCGGCACGGCAACTGCCGCAAATGCCGACGGGCAGCCGCTGGCGGGCAAAACCGGCACGGTCAACGACCACACGGACGTTTGGTTTATCGGCTACACGCCGACATACGTGACCGGCGTGTGGATGGGAAATCCGACGAAAAAGGAAAACTTGGGCGGGAATATGACGGGCGGACACGGCGCGCTGCCGTATTTCAACGAGTTTATGATTCCGTTTATGAAGGACAAACCGATGGAGAAATTCTACGAAACTCCGCCGATGACCGCCGACGTTAAAGCGTTAAACGAACAGCGCAAACGCGACGAACTCGAAAAACTTGAAAAAGATGCCGAAGCCGGACAATCGCTCGGCGTAAATTATCATCCGTCAAAACTTCCGGCGATACCTGCGGACAGTAACACGACCGGCGCGGGAATTACCAGCCCGATTGATAACACGCCGGATGCCGAGCCGCCGGTGATGATGCCGAAAAATAATCCGCCGAGCGAAGATAAAAATAAAACGGTCATCAAAATTCCGTCAGAACCGAAAAAGGTCGAGCCGCCGAAGGAAGAAAAACCAAAAGTTCAAGGCGAGAAGAAAAAAGGTAAAAAGGGCGACGAAAATAATTAAGAAATGGTGAATGGTGAATGGTAAATGAAGGAAGTATTCTTCAATTTACCATTTACCATTTACCACTAACTAAGAAATTTTCCTAAATAATAGGGCAGCATTTTGCGCCACCAATCCCAATCGTGGTTGACATCTTTGCCCCAGATTTCGCATAAATGCGGAATTCCCTTTTCGCTTAAAATGCCGCAAAATTGTTTGGTTCTTTCCGGTGCTTCAAACGCGCCTTGTCCGGTGACAATCACAATCGAATCCGCCTTTTGCAGAATCGGCAGAAAATAATCGTCGTTCAGATTTTTGACATACTGCGCCGGATTGTTGAAATAAACGTTGTCGTCCGCGTAATTTTTCAAATACGAACGCACGTCGTAACTGCCGCTCATCGCAATCGTGCCGCGAAAATTATCTGGGTGTTTGAAATAGCAGTTTGCCGCCAGATACGCGCCCAGACTCGCGCCGGTCGTCAAAGGTTTCGCGTCCATCGCGCCGCATTCATTGCGAATCAGCGGCAAAACTTCTTCCATAATGTAGCGGTCGTAGCGCGTCAAAAGTTCCGCCTTCCATTCGGGCGAAGCCTGTTCATTCAAAAGGCTGTAACGATTAACGGAATTTATCGAATAAGCGCGAATTTGTCCGGCTTCGATAAACGATTTAATCGCGTCAACGAGTAAAAATCTTTCGTATTCGAGATAATCGGCGGCGGCGGTCGGAAACATCAAAAGCGGGAAACCAGCGTCTCCGTAAGCCACGAGCGGCATCTCCATTCCGAGATTGCGGCTATACCACGAAGTTGTATCACGTCGCATTAAAATTTGCTCCAAAGGTTTTTATAGTAAATAGTGAGGTTAAAAGAAAATGACACCGACTTCAAGCGGTGTCAAATAAAAGATTAACCATAAAATAAAAAAGAGCGCGTTCTGCGCTCCTTTTTCGTTTATCTCTGCGTTAATTCCGGCGGAAGCTGTTTATCAACTTTCGGTCGGTCTTTGGTGTCAGCGAGTTCCCACATCGTCAAGAAAATTGTGCGCGTGACATTCTGCATTTTGTTGTAATCAATCTTTTGCGGCTCGTCGCCCGGTTGATGGTAATCTACGTGAACGCCGTCGAACCAGAACGTAATCGGAATTCCGCGCTGCGCGTAGTTGAAATGGTCTGAACGGAAAAAGAAACGATTTGGGTCTTTCGGGTCGTCGTAGCGCAAATCGTAATTGAGTTTTAAAAACGAATTGTTCACGTCCGCGACGGTTTTTCCAAGTTGCGAACTCATCATTTGCGAACCTATGACGTAAATCGCGTTTTCGCTCGTCAAATCTTTGTCTTTTGGATTTGCATCATCGGCTTTTTTACTGCGACCAATCATATCGATGTTTAATTGCGCGATAACGTTTTTCAAATCAACCGTCGGATAAGTCGTAAAATACTGGCTGCCCCACAAACCTTTTTCCTCGCCGCAATGCCAGACGAAAAGAATGGAGCGTTTCGGACGTTTCGGAGATTTCGCCAACGCTTCCGCCATTGACAAAATAGCGGTCGTGCCTGAACCGTCGTCGTCCGCGCCATTCCAAATTTTGTCGGCGGTCGGTGCGTTCGGATTCATTCCGAGATGGTCGTAATGCGCGCCGACGGCAACCATTTCATTTTTCAAAATCGGGTCAGAGCCTTCCCAAATCGCTACGACGTTTTGCGTCGGCTTCGTATTATAACTTCCGCCTGAAGATAAACTCACCATTTTATCTTTACTTAACTCGAAGGGCGCAACCGGCGAAGTGTTTTGTATATATGGATTTGCTTTTTCGCCTTCAAATAAAGTTGTTCCCGTTTTTTGCGAAACAACAACCGTCGGTAAAGCATCTTCAAACGAATCTTTCTGTAGTCTTTCGACAGTTAAACGCCCGTTAAGCAAACCGCCCCGAATCCAGTTATAATTCTCCTTCATCGCCACGATGATGCCGACAGCACCTTTTCGTTTCGCATTTTCATACGGACTCATCCAGTCTTCACCTTCTTTACCATTCAAATCGCCAAGATTTGCGCCACTAGGTAATCTAATTATCCATTTCCCTTGAATATTTCCAAAATTTGAAAATACGACGATTTTGTCTTTGACATCGACATCTTTGAGCGAATCAATGCCTTTCGATTTAATGAACCAACCATCTCCGCCATAAACAAGCGGCGCGTTATTCACCGAACCGTTTCCGGCTAAACGGGTGAAATCCGTATCGTATTGCAGTTTTTGCCCGTTCACTTCAAGAGAGGTCTTACTCACATCGGGCTTATCCTGACGAATACTAATTTTCTGATAATAAGTTCCGTTGTCGCCCGCCGGTTTAAATCCCCAGCGTGACAAATTCATTCCGATAAATTTCGCCGTCGTGTCCAGCCCGCGCGAAGGCGTGTCGCGCCCTTCCATTTCGTCCGACGCGATAAAATATAGGTAATCGCTCATCTGTTTAGCGGTGATATTTTCCGCCGCCTTCATCGCATCCGAGCCTTTTTTCGTCGCCGTTTGCGCCGCAAGCGAATATGGAAGAACGAAGCTGAAAACTAAAACTAATGCAAGTAAATTTTTTCTCATTTTTTCTCCGAAAATTTTAGCCGCGAACAAACACGAACGGTCATGGAAGATAAACAAATAAAAAGCGAAAGTTGTAAGAGAACCGCAAAGAAATTTACAGAAAATTAATTTCGATTTTTTATTCGTGTCCTTTCATGCCTGGCACGTGGCTGATTATCTTTGATTTTACGCAAGTTTCGTCAAACTTGTTTCGCTGTTCACGGCAATAACGCAAATTTTATTCGCGTCGGCAAGATGCAGCATTTTTTCTTTGTCGAACATTAAAGTTTTATCCGGCGTGACGCATAGACAGCCTGCGCCCGCCGCAATCATCGTTTGAATCGTCGGAACGCCGACAACCGGAACATCGAAACGCATATCCTGATTCGGTTTGGCAACTTTGACGACTGTCAATTTCCCTTTCGCCAATTCTCCGGCGCGTTTTATAACTGCATCCGTGCCTTCCATCGCTTCGACGGCGACGCACGCTTTGGCGCGGACGACGATAGTTTGTCCTAAATCAAGCCGCGCGATTTCATTCGCAATTCGCAAACCGTATTCGATATTTCCGCATTCGGTTTCGTTCGGTTTTCTTCTGGTCAAAACGCCTTCGCGGGCGAGATTGTCTTGAAGAAAAAACGTCGAATCAATCAGTTCGATTCCGTCTTTAGAAAGTTCGTCGGCAATCCCGCCGATGAGCGAATCGGTATTTCTTTTCGGCAGATTCCAGAGCATTTTCGCCATTCGCAAATCGGGAAACGCGCCCGAAAAAATCTGGACGTGCCTGACCTGCCCGCACATCATCGCTTTCATCACATTTTCCCTTTTGAAAAACGAAATCATTCGTCCAAGCTGCCCGATGCCGACCCAAACAACTTTGTCCGCAACTTCTTCAACGCGCTTGTCCGTTTCCTCTTTTATTGCAACAACGGCTAAAGACGCGCCCGCTTTTTTCGCGCCTTCAATTGCAAGGAATGGAAATTTTCCGTTTCCGGCGATAAGTCCGTATTTCACTTGACGACTCCGCGAGTGGAAGATTTTATAAATTCGACGAGGTAAAAGACTTCTTCGCAACCATCAATTTCCGCTTCGATTTTTTCGATTGCCTGAGTAGTGTTCAATTTTGAAGAAAGCAAAAGATGAAAGGCGTGATGAAGTTTTTCGATGGTCTCTTTTGAATATTCGCGCCGCTTCATTCCGACGCGATTCAAGCCGTAGCATTTCGCATGATTGCCTTGCGAAATCGCAAACGGCAGCGCGTCTTTGACGATGACCGAATAGCCGCCAACAAAGGCTTCGCGCCCGATGCGGCAGAATTGATGAACGCCGGAATACGCGCCGATGCTGGCACGGTCGGAAATAGTGACGTGACCGGCTAAGGTTGCCGCGTTTGCCATAATAATTTCGTTTTCGAGTTGGCAGTCGTGCGCGACGTGAGCCTGCGCCATCAGCAAATTGTCGTCGCCGATTTTTGTCAATCCGCCGCCGCCCTGCGTTCCGCGATGAACGGTTACAAATTCGCGGATGTGATTGCGCCTTCCGATTTCTACCGCAGTCGGCTCGTCGGCGTATTTTAAATCCTGCGGCGGTAAGCCAATGGAAACGAACGGGAAAATTTTCGTGTCGTCGCCGATTGAAGTTTTGCCGCCGACGACGACGTGAGATTCGAGCCGCACGCCGCTGCCGAGAATCACATTGTCGCCGACGGTTGAAAACGCGCCAATGTAGCAATTGTCGCCGATTTTTGCCTTCGGGCTGACAATTGCGGTTTCGTGAATAAAAGTCATTTTTAGTGGTGAGTGGTGGATGGTGGGTGGTGAGTTTTCGGATTTTCTTTCACTCTCCATTCCCCCTTCCCCCCTCCCCCCTCTTTGCTTTCTCTTTCTCCTCTGCCCGCCCTCCTTTCTTCTTCTGCCTCTCTCTTTCCTTCCCCTCTTTCTTCTCCTTGC
>JBPCRW010000007.1:0-5635 GCA_050996405.1 Pyrinomonadaceae bacterium | reverse complement strand
AAGCGTGTCTTTCAAGCTAAGAACACGACGCGCCACGCAGTAAGCGTGTCTTTCAAGCTAAAAACACGCTTACTGCGTGCGCGTTTCCGATTTGAAAAAAGCTAAGAACACGCTTACTGCGTGCGCGTTTCTGATTTGAATATGATTAATTTAATGCCGAACACGCCGGATTTGAACGCGGAAAGATTAGCCGCGCTCAAAGAGCTTTTTCCAGACCTGTTCACCGACGAAGGCAATTTGAACGAAACCGAGTTAAAGAAATTAGTTGACCCGCGAAGCGTCAATGAAACCGAGCGTTATGAGTTTCGCTGGTTCGGTAAATCCGACGCTAAGCGCAAGGCTTTTACGCCGACGACCGCGACGCTCAATTACGACGCGGCGCGCAGCGTTCACCCAATCAGAAACGCGCACGGAGTAAGCGTGCTAAAAGGTGAAGAACACGCTTACTGCGCGCGCGTTTCTGATGAGCGTGTTTCTGAAAATACGAGTGAAAATCTGATTATCGAGGGCGAAAATCTCAAAGTTCTCAAACTGCTGCTGTGCGGCTACCGCGAACAGATAAAATGTATCTACATCGACCCGCCGTATAACACGGGCAAGGATTTTGTTTATTCGGACAATTACAGCGAAGACCGCCTGCCGTATTGGAAACAGACGAACGTCGTGAATGAATACGGCGTGAAAGTTGACACGAACGCCGACACCGACGGGCGTTATCACAGCAATTGGATGAATATGATGTTTTCCCGCTTGCTGGTGGCGCGGCAGTTATTGAGAAAAGACGGCGTGATTTTTATTTCGATTGACGATAACGAAGTTCACAATTTGAGAAGATTGTGCAACGAAGTTTTCGGCGCGGATAATTTTGTTAGCAATATAATTTGGCATAGCAAATACACTACTTCAAACGATGCTAAATATATTTCAAGACAACACGAAAGCGTTTTGATGTATGCGAAAGAATTAGATAGTTTCGAG
The DNA here is from genome assembly GCA_050996405.1 of Pyrinomonadaceae bacterium. GTDB lineage: Bacteria > Acidobacteriota > Blastocatellia > Pyrinomonadales > Pyrinomonadaceae > JBPCRW01. Next base: position 4,657 of record JBPCRW010000007.1, on the reverse strand, counting down.
ATTGGTTTGCTTGATAGAACGGCAGAAATGGACGCGGCTTATTCAAATCCAGATAAGGACAAAAGAGGCGTTTGGAAAGCAACACCGTTACACGCTAAAAGTGGAAGCCGAAATTATGTTGCTAAGTTTTCAAATGGCGTTGAATGGACAGCACCGCAAGGACGTTATCCAAGATATTCGGAAACTAAAATACAAGAATTATATGAAGATAATCGAATTCATTTTGGCAAAGCTGGAACTACGCCAAGCGTAAAAACATTTCTTTCGGAAGTGAAACAGGGGAAAACTGTTGGCTCAATTTGGTCATTCGATAAAGTCGGCAGTTCTCATCAAGCAAATGAACAAATAGCGCAAGTATTTGGAAAAGGTATTTTTGAGAATCCTAAGCCAACAGGTTTAATTAAAACGTGCATTAAAACTGCAAATGCAGAAGGCGGAATAATTTTAGATTTCTTCGCTGGTTCAGGCACAACAGGTCAAGCCGTAATGGAATTGAATGAAGCCGACGGCGGCAATCGCAAGTTTATTCTTGTGCAGTTGCCGGAATTGACCGACGAAAAATCGGAAGCCTACAAAGCGGGCTACAAACGCATCAGCGACATCACGATTGAACGCAACCGGCGCGTCGTCGAAAAACTGATTGCCGAACGTGAAGCCAACCATCCGAATCTGTTTAACCAAATCAGAAACGCGCACGGAGTAAGCGTGCCAAACGATGAAACGAATGTGTCGAACGGCGAAACGAATGTGTCGAACGATGAAACGAATGTGTCGAACGGCGAAGAACACGCTTACTCCGTGCGCGTTTCTGATGAGGCATCTGCCGCGAATTTGGGCTTCAAAGTTTTCCGACTCGAAAAATCATATTTCCCGCGCGCCGAATGGAATCCAGACCCCGATGCGAGCGAAGCCGAAAACGTCCAATCGCTGAAAGATTATATCGCCGAAAAAGAAGCGCGGATGCTTATTGATTTTGACCGCGATAAACTCTTAACCGAGATTTTGTTAAAAGAAGGTTTTAAGCTGAATTACAAAATCAGAAACGCGCGCGAAGTAAGCGTGAACAGTGCGACGGACGAAGTAAGCGTGAACAATACATCGGGCGGAGAAAACACGCTTACCGCCGTGCGCGTTTCTGATAATAACGAAGAAGACACGCTTACTGCCGTGCGCGTTTCTGATAATAAAATTCTGCGCGCGTCCGACGGCGAAAAAGAAGCGTTAATCTGTCTCGACGACACAATCGAACCGGAAACCGTCGAGTATTTCAAAACGCGCAAAGATTTGAAATTTATCTGTTTAGAACGCGCTTTGGACACAACCAAAAAATGGAATCTGGCAAACAGCTTAGGCGAAAAGTTCAAAGCATTCTAAACATCAGAAACGCGCACGAAGTAAGCGTGCTTTCTTTGATTCGCGGCACGCTTACTTAATGCGCGTTATAAAACGTGCTTTCTTTGATTCGCGGCACGCTTACTTCGTGCGCGTTTCTGATTTATAAAATGTTCACAGGCATCATCGAAGAATTAGGAAAAATATCATCGCTCGAAACGCGCGGCGGCGGAGCGCGGATAAAAATTTCCGCGCGCGTTGTGACGGAAAATACGGCGGAAGGCGATTCGATTGCGGTCAACGGCGTTTGTCTGACGGCTTTGGACGTTGCGGCAAATTCGTTTTCGGCGGATGTTTCGCAGGAAACTTTGAATCGTTCGACATTGAGAAATTTGAAAATCGGTTCAGTCGTTAATCTCGAACGCGCGGCGATGGTTTCGACGCGGCTCGGCGGTCACATCGTGCAAGGTCACGTTGACGGATGCGGAACTTTTTTAAGCGCGAAACAAAGCGGTGAATTCTGGACAATTCGCGTTTCGTTTCCGCGAGAAATCGGGCAGTATCTGGTTTATAAAGGTTCAATTTCGGTCGAAGGAATCAGTTTGACGATTGCGAATTTGACGGATGATTTTTTTGAAATCGCCGTCATTCCGAAAACCTGGGAACTGACGAATTTATCGAGTTTGAAAACGGGCGACGCGGTTAACCTCGAAGCCGACGTGATTGCGAAATATGTCGAGCGAATTTTGCTTTACGGCAGAACCGAGCAAAAAACGGAAGGCGTGACGATGGAAAAATTACGCAAAACGGGTTTTGTTAGATAAGTAAGCAAAATGGTTTTTGACGGGTTGCGAATCCGGTTTTATAGATAAGCGAAATTTTTGATTATTGGTCTGCTTGAGACGCTCGAAATTGGCTATTGTCTTAATATCAATTTCGCTTAAGATAAAATGCATATGATTGAAATTCTGCCAGCCGAAACATCTGAACAAATCGAGCAGGCGCGAATGCTTTTCCGCGAATATGAAACGTGGATTGACTTAAATCTCTGCTTTCAAAATTTCGATGGAGAAGTTGCGAATCTGCCCGGCAAATACGCCGCGCCTGACGGACGTTTGCTTCTCGCTTTTTCAGACGGAAAACTCGCGGGCTGTGCCGCGCTCAGAAAACTGGAAGATAAAATTTGCGAGATGAAAAGGCTTTTTGTGCGCGACGAATTTCAGGGTTTGGGAATAGGAAAAATGCTGGTTGAAAAGATTATCGAAGAAGCGTGCCGCGCGGCTTACGAAAAAATGCGGCTCGACACCTTTCCGCCGAAAATGTCGAAAGCCGTCCGGCTTTATGAATCCTACGGCTTTCGTGAAATTCCGCCTTATTATCACAATCCTTACGACGAAGTTCTATTTATGGAAAAAGATTTATAGCCGCGAAAAGTCGCAAAAAGCACAAAATAAAATCAGCCGCGAATTACACAAATTACGCGAATAATTTTTGTATTTTAATTCGTGTTATTTGTGTAATTCGCGGCTAAAACTTTTGTGATTTTTGTGCCTTTGGCTATTCTTTCAATGCATATTCCTTGCGCGGAAATCTGTCGTCCATCATCGCCGTCTGATAGACGAACGCCGCCATAATCGTTGCGGCTTGTTTCAAATCGTCGCCTTGAATATGGTCGAAAACGTCTTCGTTCGAGTGATGCGTTCGGGTGCTGTATTCGATTGGGTCCTGAATAAATTGAAATCCGGGCAACCCGATTGCGTCAAACGAAACGTGGTCTGTGCTGCCCGTATTTGAAAGCGTCAAAGTTTTTGCGCCCAAATCGGCAAACGGCAAAAGCCACGCTGCAAAAATCGGTGAAGCCGCGCTGTTTCCCTGCAAATAAACGCCGCGAATTTTTCCCGTGCCGTTGTCGAGATTGTAATAAGCGGAAAGTTTTTCGTAATCCGCGCCTTTGACTAAAGTCGGTTTCGGAGCGTTCGGGTCGGGCGGTCCAAATTGATTTTGCACGCCTTGCAATTCGCCGAAATGCTGTTTGACATACGCCCGCGAGCCGAACAGACCTTCTTCTTCGCCCGACCAGAGCGCGACGCGAATCGTGCGGCGCGGTTTCAAGCCGAGAGATTGAATGATGCGGGTGGCTTCCATCGCAACGGCAACGCCCGCGCCGTTGTCGGTTGCGCCCGTGCCTGACTGCCACGAATCCATATGCCCGCCGAGCATCACGACTTCATCTTTTAATTTCGGGTCGGTTCCCGGAATTTCCGCCACAGTGTTGTAAGCCATCGGGTCGGCATCGTTGTATTCGGCTTGAATGTTGACGGTCATTCGCAGTTTTTCGCCCTGCTGAATCATTCTTATCAAACGGTTGTAATGCTCGGTCGCAACCGTCAATTGCGGCAGCATCCTGCCTTCGGCTTCCTTTTGCTGCGGGGCGATTCTTACACGACTGCCATCCGTATTGGCGAACGGCACTTGCGAAACTGTCGCCTGCTGAACGAAAATCGTGCCGCCGCTTCCGGCACGGCTATTATCTACCACAACCGCCGCGCCTTCCTGCATCAGAAAATTAAAACGTTTGGCGGCAATTTGCTGCTGCTGTCGCTGTTCGTCGGACATTTGCAGGTGTTGTCGCGGCGGCGTGTTTGCCGGGTCAGGCGCGGCGGCAAGTTTCGCCAGTTCGTCATCGGATTTTCGTTTTCCCATTCCGTCAAAATCGGCGAGCAGCGGACGGATGTCGGAAATTAACACGATTTTATCTTTCAACTGACCTTTATATTTATCGAAATCGGCATCGGTTTTTACGTCGAGATAAACGACATCAGCCGTGATTGCGCCTCTTGTCGAAGGCGACCACGCCTTCGGATAAGCGACCAGCGGAATCGTGTACGGCGAAACTATTTCGGCGTTAAAATCCTTCAGCGTCCAGCCGCGTCCGAACGGTCCCCACGCTTCCGTGTGCGCGTTTTGCAAACCCCATTTCGTCATCGTGTCGCGCGTCCATTCATTGGCGCGCCTTAAAGCGGGCGAGCCGGTCAGTCGTTCGCCGATAACATCCGATAAATAAGACAAAGTTTGCATCACCTGCGAATGATTCATTCCTTCATCTTTGATTTTTGCAATCACGTCATCCGGCGCGGTATAAACTTTCGCTGCCGGTGCAGCCATTTGCCCAAAAGCGATTGTCGGAATCAGAAATGCGTAAAGCAGAAATGCGACCGCTAACTTGCGTCGTAACATTTTATATTCTCCTAGAAAAGATAATTTTGAATTTATTTGGATAAAGTCTAGTCGGATAGACGCAAAATTTTACGGAAAGGTTTCAATC
>JBPCRW010000278.1:0-5580 GCA_050996405.1 Pyrinomonadaceae bacterium | reverse complement strand
ATCCAAGGCGCGCCGACCAGTTCAAACGGCGTGTCCGTGCCGCGCCCGACCGATACATTTGTCGTTTCCAATAACCCGATGCCCGGATACAAAGTCGCTTCGGTCAACGAACGCATATTCGGCGAAGGATTCGTCCACGTCTGCATCGTCTCGTCAAACCACATCGGGCGCGTCCAGTTTTCCATTTTGATGACGCGCACATCGGCTTTCAGATTTTTTTCGGCGTTCATCATTTGCGCCAGTTCGCCGAGCGTCATTCCGTGACGCACGGGAACGTTGTGCGAAACAACAAACGACAATTTATCCGCGTCGGCGATCGCGCCGTCAACGTCAACGCCGTTAATTGGATTCGGGCGGTCTAAAACGAAAACCGGCTTTCCGGCTTTGGCGGCTTCTTCCAAAATATTCAAAAGCGTGGATTCATAAGTGTAAAAACGAACGCCGACATCTTGAGCGTCATAAACAATCGCGTCCAAATCTTTTAATTGTTCCGGTTTCGGGCGGCGCGTTTCGCCGTAAAGCGAATAAATCGGCAAGCCCGTTTTCTCGTCCGTCGAATCATTGATTTTCGCCTGGTCGAGTTCGCCGCGAATGCCGTGTTCGGGCGAAAACAGCGCGACAAGTTTGACATTCGGCGCGTCTTTTAAAACGTCAATTGTTGCCTTGCCCGACAAATCTCTGCCCGTCTGATTCGTCAACAGACCGATTTTCAAACCGTTCAATTCTTTAAAGTTATTTTTTTCGAGAACGTCAATACCGTTTAGAACAACTGCGGATTGCGAACGGCGGGCGGCGGAATTTTCCGACCTTAAGATTTGCGCTTGAAATTTTGGAATCTGCGCCGCGACTTGTGAATCATAAATGCTTTCGGCAAGCCGTGTTATTTCAATCGGCGTGTCTTCAATTGCCGACGCGACGACGGTTGCGACCTTTGCGCGAATCGGCGTGACATCGCCTTTGCCGTTCGGGTGAACGCGGTTTGAGAGAAATATGACAAACGTATTTGAAACGCGGTCAATCCAGATTGAAGTTCCCGTAAAACCCGTGTGACCAAACGAGCCGAGCGGAAAAAGTTCGCCGCGATTCGACGAAAAAGCCGTGTTTATATCCCAGCCAAGCCCGCGAGTTTCGCCCGTTTCGCTAATGACAATCGGCGCGGTCATTCGCGCGACGGTGTTTGCCGACAAAATACGTTTTCCGTCCAAACTGCCGCCGTTTAAAAGCATCTGGCAAAACCTAGCCAAATCGTCGGCGGTCGAAAAAAGTCCGGCGTGTCCGGCAACGCCGCCCATTCTGTAAGCGGTCGGGTCGTGAACCTGCCCGCGCAAAATTTCATCGCCGTTTTTTCCGTCAAATTGTCCGCCGAGATAACTTTGCTGACCTTTTATATTTTCGGTCGGCGCGATTAAAGAATTAGAAATTGCCTGTTTAGCGGCGGAATCCGGCGCGGCTTGCGGATTTATCGGAAGAAATGTTGTTTTAGTCTGCCCCAGTCTCGAAAAGATATTTTCTCTGGCAAATTCGTCGAGGCGTTTTCCGCTTATTCTCTGGACAATTTCGCCAAGCGTAATAAAATTTATATCTGAATAAACAAACCTCGTTCCCGCAGGCTGGCGCAGTTTCTCTTTATAAAGCACCTGCAACATTCCTTCGTGTCCCGTCCACTGCTCGCGCAAATCGAAATCCGGCGGAAAGCCCGAAGTGTGCGTCATCAATTGCTGAATCGTCACTTTTTTGACGTTTTCATCTTGAATTTCGGGGATAAATTTGCCGATTGTGTCGTTCAAACGAATCTGCCCGCGCTCGACTAAAATCATTACGCTGGTCGTCGTCGCCACAACTTTTGTCAGACTCGCCAAATCGAAAATCGTGTCCGTCGTCATTTTTTCAACCGCCGGAACTAACGCGCGATTTCCGTAAGCCCTGCGGAAAACGATTTTTCCTTTGTGACCGACGAGAACGACCGCACCCGGCAGTTTTTTATCGGCGATGTCTTTTTCAACCAGCGCGTCAATCTGATTGAGCTTTTCGGCACTCATTCCGACGGTCTGTGGCGCGGCGACTGGCAAACCTTGTGCTGACGCGATGCAAAGTGCAAAATGCAAAGTGCAAAATACGAGCAAAGTCCGAAACCCGACATCCAACAGCCAACCATTACTTCTGCATTTTGAATTTTGCATTTTGAATTTTGAACCTATCTTTTTTCCGAATAATCCAAGATTTTCTCCCGAAGCCAGGAATTGACCAGCGTATCCGAAGGCAAATGCTCGCGCCGGGAAATTTCCGCCAGGCGGCGACCGATTTCTTCGTCAACCGCGACCAGATAACTCCGCTTTTTCAAATCCATTTCAAACTTCGCTTCCGGCATTTGTTCCAGATAATCGCCCAAATCGTTTTGGTCGAAAAAATCAACCAGCGCGTCGAGCGACTCAAATTTCGGCAATCGTTTTGAATTATTTTCTGTCATACATTTTTCTTTCTTTGCGCGCCATCTCTCTCGCGCTCAAAACCAGTGCTTCTTTGGTTGCTTTGTAAATAAACAAAACCGTTAAATATCTGCCGCCGACGGATTGTCCCAAAGCCATATAAACATCTTCGCCCTTCCGCTCGCCTTTTTCGACGAATCTAAATTTCGGCTTTCCGGTCAGGACTTCTTCGACTTCGTAGGTTTCAACCTGATGTTTGAAGGCGAGTTTATCAACAATATCATTTAACCAAATTATGCCTTCAATTTTCATAGATGCGATCGAATACCAATCACGTTTTCATCGAAACGCGATTTATCTTTTTGCTTTAAATTCCTTTTCCCTTTCCTTAAAATTTTCCCGACAGAGCCGCGCAAATTCCAGCGCAATCGGCGAAAAATAGCCGCCTCTTAATCTTGCCAGACCCAAATCCCAGTTGATTTGCGCGCCTTCAATCCACCATGAAATTAGTTTTTTATCGGCGACTTCGGCGGCGACGGTTTTCACGCCCGCAATGCCGACTCCCATATTTTTTTCGACCATTTTATTGATTGACGACTGGCGCGAAAGCTCCATTACAACATTCGGTTTTACGCCCGTCTGCGCGAAAAATTCGTCAATCCGGCGGCGCGTGTTGCCGCCCCGTTCGCCTAGAATCAGAGGCTCTCCGGCGAGTGCCGCCGCGCTGATAACTTTTTGTTTCGCCTTTGGATGATTCGGGTGCGCGATGGCGACAATCTCGTCGCTCAACAGTAATTCGGTTTGGATATTAGAGGCTTCGACCGGCAGCGAAACAAACGCGATGTCAATCCCGCCGTGCGAAATTTTTTCGACCAGCGTCGCGCTCGTGCCGGAAACGACATTGATTTCCGCATTCGGAAATTTTTCTTTTAGCTTCTGCAAAATTTCCGGCAACTGCATCGTTGCAAACATCGCCGAAGCCGTTCCGATTCTGAGCCGCCCGTATTCCGCGCCCGCGATTTCGGCAACTTCCATCAACGCCGTATCGTGTTCACGCAAAATTTTTCGGGCGCGTTCAAGGAGCAGTTCACCGGCTTCGGTTAAAATCACGCGGCGCGGCGTTCGGATAAAAAGCGGCACGCCGAATTCATCTTCAAGCTGTCGAATCTGCATCGAAATCGCCGCCTGCGTAACGTGGACGAGACGCGCTCCGGCGGTAAAAGTTTTTGCTTCGGCAATCGCAATAAAAGCCTTTAATTGTCGGATTTCCATTTTTTTATAGTGATGAACTATGAACGATAAGAAAACAGTTCATCGTTCATAGTTTATCATTCATAGTTATTAGTTATCGCACGGATAAAATCTTTTAGTTTTGATTATAACTAAATTGTCGCTAAAATATATCAGAATTTTGTTTTTCTGCAAAAAAATTTTTACAAATGTCCGCTGTGTCTTCCGATAAAAATAAATTTCGACGTTTAAAAAAATCTCATAATTTGTTTTTAGGAGTGGACGGCGGCGGCACTAAAACGCATGTCGTTTTGATAAACGAAGCGCGGGAATTTGTCTGCGAAGGCATGGACGGCGCGTCAAATCCTTTGCGCGTCGGAATTGAACAAGCGGTCGCAAACATTTTAACGTCCGTAAATTCCGCATGCGATACCGGCGATATAAGCCGCGGCGATGTGGTGGCGGCGACGCTCGGACTTGCCGGAGTGCGCCGCGAAGATTTGCGGCAGAGAGTTAAGGAAATATTTATCAGAAACTTTCATATTAGAGCGGTCGATGTCGTTACCGATGCCGACATCGCGCTTTACGGCGCGACTCGCGGGAAAGCCGGATTAGTCGTCATCGCCGGAACGGGTTCGATTTGCATCGGGCAGGATTCCGACGGCGGGCGAACGATGGCTGGCGGCTGGGGACCACTGGCGGGCGACGAAGGCGGCGGCGCAGGGATAGCCCGTCGCGCTTTGCAGGCGATTGCCAAAGCGTCTGACGGGCGCGGGCATCAAACGCAATTAAGCGAAGTCGCGCTGGATTATTTTCGCGCCGCCAAATTGGAAGATTTATCGGTGGCGATTTACGCGCCGCAAATCGATAACGCGAAAATTGCCGGATTCGCGGAATTCGTCATCGAAACGGCGAAAGACGGCGACGAAGTTGCCGTCAAAGTTTTAGCCGAAGCGGGAAAAGAACTCGCGCTGGCAGCAACCGCCATTATCCACCGCTTAAAAATTGAAAAAAAGAAATTTCCAATTGTTCGCATCGGCGGAATTTTTCGCGCCGGAGATTTGATTACCAAACCGTTTATGGAAAAAGTTTGCCAGGTCGCGCCGAAAGCGTTTCTGGCTGAACCGCTGCTGTCGCCAGCCGTCGCCGCCGCGCATTTGGCTTATGAAAATTTTTATAAAAAATGAATTTACCCGTTACCGAGCAGAAAAATCCAAACACCGAAAACCTTGATAAAGTTTCGACTTTAGAAGCCGTCAAACTTATCAATGACGAGGATAAACTCGTTGCTTCGGCAGTTGAAAAAGTTTTACCCGAAGTTGCCCGAAGCGTCGATAAAATCGTCGAGCGACTGCAAAACGGCGGACGGCTTTTTTATGTCGGAACGGGAACGAGCGGACGGCTTGGAGTTTTGGACGCGAGCGAAATTCCGCCGACTTACGGAGTTTCCTACGATTTGGTTCAAGGCATTATCGCGGGCGGCTACGACGCGCTTTACAAAGCGTCGGAAAGTTCGGAAGACGACGCGCAAGCCGGAAAAATCGATTTGCAAAATCGCGGCGTAACGGAAAAAGATTCGGTCGTCGGCATCGCCGCTTCGGGCAGAACGCCTTACACCATCGGTGCGTTGGAATATGCGCGTCAGATTGGTTGTTTCACGTCCTGTATTACGTGCGTTACTGATTCTTCAATTACAAAAATGGTGGAGATTGCAATTGTTCCTGTTGTTGGCGCGGAAGCAATTACCGGTTCAAGCCGAATGAAAGCGGGAACAGCGCAAAAAATGGTTTTGAATATGATTTCCACAACAGCTATGATTCAGCTTGGTTTCGTCAAGGGCAATCGGATGACGAACGTTAAATCATCAAATGAAAAATTAAAAGAGCGCTCCCTACGAATTTTGATGGCGGAAACGAATTTAGAT
>JBPCRW010000274.1:0-22518 GCA_050996405.1 Pyrinomonadaceae bacterium | reverse complement strand
GCTCGTTGATGGGCTAACTAAAATCGCATACATCAGCGACCTCTCGAAGGAAAAACAACAAGCCGAAAATGTCCGCAAAATGGTTTTGGCGATGATAACTGATGTTCGGGTAGTTCTTATCAAACTTGCCGACCGACTTCATAATATGCGGACAATGCAATTTCTTAAACCGGAAAAACGCATCCGTATCTCTCAAGAAACTCTCGATATTTACGCCCCGATCGCGCATCGTTTGGGAATGGGTAAACTTCGCAGCGAACTCGAAGATTTATCATTTCAAAATCTTTACGCAGAGGAATACAAAAAACTTTCGAAGGAAGTAGAAGCGCGCCGCCCGGAACTTGAAGCGACGCTTGAAAAAATTACAAATTCAATCGAAGGAAAATTGACTGAAAATGACGTGCCGTTTGTTCGTATCGAAGGGCGTGTTAAGCGTCTGTTTTCGCTTTGGAAAAAACTGAAAAAACGTAAATTAACGATTGACCAGGTTTATGATTTAATCGCCGCCCGCATCATCACCGAAAACGATAAAAAAAATTGTTATCTCGCGTTAAGCGTCATTCACGGCATTTGGACACCCGTTCCCGAACGGTTCAAAGACTGGATTGCGATTCCGCGCGACAACCTTTATCAATCGCTGCACACTTCGGTCATCGGCGACGGCGGCAGCGCGTTTGAAGTGCAGATTCGCACCGAAGAAATGCACCGCGTCGCCGAAGAAGGCGTGGCGGCGCATTGGAAATACAAGGAAAGCAAATTAGGCAGGCGCGAAGACGACGAAAGTTTGGACGAACTGCGAAGAACAGTCGAAAAACTTCTGCTGCCGCTCGTCGAGACGACTAAGGAATCGAACGATTCGCAGGAATTTATCGAATCTCTAAAACTCGATTTGTATCCGAAGGACGTTTACGCTTTTACGCCGATGGGCAAAGTTATACAGCTTCCGCGCGGCGCGACTCCGCTTGATTTCGCGTATGCGATTCATTCGGAAGTCGGCGATAAATGCACGGGCGCAAAAATCAACGGGCGCATCGTCGCGCTGCGAAGCGAAATTCAAAATGGCGACGTTATCGAAATTTTGACGAATCCGAACGCGCATCCGTCACGCGATTGGCTAAACTACGTGGTCACGGCAAAAGCCAGAAGCCGCGTCCGCCACTGGATTGCCGACCAGCAGCGCGCCGAATCAATCGAAATGGGACGCAAGCTGCTCGAAAAAGAAGCCGAGCGTTTTCATCTTTCGTCGAAAAAAATTTTCAGCAACGGCGAGGCGGAAATAAAACGCATCGCCAACGAATACGGTTTGGGTCGCACGGAAGATTTGCTCGCCTCAATCGGTTACGGAAAAACTCTGCCGCGCAACGTCATTGCCAAATATCTCGGCAGCGAAAAATTTGCCGAATTAGACCCCGATAAGAAAAAAGAAACGACGTTTCAGACTGGTGTCAAAGCCGTCAAAAAATTTATCGGGATGGGCGAGGATGCGATTATCGTCAAAGGCGTTGACAACCTGCTTTTAAATCGCGCTCGTTGCTGCAATCCGCTGCGCGGCGAGCCGATTATCGGCTATATTTCACTCGGCAAAGGAATTGTCGTGCATAATAAAAACTGCAAAAACGTCAAGCAGTTGATGGTCAACCGCGACCGCATTGTAGATGTCGAATGGGCGAAAAACGACAATCAAGTCGTGCAGTCGGTCAGGCTTTTGGCGACGACGGAAAACCGGACGGGAATGCTCGCCGGAATCACCAACGCGATTGCCGATATTAAAATCAGCATCCGCAACGCCAGCGCGAACGTTTCCAATGACGAAAAGGGTTTGATTGAAGTGACGGTCGAAGTCTTCGACAAAAAACATCTCGACAAAGTTATTACCGCCATCGAAAACGTGCCGGGTGTGATTGATGTCGAGCGAATAAATTCATAAATAAATTCATAGTTGACCAAGTTTGCCGAGTGTTGCGAGTTGACAGGGTTAAAGAAATTTTTATGAGCGAAGGTTAAGTTCTCGATAAACTCGGCAAATTTGGTCAACTTTTACCGAAGGCTTGCTTTGCTTTTCGTCGTTCTTCTGGTAAAATTTGCGTTTTGTTTCAATAAACGAAAAGCAAACAAGAGCAATGATAAAAGAAATTATTTCGACTGAAAACGCGCCGGGCGCGATTGGACCATATTCGCAGGCGATAAAAACGGGAAACCTGGTTTTTTGTTCCGGTCAGATTCCGATTGACCCGAAGACGAACGAGTTTGCTTCCGGCGAAGTCGCCGAGCAAACCAAACAGGTTCTGAAAAATTTGAGCGCGGTTTTAGAAGCAGCGGGAAGCAGTTTGAATAATGTCGTTAAGACAACCGTTTTTCTGGCGGATATGAACGATTTCGGCGCGATGAATGAAATTTACGCGGAATATTTCGGCGACAACAAACCGGCGCGGGCGACGGTGCAGGCGGCGCGTCTGCCGCGCGACGCGCGAGTTGAAATCGAAGCCATTGGTTTAATCAAATAAAGAGGAAGCCGAACGTAAAATGCGTTCGGCTCGTAAAAGTTTTGAGTTGATTCTCAAAATGCTAGACGGCTTTGACAACTTTTCCCGCTTTCAAACAACGGGTGCAGACTTTTTGTCTGACCGCCGCGCCGTTCGCGGATTTAACGCGAATGGATTGCAGATTCGGGTTAAATCGACGACGGGTTTTATTATTCGCGTGTGAAACGTTGTTTCCAAATTGCGGACCTTTTCCGCAAACTTCGCATCGTTTTGCCATATATTTTATGACCTCCAAATTATTATGACGGGGTTATACACGGAGTTTAATTTATAAACTCAAAAACAAGATTTATAACAAATTTTTTAGATTCAAGTCAAGTAACGACAGATATGGTTTATTTTGAAGGAGTAACAGTTAACGTGCGACAAGCAAAATTTAAAGTTCCGGCAATTGCTTTTTTAGCTCTTGCGGCATTCATTTTTTCGGCGTGTAATTCGGCAGCGACATCGGGCAATGGTTCGGGCGATGCCGCAGCGACCGTCAACGGCAAAGCCATCGGTATGGAAGAAGTCGAACTGGTTATCAAACAGCAGGGACAAGGGCAGGAAGCGAAACTTTCGCCGCTTGAACTGGCGCAGGCGCGGCTTCAGGTGTTGGACGGTTTGATTCAGCAGGAAGTAATGTATCAAAAAGCCGAAAAAGAAGGCGTTGTTCCGAAGGACGAAGAAGTCGCGGCGGAATTTAATAAAAAGAAACAGGCGAGCGGATTAACGCAGGAAAAATTTGACGAGGAAATGAAAAAAGCCGGTCAAACCGAAGCCTCCGCTAAAGACGCGATTAAGAAACAACTGGCGATTAAAGCCTTGGTTGACAAAATTTCGAGCAAAGTCGAGCCGCCGAAAGACAGCGAAGTCGAAGCGTTTTTCAACAGCAACAAAGACGCTTATGTTAAAAGAAAAGGCGTGAAACTTGCCGCGATTGTGATAGACCCTTCAAACAGCGGCGAGGGCGATACCACAATTGACGAACAATCCGCCGTGCTGAAAGGCAACGAGCTTATCAAACAATTGAAAGCCGGAGCGGATTTTGCGACATTGGCGCGCGAAAACAGCGAAGACCAGAGCCGTCTTCAGGGCGGCGATTTGGGATACATTTCCGAAGACCAGTTAAAACAAACTTTTCCGCCGCAGATTGTTGCGGATTTGATGAATCCGCAAACTCCGTTTGGAAAAATCATTGCTACGCCGATGCAAGGAAAGTATTACATTTTCAAACTGCAAGACCGCAGCGACCGCGACGAAGCGCAGACGCTTGAAACGCCTGGAGTTCGTGAAGATGCGATTAACAGATTGATTGATTCGCGCAAGCAATTATTAGCGGCTTCGTATCAGACGATTGCGATGGACGAAGCGAAGGTCGAAAACTTTTTGGCAAAACACATTGTCGATAATCCGAATGAATTGAGCGGAGCGCGTCCGGCGGATGCGAGCGCGAATTCAAATACGAATGCTGCCGCGCCGAACGCCAATACCGCGCCAAATACGAACATGAACGCGAATACAAAAACGGTTGTCAATACAAAACCGGCGGCGAATACAAACGTCAAGCCGACGACGGCGAATACAAAAGCCAATCCGAAATAGTCGGTTAAAAAGTAAAAATTAAAAAGGTAAAGGGTAAGATGAATTTCAATTTTTTGCCTTTTACCTTTTGTCTTTTGCCTTCAAAAAATGCTTTTTCGTCTTTCCGAAGTTACAAAATCTTACAGCGCGCACGATATTTTGCGCGGCGTTTCGTTTCAGATAAATCCGAATGAAAAGGTCGGGCTTGTAGGCAGAAACGGCGCGGGCAAAACAACCATTTTTCGCCTTATCACCGGTGCGGAACAGCCCGATTTGGGCGAAATCGTTAAAATAAATAATCTCAAAATCGGACTTTTAGAACAGCACGTCGATTTTACGGAAAACGAAACGGTTCACACCGCCGCGCTTTCGGCGTTTAAAAAACTTCACTGGCTGGAAGCCGAAATGCGCCGTCTCGAAAAACGGATGGAAACAGATCATTCAGACGAAATTTTAGACGCTTACGCCGAACTGCAAACCGAATTTGAACACGAAGACGGTTTTACCTACACCGCCCGCGCCGAAGCGATTTTGCTTGGGCTTGGTTTTGATAAAAACGTCTGGAATCTGGAAACGAAAAAACTTTCGGGCGGGCAGAAAAATCGTTTGGGTTTAGCGCGTCTTTTGCTTTCTGGAACGGACATTTTACTGCTCGACGAACCGACGAATCATCTGGACGTGACGGCAGTCGAATGGCTCGAAAATTTTCTGCAAACTTATGATAAAACTTTCGTGCTTATCAGTCACGACCGTTATTTTCTAGACCGCGTTTGCAGCCGCATTATCGAAATCGAAAACGGAAAAGCCATTTCCTACAAAGGAAATTATTCGCAGTTTTTGGTTGAAAGGGAAGAACGCCGCGAAGCCCAACGCCGCGCCTTTGAAAACCAGCAGACGATGATTGCCAAAAACGAAGATTTTATTCGCCGCAATTTAGCCGGACAAAAAACGAAACTGGCGAAATCGCGCCGCAATATGCTCGAACGCTTGGAGCGCGTCGAAACGGTCGCGGTCGAAAAATCGCAGGGAAATTTTCAATTGAAAAAAGTCGAACGCGCCGGAAATCAGGTTTTGACGGTCGAAGATTTAGCAATCGGCTACGGCGAAAAAGTGCTGGCAAAAGGAATTGATTTCGCGCTTTTGCGCGGCGAAGCTCTAGGCGTAATTGGCGCGAACGGCACTGGCAAAACCACATTTCTGAAAACCGTTTTGGGCGACGCGCGCGAACTCGACGGAAAAATTATCTGGGGCGCGAAAACCGACATTGGTTATTATTCGCAGCAATTGGAAGATTTGGACGCGCGCAACGAAATTATACAGGAATTGCGCCGCGCCGCGCCGAACGCCGACAACGGCGAACTGCGCGGATTTCTCGCCAGATTTTTGTTCACGGGCGAAGATGTTTTCAAGCGCGTCGGCGATTTGTCGGGCGGCGAAAAGGGTCGGCTCAGTCTAGCCAAATTGATTTACTCGAACAAAAACGTTTTGGTTTTGGACGAGCCGACGAATCATCTCGACATTCCTTCGCGCGAAGCTCTCGAAGCCGCGCTCGACGCTTTTGGCGGAACAATAATTACCGTTAGCCACGACCGCTATTTTCTCGATAGAATTACCACGCGGATTTTGTCGTTTGAAGAAAATAAACGGGCGGAAATTTTCGACGGTAATTACAGCGAATATCACGAACAAAAATCCGGTCGAGAGTCAAGAGTCGAGAGTCAAGAGTCAGAGAAAGACAAATTTCAAATTACGAATTACGAATTACGAAACGAAGACCAAAGACCTAAAGCCAAAAACCAATTATCGAAAAACCAACTGCAAAAAATCGAAAGCCGCATCAGGGAAATCGAAACTTCAATTCCGAAATTAGAAGAACAATCGTCGCAGCTAACTTTGCAAATGAGCCAGCCGGAAATCGCTTCCGACGCAGGCAGATTGCAGAAAGTTACGAGTCAATTTCAGCGAAACGAAAAACTCGTCAAATCACTTTACGAAGAGTGGGAAAATTTACTTGAGCAGTTGAAATAAGATTATGAAATTTAACTTTCCAAACTGTAATTCGGTGCTTCCTTCGTGATGATGACATCGTGAACGTGAGATTCGCGCAGCCCTGCCGAAGTAATGCGAATAAAACGCGCGTTTTCCTGTAATTCCTTAATAGTTTTGCAGCCCGTGTAGCCCATTCCCGAACGCAAGCCGCCGACTAACTGCGTGCAGATTTCTTCCAGCGTTCCTTTGTAGGCGACGCGCCCTTCGATGCCTTCGGGAACATATTTTGAATCGGAAATCGTGCCTTCCTGCGAATATCTGTCGCTTGAACCGCGTTTCATCGCGCCGATTGAACCCATTCCGCGATAGGTTTTAAACGAGCGACCCTGAAACAAAATCACTTCGCCGGGAGCTTCCGCCGTTCCCGCAAACAAAGAGCCAATCATCACCGAATCCGCGCCCGCCGCAATCGCTTTTGCGACATCGCCGGAAAATTTTACGCCGCCGTCGGCGATAACCGGAACGCCCGAATTTTTCGCCGCGCCGACGCATTCGGTAATCGCCGTAATCTGCGGAACGCCCGCGCCCGTGACGACGCGAGTCGTGCAAATTGAGCCGGGACCGATTCCGACTTTTACAGCGTCAACTCCGGCATCAATCAGTGCCTTTGTCGCTTCGGCAGTCGCCACGTTTCCGGCAATAATTTCAACGCCGGAAAATTTCGCTTTGGCTTTTTTGACGGCTTTGATGACGCGGCTTGAATGTCCGTGCGCCGTGTCTATGACGATTGCGTCAACGCGCGAATTTATCAACGCTTCGGCGCGTTCCATAAAATCTCCGGTCGCGCCGATTGCCGCAGCGCAGCGCAGTCTGCCCAAATTATCTTTGGCGGCGAGCGGATAACGAATCGCTTTTTGAATATCTTTAACGGTAATCAAACCCTTCAAACGCCCGTCGTCGTCAACGACCAGCAGTTTTTCGATGCGATGTTTTTGCAGTTTTACTTTAGCTTCGTTTAAAGTTGTGCCGACTGGAACGGTGACAAGCGGCTGTTTCGTCATCACTTCGGAAACCGGAATGTCAAAGCGCGTTTCAAAACGCAAATCGCGGTTCGTGATAATCCCGACCAGCAAACCATTTTCGTCCACGACCGGAACGCCCGAAATGCGGAATCGTTCCATAATATTCAACGCTTCGGAAACGAGCGCGTCGTCACGAATCGTTACGGGGTCAACAATCATCCCGCTTTCGGAGCGTTTCACTTTGTCAACTTCTTCGGCTTGCTGCGAAATCGAAAAATTTTTATGAATCACGCCAATACCGCCCTGCTGGGCGAGCGCGATTGCTAGTGCGGCTTCCGTCACCGTATCCATCGCCGACGAGCAAAGCGGAATATTTAAATTGATATTGCGCGAAAATTTGGTCGCGGTTTCGACTTCGTTCGGCAGAATTTCGGAGAATGCGGGAACGAGCAAAACGTCGTCAAAAGTCAATCCTTCTTTGATTTCATTGATAAGCATAATTAAATTTGTAGAAGCAGGTCTTGTGCCTGCCCAATCAGCCGACAGGCTGAAAAATTCATTTAAATTTTTAAATTGACAAACAATGGTTGCGGCATTCGCCGCACTGGGCAGGCACAAGACCTGCTTCTACATTGCTCGAACAAAAAAGCCCGCACTTTTCCGGCGGGCGTTTTATGTAGTAACTATTAATACAACTAAATTCTAGTCGTCGTAAAAACGCCATAAATCTTTTCATCACCGGACATTAGCATTTCCGGCAGGTCGCGGTTTCGCGGGTGTCGCCGTCGGAACAGGTTTCGGAGTCGCTTTCGGAGTCGCTTTCGGAAGCGGTTTTGGACGCGGAGTAGCACTTGGCGTTACCGGCGACACAGACGCGCCGACGAGTCCGCTTTGCAGCATCTGCGCGATATTATCCTTGTTAATTTCAAATTCGATGACGCTTCCCCTTGCCGGAGCGGGCGGAGGCGTAATCGGTTTTCCGTTGATTGTTAGCTGAACTTTGTCGGCAAAACCTTTGTAATAACTTAGCTTCAAACTTTGCTGCGCCGTGTATGTTTTCGGCTCATTCGCCGGAACAGTTTCGGTCTTTCTATTTCCGTCAACGGTTGATGTGACGGAGATTGGCGCGCTGGATTTAAATTCAACTTTTATTTCGTTGATTGGAATGTTTTGCGTTGTATTGGTATTGCCTGCATTAACGTTTGAATTAGCGATATTCACCGATTTATTGGCGTTTGTATTGGCAACCGGCTGATTCCGGCTGTTTTCATACCAGTTTCGCAAAGCTAAAATTCCCCAGACCATCAGACCTAAAATAATAACGGCGAAAATAATTGTCGGCAGCAGGGAAGAACGGCTGCGTTCGTCGGTCAAAACTTCGGGGCGATAAGATTTCGGCTCGTCGGAAATCTCGCCTTGTTCGGCGACTAATTGATTGTAATCCTGCAAGGCTTCCTGTTCGTCAACGCCGACCTGTTTGGCGTAGGATTTTACGAATCCTTTGTTGAAAATTCCGCCAGGCAGCGAGCGATAATCGTTATTTTCGATGGCTTCCAGATAGAGCGCGGAAATTCGCGTCTGCTCGGCAACCTCGCGGATGGTTATACCACGAGCTTCACGGGCTTGTCGCAACTTTTCGCCGAGTGTTAATGACATTTTTTAATGATTATTTCCCTTAAAAGCAGATTGCCGCCGAAAACGTCTTAATGTTGAAATATATCGTCTTTAAAGCGCGGATGTCAATTGTTTCAAACTTGATTATTGCGAATTGTGCGTGTAATGTTTAGCCTTTACGCAAGTCTTATATTAAAATTATTGGCAGTTAGATTTTAAAAGCGAGGAAATAATTAAATGTCTCTTGAAGCACTCGGAATGGTTGAAACCAAAGGTTTTGTCGGCGCGGTCGAAGCGGCGGATGCGATGGTTAAAGCCGCCAACGTCCAGCTTATCGGAAAGGAATATATCGGCGCGGGTTACGTGACGATTTTTGTGCGCGGCGATGTCGGCGCGGTCAAAGCGGCGACGGACGCGGGCGCGGCGGCGGCGCGTCGGGTCGGTGAATTAATTTCGGTTCACGTCATCCCGCGTCCGCACGGCGAAGTCGAAAGAGTTCTGCCGAAAGGTGTCGGTTACCGCACTGACGACAAAGCCATCGGCGGCGGCTCGCGCGGACAACTCGGAGCCGGCGAAGCGGGAAGTGAAATTTCGGCGAACGATAGAAGCAAGACGAGAAATAAATAATTTTAGATTTTGGATTTTAGATTTTAGATTGGTCGTGTGATTTCGGCAAATCCAAAATCCAAAATCCAAAATCCAAAATCTGAAAATGTCCGAACATCAAGATTTACAATCGGTCGAACAGGCGCGCAACGCGGTTGAAGCGGCGCATCGCGCTTGGGCTGCGGTGGCGAAATTCGACCAGGCGAAAATTGACCGCATTTGCGCGGCGATGGCAAACGCCGGACTGCGTGAATCATTGCGGCTCGGACAAATGGCGCGTGACGAAACCGGATTCGGGAAAGCCGAAGACAAGCGCGAAAAAAATCGTTTCGCGTCCGAAGATGTCTGGAATTATTTCAAAAACTTGAAAACCGTCGGCGTGATTAAGGAAACCGACTCGATTGCCGAAATCGCCAGCCCGCGCGGAGTCGTCGCCGCGATTATTCCTTCGACGAATCCGACTTCGACGGCGATTTTCAAAATCATCATCGCCATTAAATCCAGAAACGCGATTGTGCTTTCGCCGCATCCTTCAGCCGCGAAATGTATCGCGGAGACGGCGCGGGTTTTGCGCGAAGCCGCCGTTAAAGAAGGTCTTCCGGCGGAAGCGATAATGTGTCTGGAAAATTCGACCATCGAAGGCACGGAAGCCTTGATGAAGCACAAACGCACTGCCGTAATTTTGGCGACGGGCGGCATCGGATTGGTTCGCGCCGCGTATTCATCCGGCAAACCGGCATTCGGTGTCGGACCCGGAAATGTTCCCGTGTTCGTCGAAAAATCTGCAAACGTCGAAAAAGCCGTTGCGGATATTTTAACTTCAACTTGTTTTGACAACGGAACAATTTGCGCGTCCGAGCAGTCGGTCGTCGTTGACGCGCCTATCGCAAATCAGGTTCGTGAACAATTTAAAGCGCAGGGCGGACATTTTTTAAATCAAACCGAGTCGGACGCGGTTGGGAAAATTTTGCTCACGCCGCAGAGAACTTTGAATCCCGCGATTGTCGGAAAATCTGCCGAATACATCGCCGGACTTGCCGGAATTTCCATACCTGCCGGAACGCGCTGTCTGCTTGCCGATTGCGGCGGAGTCGGGCGCGATTTCCCCTGGTCAATCGAAAAACTTTCGCCGACGCTGGCGTTTTTTGTCGTGGACGGAATCGAACAGGGCGCGCAGAGATGCTTGGAAATTTTGCAGTTCGGCGGAATGGGACACACCGCCGGAATGCACACGCAAAATCGTGAAGCCGCGATAAATTTCGGCGAGCAGATGCCCGCTTCGCGCGTCGTCATCAATACGCCGACGACGCACGGCGCAATCGGATTTTCGACAGATTTACCGCCTTCGATGACTTTAGGCTGTGGCTCTTGGGGCGGCAATGTGACTTCGGATAACGTTTCGCCGATTCATTTGATGGACATCAAGCGCGTCGCGTTTGAAACTCGTCCAGTCCAAAGTCCAAAGTCCAAAGTCCAAAGTCAGCCGATTGCGGATTTTGGAGCGCGGAATGCGGAATTGAAAACCGCGAATCGTCAAGCGGTAAAACGCGAAGAAATCGCCGCGATTGTTGACAGATTTTTGCGTCAGAAAATTGCGGAAACTCCGTTGGAAACGGCGGAAGTTAAAGTCGAAAGACAAATTCCGCAAACCGCCGCGCAGAATCCGCAGTCGGAAAGCCCCGTAAAAACTATTATTCACGAATTGAGAAATGGAAATGCGACGAACGGCGCGAAACCGAGCGCAGTTGATTTTGTCAGCGAAGACGACGTGCGCCGCGCCATTCAAAAAGGCGAGAAAATTTATGTGACGGCGAAAACGATTATCACGCCGTCGGCGCGTGATTTGGGCGACGAGAAAGAAATTTTTGCGAAGGTTTCATAAGAGAAATTATGGGAAATAAAAACTCGATAGTTTTGATGGCTGCGGCATTCTCCGTTTTTTGTTTTTTCGCAATTTTGCCGTCTGTGACGAAAGCGCAAACTGCAAAAAGGTCAGTCAAAAGAACGACTGTAAAACGTAGAACGGTCGCGCGGAAAACGAAATCAACGAATCCTATTTGTCCGAACGAGCCGGTTGTTTTCGGCGCGCGAGCCACTGAATTTAAAATCGCTTCTGAATCGAATAATCAAACTTCATCGCAGCAAATTTCAATCGGCGTTCTTAACGGAAAGTCTGTAAATTTGGTCACGCCGTCATATCCGCCAGTAGCGAGAGCGGTTCACGCAAGCGGCGCGGTCAACATCCAAGTGATGATTGACAAGCAGGGGAATGTGGAGACGGCAAAAGCCGTCGGCGGTTACCCGCTTCTGCGGCAGGCGGCTGAACAAGCGGCTCTGCAAAGTAAATTCAGCCCGACAACTCTTAATGGTTGTCCGGTAAAAGTTTCGGGAATTGTCGTATATAATTTTGTGGCTCAGTAGAAACTGGAAATGACAGTCGAAACATCCGTAGAAAATAAAATTTGTAAATCCTGCGGCGCGGATGTGCGGTTGGGCGCGCTCTTTTGCTACAGTTGCGGCGCGTCGGTTGCGCCGGAGATGACGAACGGAAAAGTTTCGTCCGCAAAGACTGAAAACGGCGAACGGACGGCTACGGAAAATGCTATTGCCGAACCCGATACGGAAGAAATTGTCGGCAAGAGACCGATTGAAAAACCGTTTGCCGAATCAATTAACGGTAGAACTAAAACGGCTGAAGTTAAAGAGGCGGGAAATAAAAATAAACAGTCGGGCGCGGAAAAGGAAACGGTTTTGAAAACTGCCGCCGTCGTTCGCCGCCAGTCAAAACCGCCGCAGCGAAAAAATGTCGAAGTCGTTTGGGAGCAACCGCAGGGTTCGTTGAACATCTGGTTTTTGATAACTGCCGGTGTTTTGATTCTGTTTGCCGTCGGCGCGCTTTTGGCGATGCTGTATCTGCGTTGAAAATATAAAATTAAGAATGTGGTGAAAAATTATGGAAGCACTCGGAATGGTTGAATGTATGGGGCTGGTGGCAATGATTGAAGCGGCGGACGCGATGGTCAAAGCCGCGAACGTTAAACTCGTCGGCTACGAAAAAATTGACGCGGGGCTGGTGACGGCGATTGTGCGCGGCGAAGTCGGCGCGGTCAAAGCGGCGGTTGACGCGGGCGCGGCGGCGGCGCGCAGAGTCGGAACAGTCGTCGGCGTTCACGTCATTCCGCGCCCGCATTCGGAAGTCGGCGAAGGAATTCCCGTTATCGACACGGGCGAAACGACGCGCAAGAAAATTGCGGGTTCTGTGCCTGAAAAATAATTATTCACAAAAATAAAAAGGCGGCAGGGAGATGTTAAATTCCCG
This sequence comes from Pyrinomonadaceae bacterium, assembly GCA_050996405.1. Lineage (GTDB taxonomy): Bacteria > Acidobacteriota > Blastocatellia > Pyrinomonadales > Pyrinomonadaceae > JBPCRW01. The sequence continues at coordinate 9,862 of JBPCRW010000274.1, read as the reverse complement.
CCGTCTTTTTATTTTCCGCGAAAAATAAAATTTACGGTCCGGTTTGATTTTGCAGAGCCGGAGTGCTGCCCGGTTTTGACGGCGCGGCGGTTCTGCCGGAACGGGTAATGGCGATGCGTTTTTCCTTGTTTGGTCCATCGTCAACCGTCACTTTGATATTTCTGAAAGTCGTATCTTTTTTATCGTTGGTCGGCGCGTAGCTGATGAGATACTGCGTTCGCAGTTCGCTGGAAATATCTCTGGCAATGTCGTTCAGTTCGCCTGTGGAATTCGGAAAATACGACTTTCCGCCGGTTTCCGATGCCAGGCGTTCGAGCAGAGATTTGGCTTTGGCTTGCGGGCTTTTGCTGATGAATCCGCCTTCTTTTTCCAGGTCATTAACAAAACCGATAGTGTAAATCTGCACGTCGGTTTCGCGCAGCAGTTGAAATAATTGCTGTTCTTTGTAAAAACTGTCGCGGTCTTCGCCGTCGGAAACCAGAATCAAGGCGCGGCGTTTTTTATCGTTCGGGTCGCGCGATTTTTCGTATTGGTCAACTTTTTCCGCCGCTAAATAAACCGCGTCGATAATCGCGGTTTGCCCGCCTTCGATAAAAAGATTGTCGAGCGCGTCGTTAAGGTCATTTTTATTTGAAGTAAAATCCTGAGTGATTTCGATTTTGTCGGAACTGACAAAACGAATAATGCTGGTTTCGTCGTCGGGACGATTCGTGCCGATAAGTATTTTACCGGCTTCGATAACTTTTTCGAGCTGCGGACGAAGCGAGCCGGAATTATCTAAAACCAGCGAATAATTGGTCGGAACTTCGCCTTTTGAAAAACTGGTCAGCGTCTGCGGAACGCCGTCTTCATAGACCTTAAAAGCGGATTCGGGAACATTGTTAATCGGACGATTATTGCGGTCAACGACTCTCACGTTCAAAGTAACTTCTTCGGTTTCAATGCGAATTACTTCATCCGGCGTAGGTGTCGGGTTGACCGTCGGCTGCGGCACGGGAGTTTTTATGACCGGAATCGGAGTCGGAGTTTTCTGCGTTCTCTGAACAGTCTGCGCTTCGGCTCGCGGGTAAAAAATAAATGCCAAAGCGATTGTCAAAGCCGCGCAAAAAACGGGCAAAAATATATTCGCAAAAGTTTTTTTCATCATTTATGTCGTCAAAAGAAAAAGCGTAAAATTATTTGACGGTCGTATTTGGCGTAGCGTAATATCCGTCACGACCTCGCACCGTTAGACGCGGCAGACCGCGCGGAGGTTTGATTTTAACTTTTACTTTACGCCATTTTCCGTCGGGCGCAAAATCTTTGGGCGTGTAGCCGATTGAGTATTGATGACGCAGTTCGAGCGCGATACGCTCAAAAATTTCGTCCATCTCGACTTTCGTTTGCGGGTAAAAAGATTTGCCGCCTGTCACTCCGGCAAGTTCGTCTAAAAATGCCTGCCCCTGCATGCCGAGCGAACTTCCCGCGTCGCTGCCGCTCAAAATTCCGACCGCATAGACCGTCACATCCGATTCTTTCAGAAGGCGGCGCACTTCGCCAAAATTATATCGTGAACTGTTGTCCTGCCCGTCGCTGATAATCAGCAGAGCTTTTTTCTGATGCGTGCCGCGCGTGACGCGCTCAACGCCGAGATAACACGCATCATAAAGCGCGGTATTATCTCTCGGCTGAACGAGTGCCAGTTTATCCAAAACCGCTTCGCCGTTGCGCGTCCGGTCAAGCAAAAGCTGGGCGCGGCTGTTAAAGGCAATCAGAAAATATTCGTCCATCGGATGGCTGGTGTTGATAAATCGTTCCAGAGCCGTTCGCGCGCGCTGAATTTTTTCGCCGCTCATCGAACCGGAAACGTCGAACAAAATTCCGACCGAAATCGGCGCGTCCGTGTCGTCAAAAAACGTGATGTTCTGCTCTTGATTATTATCTAAAATCGTAAAAGCGTTTTTGCCCAAGCCCGAAACGTAACGACCGTAAGGGTCTTGCACGGTTAAAGTCAGCGTCACCAAATCGGTTGTGACGCTGATTGGTTTTTCGGGGTCGGCATCGTTCGACGGAGGAGTCGATTGCGGCTGCTGAGCAAGTGCCGCGACGGAACTAAAAGTGAGAATAAAAAACAGTAAAATCCAATTTTGCAAATCGCCGATGCGGGCAAATTTCGGGGAAGACGCGGCAGCCATAAATTTTTTCCTTAGTCGCTTTATATTATGCGACGTTTAATAAACTAAGCAAGATATTTTTTATGATGTTGCGAAAGTGAAAACCGTTGTTTGACCGCGCCGGAAAACTTTGAAAATGCAAAACGTAAGGTTCAAAATTCAAAATTGAAGGCGTTCCGTTAAAAAACACACGATGATTTACTCGCATTTCATTTTGCACTTTGCACTAAAACGCATATTATTGAAACCGAATTTAGAAATCGAACGTAACAGCTTTGTGTTATGAAAACCAACACACTAACCGCAGAAAATCTACGCGCGCTGTCCGACGGCGAATTGATTACAAAAGCCATTGCCGGACGCGAAGACGGTTTTGAAGAACTCGTCCGACGCTACCAGCGACCGATTACGACTTACGTTTATCGAATGGTCGGCAATTACGATGCCGCGCTCGACGTGACGCAGGAAGTTTTTATCAAAGTTTATAATTCGATGTCGCGTTACAGCTTTGAATATAAATTTTCGACGTGGTTCTAGAAAATTTCGCACAACGCGGCGATTGATTATCTGCGGCGGCAGCCGCAGCGCGAGCAAAGTATCGAAACCGAAAACGCAGACGGCGCGTATCAACTGGAATTTGAAAGCAAGCGGCTCTCGCCCGAACAGGAACGCGAACGCGGCGAATGGCGCGAGGAAATTGACGCGGTTATCAAATGCCTGCCCGCCGCTTACCGCGAATTGATCGTGCTGCGTCACACGCAGGATTTAAGCTACGACGAAATCGCGGAAGTGATGAACCTGCCGCTCGGCACGGTGAAAAATCGCTTGTTCAGAGCGCGTGAAATAATGCGTGAGATTTTTATCGAACGCGGATTTACGGGAATTTAGTAACGGTTATGTTTTTGAGATAGTTTTACGAAAATGAATTTGCCGAATGCGACAACTGAAAAAAAATGTTCGCGTGAAAAAATAGCCGCGTATCTCGACGGCGAACTCGCGCCGCGCGAAGAAATTATTTTGGAAAAACACATCGCGGAATGCAAGGATTGTCTCGCGGAATTGAATCTGCAAAAGCGAATGTTTTCCGTGCTGGAGACGGCGTTTGACGAAAAGGCGAAAATCGAATTGCCGGAAAATTTCGCGCGTATTGTGGCGACACGAGCCGAAACAAATGTCAAGGGTTTGCGCTCGAAAGACGAAAGATTTCGCGCGCTTTTTTTCTGCTCGTTTCTTTTTTTGATTATCGCTGCCGGACTCGGCGCGGAAACCTCAACCGTTTTTGATTCGTTCGGCAGATTCGGCGAACAACTGCTGGCGGTTCTGAATTTTACGGGTCATCTGATATACGATTTAATCGTCGGAATGACGGTTATTCTACGCGCTTTCGGTAGTCAACCAATTTTCAATACGGCGATTATTTTAGCTTTGCTGTTCGGCGCGATTACATTTTTGGTAATTTGGATTTCCCGCCATATTTACGAATCTAAACGGTCTTGAAATTTGCCGCGTGTTTTATTCCAACGTTCAAATAAAAATTTTTGTCATTCCTGCTTTCCCGATTCGGGTTTGGTTGGCGGGATTTTTGTTTGCCCTTCTTTTCACTTTTTCTATTTGCGCCCAGTCAATTTCCCAACCGGATGAAAATACAATCGTCGCCGAAGGCGTTGAAGTTTATTCTTTCGGAAAAAACGTCGTCATTCCGAAAAACGCGAAAGGCGTTCTGGCGTTCGGCGGCGATGTCATAATCGAAGGCAGTGTCGAAGGCGATGTCGCCGCAATCGGCGGAAATATTATTCAAAAACAGGATGCGTTTATCGGCGGCGACGTGATTATTTTCGGCGGAACTTATAAACACGAACGACTCGAACCGCTGCGCGCGACCGGAAAAGAATCAATTATCATCGGCGGATTTGAAGAAGAAATCCGCGATTTAGCCAGAAATCCGGCGCAAATTCTTTCGCCGCAATTAACGTGGTCGTTTCTTGTGCAGCGTCTGTTAGCAATTTTATTCTGGTTCGTCGTCTCGCTCGCCGTCGTGACGATTGCGCCCGGCGCGGTCAGCCGTTCGGTCGCGCGTTTTCAGCTTTCAACTTCAAAAATCGCCGGAATTGGTCTTTTGGGGTTTTTAACTTTTATTTTCGGAGTCTTCGGCAGTTTGAAATTTCTGCCGAATTATCTGGGCGTGATTGTCAGCCTGATGGCGTTCGTGCTGCTGATTTTATCTTACGTTTTCGGGCGTGTGACCTTGCAGGTAAGTTTCGGAAAGTGGCTTCAAAAACACATTTTACCGGAAAATATTCAATCCGAATCGGTCGCCTTGCTGGTCGGCGCGTTTGTCTGGACGCTGCTTTTATCGCTGCCGTATATCTGGACTTTCTCGCTTTTCTTTTTATTTATCGTCAGTTTGGGAATTATTTTAACGGCTCGCTCGGCAACCAAATGGCAGAAAAATTGATATTATTCCGCGTAAAATTGAAAGTTATTTTTCCTCAAAACTTATTCGACAAAATAATTTTTCAGAAATAGTAAATTGAAAGTAACTTTTCGGCGCGGGAAAGTGTCTTTAAATTGAAAGCAACTTTCGCGCGAATTGCCGCGTATAAAAAATCGGTTGATTATTTGAATCGAAGAAAGAGAATCGAAAATGCGTAAATTATTATTTTTATTAGGTCTTATAGTTTCATTCGGCGTTATAAATTCGACTGTTTGGGCGCAGTCTCCAAAGCCGAGCGTCCTGACGGGCGAGGTGACAAATATCGCCGACGGCAAAATCGTTTTACAGACAAAAGACGGCGCGGTTGATGTCCAATTGTCCGGCGCGACTGAATATAAGCGCGTGCTGCCCGAAAATCCAAACCCGAAAGCGGCGGTCGCTTCGAGTCTGGCGGAAGTCGGCGCGGGCGACAAAATCGCAGTCACCGGAATTTTATCGGATGACAAAAAAAGCATTCCGGCAAAATCGGTTTATATAATGACCAAAGCCGATATTACCAAACGCAACGAAACCGACCGCGAGGCTTGGAAAACGCGCGGCATTTCCGGTCGAATTGTTTCGATTGATGCCGAAAAACAGGATTTTACGATTGCTTCGCGCGGAATGGCGGGTGAGCAAAGTATCGTCGTTTCGCCGAAATTAAATATAACTTATCGCCGCTACGCGCCGGATTCGGTCAAGTTTGACGACGCGAAAACCAGTTCATTTGCCGAATTAAAAGTCGGCGACCAGGTGCGCGCGCTTGGCGATAAAGGCGCGGACGGCATGACTTTCAGAGCCGAGCGCGTTGTTGCAGGTTCATTTAAAACAATCGGCGGAACGATTACGGCGATTGACGCGGCGAAAAATGAAATCACCATCAAAGATATTCAGACCAATAAACCCGTCACGATTACCGTCAACGACAATTCTATACTCAAGAAATTTCCGGCGGAATTCGCGCAGATGATGGCGATGCGCGGGCAGGGCGGCGGAGGAACGCAGCCGCCGACGGGCGCAAACGGTCAGAGCGTTAGTAATTCGACGACACGCCCGCCGCAACAGCCGAGCGGACAAGGAAACAGTCAAGGACAAACTCCGCCGAATGGTATGAGAGAAGGCGGCGGAATGCGCGGCGCGCGCGGCGCGTTTGACGATTTGTTAGACCGCTTTCCGACAATCGCGCTGGCAGATTTAAAAGTTGGAGATGCGATTGCGATTTCCAGCACAACCGGCGCGGACGCTTCGCGCGCAACCGCCATCAAACTCGTTTCCGGTGTCGAGCCATTTTTTAAAGCTCGTCAGATGGGCGGCGGCGGCAGACGGCGCGGCAACGGCGGAACAGATTCCGGCTTTACCATTCCGGGATTGGACGACGGCATCGGAACTCCTTAAAAGCCGGACGCTAATCGGAATTATTCTTTTATCAGTTCGGCGGTGATTCATGAGCCTGATAAAAACAAAATCGCCGCCGAAAAATTTTTATTATTCTAGCTGTTTCTAATGAATTGATAATTCAGTCATTATTTTAATTTAAAGGTCATACTATGAAATTTTTTAAATCATTTATATTGTTAATTTTGTTTGCCGCTGCGAGCCTAAGCGTAGCTGCCCAGCAAACGGGAAGTATCGGCGGGCAGGTCGTTGACATTCAGGGCGGAGTGGTTGGCGGCGCGACTGTAATTGCGGTTGATGCCAACGCCAAAGAAAAAACCGCTGTCACAAATAAAGACGGCGAATTTACCGTCAACGGATTGTCTCCCGGCAAATATATTGTGCGAGTTACGGCTCCGAAATTCGGTTTATACGAAAACTCGGATGTCGAAGTTAAAAGCGGCGAGAAACAGGATTTGACGGTCGCTTTGTCAATTCAGGCAATTACAGAAGAAGTGCAGGTCGCGGCTGACACGGGCGTTAGCACAGACCAGGACAATAACGCCAGCGCGCTGGTTTTAAAGGGCAAGGATTTGGACGCTTTGCCGGACGACCCTGACGACCTCGCGGCGGCTTTGCAGGCTCTTGCCGGACCTTCGGCGGGACCGAACGGCGGACAGATTTATATTGACGGTTTTACCGGCGGGCAGCTTCCGCCGAAAGAATCAATCCGCGAAATCCGCATCAACTCGAATCCATTTTCGGCGGAATATGACCGGCTCGGTTTCGGTCGCATCGAAATTTTAACCAAACCCGGCAGCAATAAATTTCGCGGCACCGCGTTTTTCAATTTTAATGACGAAAGTTTAAATTCGCGCAACCCGTTCGCGTTTAATCGCGCTCCGACGCAGTTGAAATTTTTCGGTGGAAATATCTCCGGTCCGATTAAAAAGGGAAAAGCGTCCTTCTTTTTGGATATCAATAATCGCAATACCGAAAACAGCGTAGTCGTTAACGCCAATGTTTTGGATTCTTCGTTTAACATTGTTCCGTTTCAGCAGGACATAAGCCAGCCGTCGCAGCGTTTTACAATCAGCCCGCGCATCGATTATCAAATCAACGCGAGTAATACGCTGGTTGCGCGCTACAACTTTACGCGCACTAAAGCCGAAAATCAGAATATCGGAAATTTCAGTTTGCCGAGTCTGGCTTCCGAAAGCTCCGGCACCGAACACGAAATTCGTTTGACGGAAACGGCAATTCTGAGTCCGAAGACGGTCAACGAAACGCGATTTGAATATTCGCGCGAACATCGCAGTCAGATTGGCGATAATTCGATTCCGACAATCAATGTTTCCGGCGCGTTCACGGGCGGCGGCGCGCAAATCGGAAATAATTATACAAATACCAACTACTTTGAACTGCAAAATTACACGACGACGACGCTCGGTAAAAACAGCCAGCACGCGGTTAAATTCGGCGTGCGATTGCGCGACCAAAAAATCAACGACCAATCGGAATCCGGTTTCGGCGGCACGTTCACCTTTGCGGGCGTGCGCGACCCTTTGACGGGCGCGGTTCTTTTCTCGTCAATCGAGCAGTATCGCCAAAATCTTTTGGGCAATACGAACCCGATTTTTAGTCCGAGCCAGTTCGCTATTACAGGCGGAAATCCTCTGGCGAGCGTGTCGCAGTTTGATGCTGGCTTATTTGTGACGGACGACTGGAAAATTTCACCGAAATTAACTTTGAGTCTCGGCTTACGCTACGAAAATCAAAATAACATCAAGGATAATTTTGATGTCGCGCCGCGTTTTAGTTTTGCTTACGCGCCGGGCGCGGGCGGAGCGAAACAGCCGAAAACAGTATTTCGCGGCGGCGCGGGAATTTTCTATGACCGTTTCGGCGATGACTTCACCTTGCAGACGAATCGTTTTAACGGAACGAATCAGGTTCAATACATTGTTACGTCAAACACGGGACTTCTAGGACAGTCGATTTTCTCGCTGAACGGCGTGACGAATGTGCCGACCATCGCGCAGATTCAGGCAGTCGCGCCCGGAACATTTACGGTTCGCCGGACGGATTCCGGCTTGCAAGCACCGACGATTTATCAATACGCGCTGTCGGTCGAACGGCAACTGCCTTTTAAAACGAAAGGTTCGATTTACTATGTCGGTAGCCGCACGATTCATCAGCTTCGGACGGTGAACGTCAACGCGCCGGTTTGCGGTTTCACCAGCGTTTGTCCGACAACCACCGCGCAAATTCAGGCATTGCGACCCGACCCGACGCAGGGCAATATTTATCAATTTGAATCGAACGGCGTTGCCAACCAGCAGCAACTGATTTTCGGTCTTAGTTCGTCGCTCGGTTCTAAAATCACGTTCGGCGCGAACTATCGTTTGGGATTTGCCAAAAGCAACAGCGACGGCGCGCAAACTTTTCCGGCTTACAGTTATGATTTCAGCGGCGAATACAGCAATTCTACGCAGGACATCAGACATTATTTTTCTTTCTTCGGTTCGGTCCAACTGCCCTGGAATGTGCGGATGAGTCCGATTATCATCGCTCGTTCGGGCGCGCCTTTTAACATCTTGACCGGCGTTGACAGCAATCGTGACTCCAAGTTTACAGAGCGTCCGACTTATTCGCAGTTGGCAAACGCCTGCGCGCAGCGCGGATTAAATTTCTCGTTCTGTAATATTAGCGGCATCGCAAATCCCAATACGACAATTATTCCGCGCAATTACGGGCGCGGTCCGGGCGCGTTTTCGGTCAATCTGAATTTTAGCAAAACGATTGGTTTCGGCGGCTCGAAAGCTGTTGTCGATTCGCAAGGACAAGGCGGCGGAGGCGGAAAAGGCGGCGGCGGTCGCGGTGAACGCGACGGCGGTTTCGGTGGTATGGGCGGCGGAGGCGGTCGCGGCGGATTTTTTGGCGGAGGCGGCAGCGATAAGCCGTATAACTTAACGTTTGGATTGATGATAGGCAATCTTTTCAACCACGTTAATTTGAACAATCCGATTAACAATTTAAGCTCGGACCGATTCGGTCAATATAATTCTAATAGCAATTTCGGCAATTTCGCCTGCAACGGCACCTCGGCTAATCGCTGCGTTCAATTGACGATGCGGTTTAGTTTCTAATTTCCGTTAAATTTAAAAAGATGAAGAACGCCTGTTTTGACGAACATTCGTTCTTCATCTTTTTCTGTTTTTGCGCTATTCTTCGTAAAACAAGTTGAGGACAATATGAAAAGAATTTTTTTGCTTTTAATCGTAATTGCAGTTTTCGGTTCGATTATTCAAGCTAAATTAAAAATTGACGATAAAACTACCGATTCGGCGGCTCTCGAACTTGCCAGAGCGACTCTGGCGGCGCACGGCGGAGAGAAATTTAAGAATATGAAAACGCTGATTATTCGCGGCACGGCAGATGTTTCGGGCGGTCCGACGATGACGATTCCAGCCGGTTTCGCGTTTGTTTTTTCGGGCGAAAAATATCGTGTCGATATAACAAATCCGTTTCAGCCGCTCAAGCAGATTTTTGACGGCGAGCGCACGTTTTGTTCAATCAACGGTTTTAGCCTTCCGCCGCTCAATCGTTTAGGACTGCCGCTGTTGCAAAAACTCGGCGCGGAAGGTTTTGCCGTTTCCGCTCTGCCTGAAAACTTAAAAAATAAAAAGGGTTTTCGCATCACGTCGCCCGAAGGCTACTACACGGATTTTCTGATTGACAATAAAAGCGGGCAGGTCAAAAGCTATGAATCGAGTTATGAAATAAACGGCAGAAACGTGACGACTTCGGTCGAGATTGATAAAGTGCGGAATGTTGACGGCGTGATTATTCCCGAACGCTA
>JBPCRW010000206.1:0-15919 GCA_050996405.1 Pyrinomonadaceae bacterium | reverse complement strand
AGTGACGGCGAGAATGTTATACGGCGCGACATTTTTTTCGCTGATTAAATAAGCGATGCGAACCGTGATGACGCGCGTTTTTCCAGAGCCTGCGCCCGCCAAAATCAATAACGCGCCTTCGGTCGTCATAACGGCTTCGCGCTGCTGCGGGTTGAGTGTTGAAAGAATGTCCATTTTTAGTGGTGAATGGTGAGTGGTGAATGGCGAGTGAAGAAATTTTCTTGTCACACATCGTTCATCACCTATCACTTAATAAGATTTTGTATTTCCTTAAAGTGTTCGTGTTTTGAATCGCGCAAAAGCTCGAACAGCGACATTTCGACGCACGCCGGAATCACGCCGTTCATTTGCATTTTGGCAATCGCGGTTTGCTTGTCGCGTTCGTCGCGCGCTCCCGTGCAATCGGTTAAAAGATGCACCTGAAAATTTTCGCCTTGTAAATCGTGCGCGGTTTGATTGACGCAAATATGGGTTTCCAAACCGCATAACACAACTTGCGAAACATTTGCGGATTTTAATTTGTCTGTAAAACCATTTGCGCCGCACGAACTGAACGCGGATTTTTCGATAAACTCGAAATCGTCGGGCAGCGCGAGCAAAACTTCTTCCGCCGTTCTGCCCAAGCCTTTCGGATACTGCTCGGTAACAAAAATCGGCAAATTCAGAATTTGAAAGCCGCGCGCCGCCATCCAGATATGCGTTGCGATTTGCGGAAATTCGGGAATCACGCTGCGAAACGCTTCCTGAAAATCGACGACGATTAAAGCCGTCTGTCGTGAATTAAGAATTGCGGGATGCGTCATAAAATTTATTCGGTTTTTGAAGTTTCGACCTGTTTTTTCCTCACTTCTTTTTTTAGTAATTCTTCCGCTCTGGCTTTTTTTTCGCGCCGAAAAGTTTTGAAGAAAAAATAACACGCCGCGCCGGAAACAACGAAAATTAAAAACATCATCGCAATGATGAAATACATTTCGGCAGTTGATGAATAAGGCATAAATCAATCTTAACTCACATTGGAAGGTGTCGCAAAGAAACCGTCAAAGACAAATTTTTAATTGACAAGCGGCAAAATAACTGTTACTAAAATTGTGCAAATTTCAATTCCGAGGCTCTTACCATAAAAATATGAAAATATATCAACGTCTTGCTTTGTTTTTCGTCCTGAGTATCTTTATTTTCCATCCGGTTTCCGCGCTCGCCAAAGACGAATGGATTCGCGTGCAGTCGAAAAATTTCAATCTTATCGGAGATGCTTCGGAAAAAGATATTCGCGGCGTGGCGACAAAACTCGAACAGTTTCGGGAAGTGTTCGGGCAGATTTTCGCCGGAATAAAATTTAATTCGGCAATTCAGACAAATGTCGTCGTTTTCAAAAGCAACTCGGCTTACAAACCTTTTAAGCCGAAACGGGCGGACGGCAAAATTGACGATTTTCTCGCCGGATATTTTCAGCCCGGCGACGATGTCAATTACATCACGCTCTCGACCGAAGGCGAAGACGCGCGAACTTTTGAAGTTATCTTTCACGAATACGTGCATTTTCTGGTCAACACAAATATCGGCAAATCCAACGTTCCGCCTTGGTTTAACGAAGGTTTAGCCGAGTATTATTCAACCTTTGCGATCGAGAATAATCAAAAAGTCGAACTCGGAATTTTCAAGCAAAACCATATAGATTTATTAACCGGCACAAAACTTCTGCCGCTTGAAACGCTTTTTAATGTCAGCAATTATCAGCTTCACGAGCAGGGAAATCACTCGCGCAGTATTTTTTATGCCGAATCCTGGGCTTTGATTCATTATTTTATGCAGAACGGAAAAAGCGATGAATTGGGGAAATTTCTTCAGCTTTTAATGAACGCCGCGCCGCCTGAAAAAGCCTTTCAGGATTCGTTTCAGATGACCTACGCGCAGATGGAAAAACAACTGAAAAATTATGTCGCGCAAAGCAGCTACAAATATATTTATATACCTTTAAAAACCAAACTCGTTTTCGATGATGAAATGAAAACTATGCCGGTTTCCGAATCAGAGGCGGACGCATATCTCGGAGATTTGCTTTATCACATTCGCCGCATGGACGATGCCGAACCGTTTCTGCAAAAATCAGTTGCTTTAAACGATAAACAAAGCGCGGCTTACGCCACTCTCGGAATGGTTAAATTTCGGCAGGCAAAATACGACGAAGCCAAAAACTATCTGGAAAAAGCCGTCTCCGGCAATGCGACAAACGCGGTCGCGCTTTACTATTACGCCTACGCTTTAAGTCGCGGCGACGGCGAAAACGCGGGCGGTTTTGTTTCCAAATTTTCGCCCGAAACAACCGCCAAAATGCGCGACGCGCTGAAAAAATCCATCGCCTTAAATCCGACGTTCGCGCCGAGCTACGATTTGCTGGCGTTCGTCGGTTTGGTCAACGGCGAAAATCTCGACGAAGCGTTGCAGATGCTTCGCAAAGCGTTGGCGATAGAACCCGGCAACCAGCAGTTCGCGCTGCGAATTGCAGAGATTTATATGCGTCAGGAAAAATTTGACGAGGCAGAAAAGATTGCCGAAAAAATCGCGGAAACCTCCGACGAGCCGCAAATAAAATCGCGCGCGGAAAGTTTGAAGACGAACATCGAAAATTACCATCAGAGCCGCGCGCAATTCGAGGCTTCGCGCAAACAATATGAAGAAGCCGCGAAAAACAACGGCGGGCAGCAGCCGAGATTAGTCCGGCAGAGCGCGAACGTTGAAGAAAAACCGCCCACGCCCGAAGAACTCGCCAAAATTGAAGCGGAAGAAAGAATGATTTCTCTCAATCAAGCTGTTCGGAAACCGGAAGCGGGCGAAAAACAAGTCGTCGGGCATATTACAAAAGTCGTCTGTGCGAGCGGCAAAATAACTTTCGCGGTCAAAACCGATAGCGAAACGATTTTGCTGTCGAGCAAGGATTTTGAAAGTTTATCTCTGGTCACTTTTTCCAAAGAAAGCGAAACCGCGCAGATCGGATGCGCCGCGAATCTCGCCAATTTCAACGCGGTGCTGACTTTTAAAGAATCCGCCAATTCTAAATCTGGAATCAGAGGAAAACTCGCGGCAATCGATTTTGTGCCGAACGATTTCAGATTCGTTGACACGAGCAAAAGCCGCGCGATTGCGGGAACAACTGAAAGCGATAATTCGACCGCTTCAACGCCGCCGAATCAAGCGGCGATAATGTCGCAGGCTTTGAAAAATTCGATGCGGCAGCCGCAGGCGGGAGAAAAACGCGAGCAGGGTTTTATCGAAAAAGTGGAATGCGACAACAAAGGAATGACGTTCTTTTTCAAAACCGAAACGCAGGTTTTAAAACTTTCGGCTAGTTCTCCGGCGGGCTTGCAGATTCGCGCCTACACGCGGAAAATTCAGCAGTCGCAGTTCGGATGCGCGATGAAACAGGTGGACGTTCCGGTAGTTTTTACCTACAAACCAAACTCTGACGCGAACGCAAAAACCGACGGCGAGATTGTCGCGCTGGAATTTATGCCCAAAGATTTCAAGCTGGAAAATTAAATCTCGAAAGAATCAAAATAAAAGAGCGTGTCTGTTTATGACACGCTCTTTTAAATTTTTGGTACACCCGGCAAGACTCGAACTTGCAACCCTTTGGTTCGAAGCCAAATACTCTATCCGATTGAGCTACGGGTGCGAAATAAATACAAAATTCAAAGCGCGAAACGCAAAATCCAACAAAAATAAATTACCATAAAACATTTACGGATAATAGCCGCCGCTCTCAATTTTGATTCTGCGTTTTCCGTTTTGAATTTTGCATTCTTACTGCTTGCCCTGAAAATTTTTGCGGATGTATTTCACCAGATTTTTTATATCGTCGTCGCTGATTTTGCCTTTGAAAGCGGGCATTCCGTCTTCCTTTGCGCCGTTTTCAATCGTGTCAATCCAGTCGGAATCCTTGTCATTTTTGTGATGTTCGGAAGTGAAATCGGGAGCTTTGATTTTTTTGCCATCGACAATGCTTTCGCCGCCTTTGCCGTCTTCTTTATGACATTTGACGCAGGTTTCCGAGTAAATTTTTGTGGCGGATGCCAGTTCGTCCGTCGCAGGCTGGTTGTTTGCCGGATTATTGGAAACCGCCGATGAATTACTGACGATAACCGTTTCGTTGGTCGCGGCTGCATTAGAATTGTTGCCCGTTGTCGCGTTTTGTGAACAGGCAAAAATAAACAGTGCGAGCAAAGTTAAAATCAAACCGAATTTAAAAATCTTCATAATTCTTTATCGTAAAAATTTGCTTCAAAAGTTCTGAAAGTTTAACTTAGGTAAGAGCGGAAAGCAACGAAATGGAGCGGTAAATTTTATGCAGACGAAAAAGATTTTGATTGACGGCGCGTGGCGCGAAGCGAGCGAGAGTTTTGCGGTCAACAATCCATTTACGGGGAAGCGAATCGCGGAAGTTTTTTCGGCGAACGAAAACGAATTAGAAAATGCGGTCGCGGCGGCGGAAACGGCTTCCAAAAAAATGCGAAATTTGCCGCGATTTGAAATCGCCAAAAGTTTGCGGAAAATCGCGGGCGGCATCGAAAGACGCAAACGGGAATTTGCCGAAACGATTGCAGCCGAAGCCGCCAAGCCGATAAAAGCCGCATTTGGAGAAGTTGAAAGAGGAATCGCAACCTTTAATTGGGCAGCGGGCGAAGCCGAAAGATTTGCGGGCGAAGTTATTCCAATTGACACGATTGCGACGGGAAAAGGCAAAACCGCCTATACAAAACGCATTCCGCGCGGCGTGATTTACGGCATCACGCCGTTTAATTTTCCGCTAAATTTAGTCGGTCACAAAGTCGCGCCCGCGCTCGCTTCGGGAAATTCCATAATTATTAAACCGAGCCTGCGAACGCCTTTGACCGCTTTGCTTTTGGGCGAAGTTTTTCTCGAATCAGGTTTTCCGAAAAGCGCGTTGCAAATCGTGCCGATGGACACGAAATATATCGATTCGGTTTACGCGGACGAGCGCGTCAAAATGATTTCCTTTACGGGCAGCGCGGAAGTCGGCTGGCATATCAAATCGAAGGCGAATAAAAAAATGGTGACGCTCGAATTGGGCGGAAACGCGCCCGTCATTGTTGACGAATCGGCGGATTTCGAGCGTTCGCTGGAAAGAACAACGATGGGCGCGTTCGCTTACGCCGGACAGGTTTGCATTTCAGTTCAGCGCGTTTTTATTCACGAAAAAATCTTTGACGAATGGACAAATAAATTTATCGAACGCGCGAAAAATCTGAAGAAGGGAAATCCTTTGGACGAAGCGACCGAACTTTCCGCGATGATAACCGAAGACACGGCGAAAAAAGCGCAGAATTGGGTGCGGGAAGCCGCAAATAATGGCGCGGAAATTCTCTGCGGGAATAATCGGATGGACGCAATGCTCGACGCGACCCTCGTCACAAAAACCAACGCGGAAATGCGCGTCGTGTCGGAAGAAGTTTTCGCGCCGGTCGCGGCGGTCGAAAAATTTTCCGATTTCAAGGAAGCGGTTGACGCGGCAAATCAGACAAAATACGGTTTGCAGGCGGGCGTTTTTACGAACGATTTACGCAACGCGCAATACGCCGCCGACAATCTCGAAACGGGCGGCGTGATAATCAACGATGTGCCGACTTTTCGCGTTGACAATATGCCCTACGGCGGCGTAAAAGATTCCGGCTTCGGGCGCGAAGGCGTGCGCTACGCGATGGAAGAAATGAGCGAAATTCGCCTTGTTGTGTTAAATTCTTAGCGACTTCAGCGCAGGGCGATTGATAGTATTTTTGTTATTTGCTTTTCCTTTTTCGGCGGACTGTTTCTCTCTTGAATTGAAGAAAGTCGTCGAGAATAATCGCCGCCGCTTCGCCGTCAACTTTTTTGCGCGTTTCCTTAAAATTCGCGCCTTCCTTCCAGAGTTTTCCGCGCGCTTCAAACGAGGTTGCGCGTTCGTCCTGCAAAAAAACGGGAATGACGAGCGACAGCGAAAAATTTCTGTGCAGGCGACGCGCTTCCCGCGACATTTCACTTTCGCTGCCGTCAAAGTTATACGGCAAACCTAAAACTAAGGCGACCGCATCAAATTCGGTGATTAACGCGGAGATTTTTTGCAAGAGTTCTTTCCAACTGCGGCGCGGAACGTTTTCAAGCGGTCGAACGATAATTTGTAATTCGTCGCAGACGGCAACGCCGACGCGCTTTGTGCCTAAATCGAGAGCAAGAATGCGTCCCGCTTCGGGTAAGAAACTAAAATCGGAAATATCCGTAGAATTAAGAGTTTGTTTATCTTGCACGGCGACAATGTAAAATGGATAATGCAAATTGGAAAATAAAAATTTGTCCGACAAGCATTTTCCGCTTTCCGTTTTCCATTTTCAATTGAACAGAGGTTTTTTAATGTCATACAGAAATAAATTTATTGTAGCAATGGCTTCGGCGGCAATTGCGCTTTACGCGGTCATCGGCGGTTTTATGGCGACGCGCGCGCAACAGTCTGTAAATGATGCGGGCGCGCAAATGCGTATTTTTGAAAGCGTTTTGCAGCATATTCAAAACGATTATGTGGACGAACCGAACCTGGAAAAAGTTCGCGCCGGTGCTTTGCGCGGGCTGGCAAACGGGCTTGACCCTTATTCGTCATATCTGACGGCTGAACAGGTTAAGGATTTCGAGAATAAAAATCAAAATACTTTGGTCGGCATCGGCGCGGAATTTTCGCAGGTGTCGTATCTTTATGTAATTTCCGTCATCAAAGGTTCACCGGCGGACAAAGCCGGATTAAAAGCCGGAGACTACATCGAATATATCGGAACGAAAGCGACGCGCGATATTTCGCTCTACGACGCGAAACGATTGATGCTCGGCGAAGCCGGTTCGACGATAAATTTAAGAGTTCTGCGAGCGGGCGCGAAGCCGCAAACGCTGACGATTACGCGCGGCGCATACAAAATTCCCGAAGCCGAATCCCGCATCGAAACGGGCAAAATCGGGGTCATAAAAGTTTATAGTTTGGAAGACGGCGAATCGAACGACGTTAAAACTCAGGTTCAAAATTTGGCGAAACAAGGCGTGCAGAAAATCGTGCTTGATTTGCGCGGCGTGTCTGCGGGCAATTTGCAGGAAGGCGTGAACGTCGCCAATCTGTTTATTAAAGACGGCAATCTGGCGGAAGTCATCGGGCGCGACAACAAAGTCACGAAAACTTACGCGGCTGACCCGTCCAAATTCGTTTTTGACGGAAAAGTTGTCGCGTTGATTGATTTCGGAACTTCGGGCGCGGCGGAAGTTGTCGCTTCGGCATTTTTGGATAGACAGCGCGGCGAAGTCGTCGGCGAAAAAAGTTTCGGCGCGGGAACTGACCAGCAGTTATTTACTTTGCGCGGCGGCGACGGGCTTCTTTTGACGACCGCGAAATGGGCAGCGGCTGACGGCAAAACATTTTTGCAGGACGAACGCGCCGATTCGGGCGTGAAGCCTTCGGTCGAAGTCAAGCAGCCGGAAAAACCCGAACCGCTCGACCCGCAGGATGTCGAAGACCAGTCGGATGAAAATCAACAGACGAATCCGCAGGCAACGCCGACTCCCGCGCCGACACCTGTTCCGAAGCCGGTTCAGCAGGAAGATTTGCAGTTGAAAAAGGCTCTAGAAATTTTGCAGACGCAGGTTATGCAGAAAGCGGCATAAAGTTTCAATTATTTGAAATATAAAAACGGTGGATTCGTCCGCCGTTTTTTGTTGGCGGCGGACGAATCAAAACGTCAATGTTTTCAAAACGCGGTCTTGTGTTAAAATCGGCTGACGGTTGCACAAAATTTCAGAGCGCGACCGCGTGACAAAAAGAATTTTTCCGGTTGATTTCACCTGCGAAAAGAATTGGTTTGAAATGGAAAGTTGGGAATTACGAATGATGAATGACAAGCTGCGGCTGGCACAGATTTTCTTTACGCTCTGCGTTTTTTGCGGCGCAATCGTTTCAATTAAAGCCCAGTCGGTCAACGCGGATTTTCCGACTCCTGTTACGTCTAATGAAATTGACGGAATCGTTCGCGCGCGCGATGTCGGCGATGCGCGTCTGACTTCATATTATTACGTTTTTAACGGCTCGCAAGGCGACGTTTTTATCAACGTCACGGCAAATAATTTTAACGGCGACATTGATGTTTTCGCGGCAGAAGGTTTGCGCCCGCTCTCGAAAATCAGACTTTACGCGGATACTTCGCCGACCGAAACCGGACGCATCGTCTATCTTCGCCAGCCCTTAAAATTGATTTTGCGAATCGAAGGCAGAACTCCCGACGATAATCCGGCAACTTTCAAAATAAAATTCGCCGGAAGTTTTGTCGCCTATCAAAAGGGAACGGAAACCGGCGAACCGGATGCGCCGGAAATAAAATCCGCCGAAGAAGGCGCGGTTAAAGTGAATTCGGTCGGCACGATTATCGAAGATAAAAAAGAAAAGAGCGCGGATGAAAAAACCGCCGAAACGAAACCGTCGGATGAATCGCCGCAAAATTCCGAATCGTCAAAGGAAATTGCGCCGAAAGCAGTA
Source organism: Pyrinomonadaceae bacterium (assembly GCA_050996405.1). Lineage (GTDB taxonomy): Bacteria > Acidobacteriota > Blastocatellia > Pyrinomonadales > Pyrinomonadaceae > JBPCRW01. The sequence continues at coordinate 7,365 of JBPCRW010000206.1, read as the reverse complement.
GCAGCGGATAAAGTTGCGACGGAAAATAAAAACGAGTCTGATAACGAAAAAACTAACGAAAAAACTGGTGAAATTGAATCTGGTAATAAAACTGAAGAAGCAAAATCCAAGACTCCAGTCGTCAAAAATAAAAAAACCGTTCGCCGAAAGCCAATTAAAATTGTGACAGCCGAAACAACCAAAGAAGTTAAAATTCCGCCTGCCAGTCCGCTGGAAAACGTGCGTTTGATTGTGCTGATGAAAAACGGCGATAAATTTGAATATCCGATGACCGAAGTTTTTCGGTTTTCGCTGAATAATAATATCCTGACAGTTATCTTGAAGGACGGAAAAATCGAACGCCGCTCGATTTTCGATATTCAAAAATTTTCGGTCGAGTAATTTATTTTTGATTTTGCACCAATTTTTGTTTGAGATTTGTAATCAGAGAACTGTTCGGATTAACTTTTTCCAGTTTCGCCAGAGTTTCCTGCGCGCCCGCCGCGTCGCCTTTTTGCATCAAGGCGAGCGAAAGATTAAAAAGTGTATTTTCGTGATTCGGATTTTTCGCCAGAGTAGTTTGATATTCCTTAATGGCGCGGTCGATGTCTGGATTTGCGCGTTCCATAAAAGTCGAGCCTAAATCGGTTCGCACATCCGCGTCGTCCGGATTTTTTTCGAGTGCTTTGGAATACCATTTTTCCGCTTCCTCAAAATTTTTCAAATCAAAAAAACCATTGCCGAGCGTCGCTAAATCCTGAAAATTATCCTGGTGCGCCTCGACCGCGCGGTTTAAAAATTCCTGCGCTTTTCCCGTGTTCTGAATCCGCGCATACATTTGTCCGGCTTGAATCTGCGCCGCGAAATTATTCGGTTCTTTCTGCGCTTTGTCCAGCGTTTCCGCGACTTCGGGAATCATCGCGCCTTGATTATCTTTGATGCTCACGCTCTGCGTTTGCGGATTATTTTGAGGATTTGCAAACGGCGCGTTTGACGTGATTTGCGCGGCTGGAGTTTGAAACGCGGCATTGCGGTTAATACTATTCGCCAGGAAAAATCCGCCGATGAATCCGGCGAGAATTCCGATGACGGCGAAAAGAATATTGTCTTTTTTCATAAAATCAACTAAGCAAAAATCAGCCACGAATTACACGAATAACACGAATGAAATGGTTTTTTGATTCGTATTATTCGTGTAATTCGTGGCTAAATCTTTTAAGCGTAACTATGCAGTCCGGGAAGCAAATAGCTCACGCCGAGATATGTAAAAATCACCAGTAAAAATCCGACGATGGCGAAATAGGCGGAACTTCTGCCCGACCAGCCGCGCGAAACTCTGGTGTGCAGAAACGCCGCGTAAGTCAGCCACGCGATTAACGCGCCGGTTTCTTTAGAGTCAAATCCCCAGGGTCTGCCCCACGATTCGTTCGCCCAAATCGCGCCCGTAATTAACAGCATCGCCAAGCCTGCAAACGCCAGACACGCGGTTTTATACATCAACTGGTCGAGCGATTCGAGCGACGGCAATCTTTCGCGTAATTTTTCCGTGCGGAAACTGAATAACGCGACGAAAAGTAATCCGGCAAACGCCGTAATCAAACCGGCGAGTTCGACCGGATTCGTGTTCAAACTCAAGAACATTTGCGAGCCTGCGTTTTGCAGATATTGATTCGCGCCCTGCTGCAACTGCGCGGATTGAAGCTGCGCCAACTGTTCGGCGGAAAGCTGCTGTTTTTCGGCAATCGCGCGTCCGGCTTTGATAGTTTGATTTGGATTATTCGCCAGTTGCGCTTGCAGTTTCGGATAAACATCTGTTGCGGATTTAATTCCGACGACGAGAAATCCGATGGCGAAAAGTTGAACAACCAGCGAGAGTTTGAGCAAAATATGACCAATTTTTTTCGCCGCTTCGTTGTTTTGATAAAGATACATCAGAAACGAAACAATCACACCGACGCATAAAATTCCGGCGAGAACAAGAAGCGCGCCGACATACGGAATATCGAGCCGAAACGGAGTCAGAATCGGTTTTGCCGCCGCGCCGTTCGGCACGAAAATTCCGGCGCGATAAACTGCTTCGGTAAAGACGGAAAATTTGCTGATTGTGCCGATGACGAGCAGCGCGAAAACGCTCGCCCAAATCGCCATCGCTTCAGGCTTGACTTTATCTTTCAATAAATAAATGACGGCGACGGCAAAACAAACTAATGCCACGCCGTAACTTAGAGAAGCCGTGCCGACGTGAATCGGTCGCCAGTAAGAATCAAGGACGGGCGGCAAATCAATAAATTCGCTGCCGATAAAACGCGCTAAAGTTAAAATTATCGCCGCCAGCGGCAATGTGAACGCGCTCAGAAATTGAAAGTTTTTTCGATTGGCGACGAGCAGCGTGACTATCCCTGCGCCGAATGCAAACGCCAAACTCAAATCATACAAATTGGCAAACGGAATATAGCGGAAAAACCAGGGCGTAATCATATTTCCGCTGTCGTGCAATTTGGCAATTTCGCGGTCATACGCGCCGACCCATCGCACGAGCCAACTCGAAAGATTGAAGAAAACTCCGAGTCCCGCGCCCCACAAACCGATTTTTCTGGACATCTCCGACGGCGCGTAAAGATTCGTCAATTGGAACAGCGCGGCTAAAATATAACAAGCCAGCGCGAGCATCATCAAAGATTCGTCGGCGACAAATTTTGAACCGATTTCCAAACGCAGAAACATCATTACGAGCGCGCCGACGATGGCTAATCCAGCCGGTAAATAATTCGTCCACGAAGGACTAACTCTTGATTCACGAATATCGTTGGCAGTTAAAACTTGTGACATAATTTCTTCTCAAGTCCAGAATCTTGAGTTCAAAGCTCAAAGTCAAAATGAATTTATTCAATCTGACTCTGGACTTTGGACTCAAGACCCTGGACTAATTTATTGAATCTATCTTCAAAACCGAGATGGTTGCGGTTGGTGTTTCCGCCTAAAACTATTTCGTAATTTCCCAAAAATTCCTTTCTCTCGATTGTCGTCCAAACTCGCTGGTGCGCGACGAAAAAGACGAAAGCGAGCGACAAAATCAAGCCCGTTCCGCCGAGATACCACGCGATAAACGAGCCATGATACGGGTCGTATTTAATTGACAAAACGTGCGCCAGCGGAGATTTTTCGTAATCCGTCAAGCGCAATTTATATCCGGCAACCGGCGCGCCGACCGGCGCATTATCCGGCAGTTTCATTGCAAATGCGTAAGCCGGTTTTGTTTCACCGTTCGGCGTTTCGATATTTAATTTGACAGCCGGATTGTTGTATTCGCCGGAGCGCGTGTCGGGTTTGCCGTTGACTAAAGCGAAATCCGCAAAAAACGCTTCGTAATTTATTTTCGTGCCGTCGGGCAAACTTACAGAACCGTTGCGCGGAAGATTAACATCGAACGGCTGCCCGCCGTTTTGCGGCGTAACTTCGAGCGTCATATTTCGCGCGCTTCCAATCGTAATCGCGCTGGCTTGAAAAAATCTGTAACCGCGATACGAAAACGGCTGATTCAGTTGAACGTCGGCAATGGTCGTGCCGTATTGCGGGTCGTCAATTTTTATTTGCGTCCGCCAGTCCATCGTGTTTTGAATATCAATCGAGCCTTTTTTATCAATCAATTTTTGCTGAATATCGGTGCAGGTAATCGTGAACGGCAGAGCGACACCAAAACGTTCGGTTTTGTCCAAGTCAAATTGAATAAGTTGAATTTCGTTCGTCACTTGTCCGGGCATCAAACGCACGTCGGCATCGAATCCGGTTTGCAGCGCGACGAAATGCCCTAAAAATAAAAGCAGCAGCGCGACGTGAACAAAATACGCGCCCAAACGATTCCATCTGCCGCGCTCGCCAAAGACGAAAAATTTTCCTCTCTTTTCTGTGACGCGCGTTTTCCAATGCTGCTGCTTGAAAACTTGGCTGATTTTTTCGGCAACGTCTTTTTCGTTTTCGCCGTGCATTTCGATAACCGCATTTTGTTTCTGCCCCAAAAGCCAATGGCGCGAAGCGTCGAGTTTCGGACGCGAAATAAATGTCCACGCCGACGGAAATCTATCAATCGAAGCCAGCACGATATTCAGAGACAAAACGAGCAGCAGCGCGTTGAAATACCAGCTATGATAAATATCGAAAAATCCGAGTTTGCCGTAAAGAAATTTTTCCGCCGGAGTCAGGGACGCGAAATATGCGTCAAATCCGTTGACGTTTTGCTGGACAATCAGCATTCCGATTAAGGACAGTAAAACTAGAATAATCAGCAGAGCGATGCCGAAACGCACCGAGCTTAAAAAATCTAAAACGCGATTCAAAAACGGCGCGGATTTTTGCCTGACTTGCGGTTTCGCGTCGGAAACTTCGACGTTGCTTTTTATTACTTCTTCGGCGGCAGACATATTGTAAAAACGTTGGTAAAATCATATCTTAGCCGTTTTCATTTGTCACCCGCGCAAAAATTAGTTTTACTATTAAGATAAAGAAGTTCGGTTGCGAATTTGAAAGTTTGGGAAATTAAATTTAGAGAGTATTATTTTAGAAAAAGTTAAATTGCCGGAAAAATATCCGAACCGACAATTCTTATCCGCGAAGTTGTAATGGAAAACATAGTCGCAGAAATACAGCAGAAAAAGGGAATCGGCGCGAGGGAAAAACTTTCCGCGTATTCCGAATTAACCAAGCCGCGCATCGCTTTTCTGCTGGTTTTAACCGCCGCCGCCGGTTTTTATATGGGTTCGGATAACGGTTTTAACTGGACGCTTTTTGTTAATTCGATGCTTGGAATTACGCTGATTGCCTTCGGTTCGGCGACGCTCAATCAATTTATCGAACGCGACATTGACGGATTGATGGAACGCACGGCGAATCGTCCGCTGCCGACCGGAAAACTAAGCGGCAGGGAAGCGTTGGTTTTCGGGGTCTTATTATGCTTGGCGGCGGAAATTTATTTGGCTTTATCGGTTAATTTTTTAACGGCGTTTCTCGGTTTAATCGTGATTGTCGGCTACGTTTTGCTTTACACGCCTTTGAAAACGCGCACTTCGGCTTCGACGGCAATTGGCGCGTTTCCGGGCGCGATGCCGCCTTTGATGGGTTTTACAGCCGCCGCCGGTCACATTACAATCGGCGCGTGGGTTATGTTTGCGATGCTTTTTTTGTGGCAGTTTCCGCATTTTCTGGCGATTGCGTGGATGTATCGTGAACAGTATGCGAAAGCCGGAATTTTGATGCTTCCCGTCGTCGAGCCTGCGGGAAAAATTACGGCGCGACAAATCGTGATTTTTACCGTCTTGCTGATTCCGGTCAGTCTCGCGCCTTTCTTTTTAGGCATCGCCGGATGGATTTATTTAATCGGCGCGATTGTTTTGGGCGCGTGGTTCTTATACGCCAGCATCCAGGCGGCGCGCACGAAAACCATTCCGCAGGCGCGAAAATTACTGCTTGTTTCAGTTTTGTATCTACCTTTGATTTTCGCTTTATTGGTTTTTAATCACTGATATGGACTTGGAAATCGGAACAGTAAAAAAAAATGTCGAGACGCGAAGAAAAATCGAGCGGCGCGGTAAATTAAGCGGCGGCGGTTCAAACGGCGGAAACAATGGCGGCGGAAGCGGTGGAAACGACGGCGGCGATAATTTTAATAATCCGCCGCTTGAGCCGCGTGACGAAGAATCCGCGATTGATAAATCGAGCCTCGTGATGTGGTTTCTGCTGCTCGTCGTGTCGATGACGTTCGGCGGTTTAATCAGCGCGTATGTCGTGATTGCGACCAATGGCGTGCTGGAATGGGAACCTTTCGACCTGCCTTTCCAGGTTTATGTCAGCACGATTTTAATTCTAGCCAGCAGTTTTGCATATCACATTTCAAACAATAAACTCAAAACAGGCGAGCAGACGGCGGCGAAAAAATGGCTGCTGGCGACGACAATTCTCGGCGCGGCTTTTATTTCGTCGCAGATGCTCGTCTGGCTCGAACTCGTCCGGCGCGGCGTGTATGTTTCCGGTAATCCTTACGCCGGATTTTTTTATATTTTAACGGTGGTTCACGCCTTTCACGTTTTCGGCGGAATCATCGCGCTCGGCTATATTGTTTTGCGGACTTGGAATGAAACCGAAAACGCCGCCGAACTTCTGCATCGCCGGACATATTCGAGAGTCATCGGTTGGTATTGGCATTTTATGGACGGTTTGTGGATTGTGCTGATTCTGCTGCTCGGATTCTGGAAATAGTTTATGGAAGCGATTATTTCATCGCCGGAAAAAAAATCTAATTTACTGATAAATATAATTTCGGTTGTTGTGCCGCTGGCGGTCGCCGTGATGATTAGTTTTCCGAATATGCTGAATTTCGGGCAGTGGACAAAAATTCTGCCGCACTTTATCGGCGGAATAAATTTTCTGACAAGTTTGATTTTGATTCTCGGTTTGATTTTTATAAAACTTGATAAAGTTCATTTTCACAGAGCGGCAATGACTTTCGCATTCGGTTTGGGCGGGCTGTTTTTAGTTTGCTACGTGATTTATCATCTTTCAAATCCGGCGAATAAATTTAACGGCGCGGGATTTTCAAGAGTAGTTTATTTTTTCTTTCTGATAACGCACATCGGATTATCGCTGGTTGTTCTGCCGCTGGTTTTGCGGGCGATGTTTTTCGCCGTCACAAAACAATTTGAGCGGCATAAAAGAATTGTCAAATACGCTTATCCGATTTGGCTGTATGTTTCGATAACCGGCGCGGTCGTTTATTTTATGCTCTATCATTTATTTTCCGCCGCGTAAAAACTTTTCATTGAAATTTCTTGATTTTTAAATTTTCAAATGTTATATTCAAAAAGTTGAAAAGTTGTCGCCGAAGTTGTTTTGCAAAAAGCGGCACGGGGGAACCAAAGTTTTACAGCGATGTAAAATCGGGGCGCAGTATTTCGAGAGAAATGCGGGAAACTTCTTCTTTCCTAGCCCGGCAGCTAACCTCGTAGGCTATGGCAGAAGAAGGACACCAAAAAGTTATGCCGTTTCCGGCGCAACCCGAGTGTGCTTTGCGCCTTTTATTTTTCAACAAATCAAAGCGAGAAATCGTGTCTTCTCAAAGAAAGAAAGTTCCGTACTGCAATCGCGCAGTGCGGAACTTTCTTTTTATATTTTACTGCTTGGCTCTGGCAGGTTTGTGTAAAACTGCCGCCGGCAGCATCCTGATAACTTTCAGAGGGATTTTTTCACTCTTGTCAAATTCAACTTTTGAAGGCGTTCCGTCGAGTTGAAGCGTAAAACTCTGGACACGATTTTTTATTTCGAGCGTTTCGGGTTTTGATCCTGTCGGAGTTGGAATTGCAACTTCCAAAGGGAAGACGAAAGCCGCCGGAACATTCG
>JBPCRW010000189.1:0-21452 GCA_050996405.1 Pyrinomonadaceae bacterium | reverse complement strand
GCGTATCAATCCGCAAAATTAAAGTCGCTTCATCCTGAGTTCCATCCGCGCGGTTGATTTTCAAAGTTACTTCGTGACGCGGTTTAACCGAGCCTTCGAGTCCGGTCAAATCAAAAGTTTCCGTGCCGTCGAGTTTCAAAGATTGCGCGCTTTCGCCTTCTTTAAACTGCAACGGCAGAACTCCCATTCCAACTAAGTTTGAACGATGGATTCGTTCAAACGACTGCGCGACGACCGCTTTTATGCCAAGTAATTTAGTTCCCTTCGCCGCCCAGTCGCGCGACGAACCCGTGCCGTATTCCTGTCCGGCGAAAACAATTAGCGGAATATTTTCGGCTTGATACTTCATACAGGCATCATAAAAATTCATCTCCTCGCCGTCGGGCTGATATTTCGTAAAACCGCCTTCGACCGGGGAGACCATCAGATTTTTGATACGGACATTGGCAAATGTCCCGCGCACCATTACTTCGTGATTTCCGCGCCGCGAACCGTAGGAATTGAAGTTTTTCGGCTCGACTCCATTTTGCTGAAGATAAAGTCCGGCGGGCGAACTAGGCTTAATCGAACCCGCCGGAGAAATATGGTCGGTCGTCACCGAATCGCCGAAAATTGCCATCGCCCGCGCATTTTTAATATCGGAAAATTTTCCGGCGTTCATCGTAAAATCTTCAAAATACGGCGGTTCTTGAATATAGGTTGATGCCTTGTCCCATTCATAAACTGCGCCGGTTGTCGTAGGGATTTGATTCCATAACGGGTTCTGCTCGGCAAATTCGCTGTAAAGTTTTTTATAAGTTTCCGGTTCAAAAGCTGCCTGCAAATGTTCTTTTACTTCATCGAGCGATGCCCAGATGTCTTTCAGAAAAACGTCGCCGCCGTCCTTGCCTTGACCGATTGGATGCAGATTAACGTCTTTCAAAAACGTTCCGGCGAGCGCGTAGGCGACAACCAGCGGCGGCGACATCCAAAAATTCGCTTTGATGTTTTGGTGAACGCGAGCCTCAAAATTACGGTTGCCCGAAAGAACCGAAGCGGCGATAAGGTCGTGTTCGAGAATCGCCTCTTCGATTCCCTGGTCGAGCGGTCCCGAATTGCCGATGCAGGTCGTGCAGCCGTAGCCGACGAGATTAAAACCGATCTCGTCCAGATATTTCTGCAAACCTGTTTTGTTCAAATATTCCGTGACAACTCTTGAGCCGGGTGCGAGCGAAGTTTTGACATACGCCGGAATTTTCAAGCCCTTTTCGACGGCTTTTTTCGCTACGATTCCGGCGGCAATCATGACCGACGGGTTTGAAGTATTCGTGCAACTTGTTATCGCCGCAATCAGCACGTCCCCGTTGCCGACCGACGTATTAACGGGCGGACAATCTTCTTCCGAATAATCGACGCGGTCTGGTGTCGGGCGATTATTCATCATCTCAATTTCGGTTGTCACGTTGGTATTCTTTGCGGTCACGTTGTCTTCGCCGAGAACGGGAAGCGGAATTGATTTCGACGATTGCTCGCCGCCGCCCGCCGCCGGTGCGGTCGAAATAACCTGCGCGCCCATCGTCACGGCAAAACGTTTTTCAAGTTCTTCGGAAGATTTGCCGTAGCCGCCGTCCGATACGGATTTAGTAAAAAGTTCAATAAATCTGTCGTCGAGATTTGATAATTCGATGCGGTCTTGCGGGCGTTTCGGTCCGGCGACCGAAGGCGTAATCGTCGCCAGATTCAAATCCAGAACAATCGTGTAATCAACTTCGCCTTCCTTCGGAATGCCGAACATCTGCTGCGCTTCGTAATAATTTTTTATCGTTTCGATATGCGATTCGTCGCGTCCAGTGGCGCGGAAATAATCCAGAGTTTTTTCGTCGGTCGGGAAAAATCCCATCGTCGCGCCGTATTCGGGAGCCATATTCGCAATCGTCGCGCGGTCTGTCGCGTGTAATGAACTCGCGCCTTCGCCGAAAAATTCGACAAACTTTCCGACGACTTTCGCCTTTCGCAATAATTCCGTGATACGCAGCACCAAATCGGTGGCGGTCGCGCCCTGCGGAAGTTCTCCCGACAGATGAACGCCGACGACATCGGGCGTTAAAAAATAGACGGGCTGACCGAGCATTCCGGCTTCCGCTTCGATTCCGCCCACGCCCCACGCGACAATTCCAAGCCCGTTAATCATCGTCGTGTGCGAATCCGTGCCGACGAGCGAATCAGGATAATAAACGCCTTCACATTCAAAAACGCCTTTTGCCAGATATTCCAAATTTACTTGGTGAACGATGCCGATTCCGGGCGGCACAACGCCGAAACCGTTAAAGGCTTTTGTTCCCCATTTCAGAAATTTATAACGCTGTTCGTTGCGCTGAAATTCGATTTCCATATTGCGCGCGTAAGCGGCTTCGCTGCCCGCAAAATCAACCTGAACCGAATGGTCAATTACCAAATCTACGGGAACGAGCGGCTCGATAAGTTCCGTATCCTTACCCATTCTTTTGACGGCGGAACGCATCGCCGCCAGGTCAACCAATAACGGAACGCCCGTAAAATCTTGAAGAAGAACGCGGGCGACGGTGAACGGAATTTCTTCCGTCCGCTCGGCATCCGCGCCCCAGACGGCTAACGCTCGAACGTTTGATTCGGAAACTTTTTTGCCGCCGTCAAAATTTCTCAAAACCGATTCCAGCACGATGCGAATGGAAACCGGCAGGCGCGAAATTTTGCCGATGCCTTCTTTTTCCAGTTGCGGCAAGCTGTAAAAAATTCCGTCTTTGCCGTCTCCAGTTTTAAATGTTCGTTGTGTATTAAAAAGATTATGTGACATTTTGCTTATATTGTTTTCCTTTAATTTAAAGAATTGCTAATTAACATTTTACGCTTTGAACGCGACAAGTAAAATCCGCCTGCCTCGAACCTGCCTCTGATAAGAAAATTTCGACAGCCCGAAAAATTATTTAGAAAAACTTATAAAATAATTTTTCGCCGTAAAGATAATAAATTTCTCGTCTAAAAATTCATTGCTCAAACCGCCGCGATAATTTACAATTTAACTTGTGGAGAAGATTGTTTGACGCTTATTGTTTTTTCAAATGATGAAAGACAATCTCCAAAACAAAAATTAACATACGTTCAAGGGAGAATTAAATTTATGGCAGAAACAAGAAAATGCAAACATGATGCGTGCAGTTGCACGATCGATAAAGATACCGATTATTGCAGTCCGCAATGCGAAAATGCCGCAAAACAAGGCATTATCGCTATCGAATGCGAATGCGGGCATCCGGGTTGCAGTTAAAAATTCGTAAATTTCAAATGGAAAAGGCTTCGTTAAATTGACGAAGCCTTTCACATTTAAAACTTTCAACGGAAAGTTAAATCCCGGTTTTCCGATGCGCGAAAATCCTCAGCAGACCGTTAATCGCCAGATGAATCAACAGATAAACGATAATGGCGACAATAATCGGCAAAGCCAAAGTAAAACCTTCTTGAGTCGTCGGACTCGGAACGATTCCTTTGAAAGGCGCGTAAAGCGGGTCGGTTATCGAATTAATAAATTTCACAAATCCGGCGGAACTTCGCGCCGCAAACAAGTTTAAGAGCAATCTAATTCCTAAAAGCCCGTAGATGACGTAAAAAATATAATCCACGACCTGCGAAACTCTGGCTAAAACTCTGCCGCGCCCGACTTCTCTGTCAGTTTCGACAATTTCATTCATCGCCTTATCGCGCATATCGCCCGCGATGTTTTCCATTCTCTGCGCTTCGGGACGAGTTGTCTGGTCGGCGCGCGCCGCAATCTCCGATGTCACGTCGCCTTTCACATCCGTTTTCAGAGCCTCGTAATTAGCCGTTCGCTGCGCTTCTTCCTGCGCTAATTTGTTATCAATCATTTTTTTTGACTCCTGTCTGATTTTTATTTTCCTCGCGTCCCTGCGGAGTTTCGTCCGAATCGACCGCACCGACAACATCGCGGCTATCAGGATTTTCTAGTCCTTCATTTCCGCGTAAAACTTTACGCAAAGTTTCGTCCGATTCCTCGTTTGCGCTTTGCTTTGCTAATTCTTGAGCGTTCCAGTTTTCACGATTCGCATTCGGAATTTTTTCTTCGTCTTGTTTTTGCATATCTGACCCCTGTCGATTTAAAAATCTCTTTTCTCGTCATTCAGCCGATTGCGCCGAAACGTAATCGCTATCTGATATTATGCACGAATTTAAAATTAAAGGGTGAACAAATTTTGTTCACCCTTCAGAATTTTCCGAAACAAATTTTAACGAACTATACTGCCCGGCGCGGACGAAGTAATTCTAAACTCCGACCCCGATTGAATATCGAGATTATCGCGTCCCTGTAAAACAACCGAACCCGCGCCGACTCCCGCGCCGACTCCCGCGCCGATTGCCGCGCCCGAACCGCCGCCGGCAATTGCGCCGACAATCGCTCCGAGAGCCGCGCCGATTCCGGTGCGCGTGACCGTTTTAGTGGTTTGATTATTGTCACGAACCGCGCCTTCGTTATTAACGTTGATGGTATCGCCGTTCGGCTGCCGCACCTGGTCAACAATTCCGCTGTAGCGATAAGTGCTTCCGTTACGCAGACGAATGGTTTCAAAATTAAACGTGACCTGCGCTCTGCCGGTTATCCGACCGGATTTTTGCGTGTTCGACAGATAACCTGCGATTGTCGCCCCGTCATACTGCGACGGCGAGCGGACGGTCATCGTAAATCTGTCGCCTTCATTCGCGGTTTGGGTCGAAATCTGATTATTCAAAATAGCAACGACCGGTGTCCCGTTTGGAATGAAAAAGTTATTGTTATTATTAACCGGATAATTACCGTTGCTGCCAGGATAATTACCATTGCTGCCGTTGTTGTAATTGCCGTTTGAAGCTATCGAAAAATCGGCGGTCTGGTTTGTTTTGTCATAGACGCTGACCGCCGTCACGGTCTGATTTCGGTTTTCCAGATAAAGACGGCGCGTCACGCGCAACTGCCCGTTGCTAAGCGGCGTAAAAGTTAAGAAAAAGTCGTTCGTGCGGTCGCCTTGATAGCTGACTTCGACACCATTATTGAGACTGATCGCTTTGATTTGAACGGTTTTTCCATTCGGATTAGTTTCGGTTCTGGTTACGCCGTCAGCCTGAAAAGTTACCTGCTGCGAAAGATTCGAGGCGAGCGTTACCTGATTATTACTTTTATCAATTGCCAGCGAATCCGGCGCGGTCAGACGGCGTTCAAGATTGCGGCGAACGCGGTCGTTCTGATTATTATTCGCAGCAGTTACGCTATTTCCGATTGCGCGCTCGACAATGTTGCTGACGTTATCGCTCTGGCTGGTGTTAAGACGATACGTTCCGGTTAAAACCAAATTCGACTGCCCGCCCGGATAACTTGAGTTATTTGGATTCCAGCGAACGTTATAATATCGGGCTAAAGTGGTTAAATCTGTTCGCAAAAGAGTCCACTGATCTTGTGTATTTTGATTAAGTCGGTAATCGCGCAAAAAGTTTTGAATAAATCCAGCACGGTTCAAAACGTCTTGAACGTCGGCGGAAGTATCTCTGCGATTGTTGAAATTGTCGCGCAAATTGTTCACTGCTTTTTCAAAATCGGAAGTGTATGCGTTTATTGAATCTTCACTGCCCGTTCCGTTTAAAGTGCTGGAATCAAGCCCGCGGTTAAGCGCGTTGCGGAAATTAGCCGTTCTGGTGTTAATGCGGTTTATCAAAGTTTGAACCTGCCTGTCGGATACACGATAAGCGCGAGTTTGCGCCTGGACCGAATAATCGATTGAAATGAAACTCACTAAAAATAAAAAAGTGAATAGATTAAGTAAAATTTTTCTCATTTTTTTCCCTCCATTGGAATTTAGAAACCTCAAACTACTTTTGAAACTTATCAATAAAACCTGGATGAATTGGAAGTGAAGGTCGGATAAACCCGCACGTTAAACTGATTAGGCAAGATGTATGCCAGCATTTTTAACATCTTAGATAAGACTTTCTATTGCAGCAATTACCACGCCGATTTCAAAAACGATAAGTATTCTCCGCATACTAAATCGTTTGCTTGCAATACAATTTAAAGTCAGATTGTTTCTCAATTTATTTCCGGCGGACGGTGAATTTTTTCATGAGACCGGCGCGGGCAACTCGATTGTAAAAACCGTTCCTCTGCCGTCGCCTTCGCTGGCAACGGAAATCTGACCGCCGTGAAGTTCGACAATGCGCCGCGTGATTGCCAATCCCAATCCCAGCCCGCCGTGCGCGCGCGTTGTCGAAGAATCGGCTTGCTTGAAATGTTCAAAAATACTGGACATAAATTCCGGTTTTATACCTTGTCCAGTATCTTTTATTTTTATTTCGACCTTTCTTTTATTTTTTCTCAATTCGGCAAACACCTGCCCGCCTTCGGGCGTAAATTTAACGGCATTGGAAAATAAATTTCTTAGAACCTTCCTTAATTTTTCGCCGTCGCCGAATATCTTTTGTCCATTCAGAGAATTATCTTTAATCAGGGAAACCTTTTTTTCTTTCGCCAGAAATTCAATTTCGGCGTAGGTTTCGTCAAAGATTTTTGATAAATCGATTTCCTTTTTGACCAAATCCTTTTTGCTCGAAAGAATCTGCGACAGGTCCAGCAAATCTTCGACGATTTCGGTTTGCTCACGGATATTTTTATCGATTGTTCGCAAAGCCTTTTTCTTAATATCTTCGGGGAGACTTTCAGAATTTAAAATTCTCGACCATCCGGCGATAGAGTTTAGCGGGGTGCGCAGTTCGTGTGAAACGATTGAAATAAAATCGTCTTTTGTCCGGCTGGATTCTTCGGCAGCCCGCCGCGCCTTTTGTTCTCTCTCCAGCAAAAATCCTTTTTCCCTTTCAGACTCCTGCAATTCTCTAGTAATTTTTTCCGACCTGGCGCGCGCGAACGATTCCAGATATGTCATTCCGAAAATCAACAGGCTGAAAACTATTCCGATGATAAAAATAATCGGTGTCCAGTTAATACTCGATTGAGTGTCAAACGCCGGAAGACCTTGATAATTAACAGTCCATAATTTATTCGCTACTTTGATTTCGGTTGTCGAAGCTATGACTTTTTTGTTTTGCGGAGAACCGTTTTCAGCCTGCGCGATGATATTTTCGGGCTGTCTTTCGCCTGCGTAAATATCAACCGCAATATCCGAAACCGACGCGGTTTTCAGAGCGTCCCGCAGAAAAGCGTCGGCATCAATCGAATCATAAATAAAACCTTCCAGTAATTTTTGCCTGTCTTCGGTCGTCGTCGGAATTTTTCCGCCCTTGTATATCGGCAAAAAAATTACAAACCCTTTTTTTTCATCGCCCGCGTTTATCTGTCGCGGATTTGCTTGATTTAAATAAATTTTATCGGTCGAAGCCGGCTCTCCGGTCTCGCTTGCCTGCTTCATCGCCGCCTGATAAGACGGCTCTGAAAGCATATCGAAACCGATGGCGGCTTGATTTTGTTCATTATCCGGCTCGATATAGATAGCCGGTTGAGATTCGGTCTTTTCGGAAACGGGAAAAATTTCAAAATTCGTATAACCTTCCGCCTGCATCTTTTTTAATAATGCCTCGCGTTCGTCTGAATTTACTGTTTTAGAAAAGCCTATCTGTTTGACTTCGGGATAATTTTTTCCGACTTCCAGACTATTTACAAAATTTGCGAAAGAATCTTTGTTAAGCTGCGCGTTTGATTCGACAAAACCGCGACCAGCTTTTAATAAACCGATATACGTCTTAATTTTGCTTTCAATTCTGTTCCTGCACCTTTCGACTTCGCCCTGAAATCTAGCTGAATCTTTGGACTGCTCGCTTTGATAAAAAATATAAGTTACGCCAATTGTAAGAATAGTTGAAACGACTAGTGCCAGATAAGGTAATTTCAATAAATCGGCTTGTGAATTTCCTTCTTTAGTTTTTTTGTTTCTGCCCACTTTTCTATTATTGGAAATTACGCTTAATTATTTTTATTCGGCGATTGTAACCGCACTCTAATTTTATCGTTAAGCAAGATTTATGCCTGTTCTTTTTTTGGGTAAGACTTGTGTTTATCGGCTTTAGAAAATTCTTTATGCGTTCGGCAATTATAATTTACCGCTAAACGTATCAAAAACTTGCATTTATGTTTCAATTCACTGCAACCAATCTTCATTTCAGAAATGTCGTGGAAAAGTTCTAAAACAAAGATAATTAAAATCCGGCTGCTCGGAACTTAATACTATTTTCGCAATAAATCTATACGAATTTTATTTTTATAATTTTGTGATTTGCCGATTCCGCGCGAGTAATCAACCAGCGGTAATAAAAAAATTTCCGTGAGAGTCGATAAAAAAGACGATTGGAAACAGATGTCTTTTTCATTAAATTTTATTGTCGAGATTATGACGCTTTATCATTCCGTAAAGTCGCGGGCGATAAAGTCCGAGCAGATTCGCAGCCGCCTGTTTATTGCCGTTAGTTCGTTTCAACGCCGCCAAAACCACACCGTATTCCAGCGAATTAAATACGTCGTGCTGGTTGTCGCCGTCGATATTTTCGGGCAGTTTGCTGACAATCATTTTGCCTATTTCTTCAAAAAACACCTCGTCTCCAGCCGAATTTATCTTGTCTAAACTTTCGGATAAATTATTTTGTTCCGGTTTTTCCTTTTGAGTCGAGATGCCACCCGAATCCGTCGAGTATTGTTTCGGTAATCCGGCACTGACCGGAATCCGCACCGCCGGACTATTCGTGACGGGTATATTCAAATCTTCGATTTTTCCGTTTTTGCACAACAAAACTGCCCGCTCGACAACGTGCTGAAGTTCGCGGACATTGCCCCGCCAGTTATAACTAAGCATTTGCCCGTAAGCCTGCTGCGTAAATAAATAATTTTGGCGGTTGTATTTCGCGCTGTATATTTCCAGAAAATGCTCCGCCAGCATCGGCACATCGTCCATTCTTTCCCGAAGCGGCGGAATTTTTATTTCGATGGTGTTAATGCGATAATAAAGGTCTTCGCGCAGATTTCCGTCTTTGATTGAATCAAACGGATTTCGATTGGTCGCGGAGATAAGGCGGAAATCCACTTCCTGAGGTTTGTCGCTGCCGACCTTGTAATAAACTTTATCCTGTAAAACGCGCAGCAGTTTCGGCTGTAAATCAGTCGGCATTTCGCCAATTTCGTCAAGCAAAAGACTGCCGCCCTGCGCCCGCCCGATGAAACCGATTTTGTCGGTTGTCGCGCCGGTGAACGCGCCTTTCGTGTGTCCGAAAAGTTCCGATTCGATTAACTCCTTCGGCAGAGCCGAGCAGTTGACTTTGATAAAAGGTTTTTTCGAGCGATGACTTTTAAAATGAATCGCGTTGGCGATAATTTCCTTGCCCGTTCCCGATTCGCCCAAAATTAAAATGTTGGCATCGGATTCGGCAACCGAGTCAATCATTTCATAGATGTCCTGCATCTGTTTGCTCGCGCCGATGATGCCTTCGTAGGAATTTTTACTGGTCAGTTTTCCGCGCAGTTCGCGGATTTCCGCCTTCTGCTGTTTGCGCTCGATTGCCTTTCCGATGAGAACTAAAAGTTCGTCAAATTCGACCGGTTTTTCGACGTAATAAAACGCTCCGGCTTTCGTCGCTTCAATCGCTTTTTCGGTCGAACTGTCGCCGGTGACCATAATAATTTCGGTTTCCGGCAGAATTTCTTTGCTGCGTTTGACCATTTCGATGCCGTTCATATCCGGCAGATGCAGGTCGGTGAGAATAATGTCAAAAAGATTTTTCGCAATATAATTAAGCCCTTTTTTTCCGTTTTCAGCCGTCGAAACTTCAAAGCCTTCCGACTCAAGTTGAAACCGCATTAACTCAAGCGCAGAAATATCATCATCAATAACTAATGCTTTGTTCGCCATATCTAAAAAGTAAAATAGTGATGTAAAACCTGTTTAGATTGTAACAAATTAAAACACATCCAAGAAAAGATGTGTTTAAGAATACTCAAAACTGAAAAAAGAAGAGACAAGCCCCAACTCATCTCTTCTTTTAATGTTCGAGTCTCCCCGGATTCTGTGGAAACTTTTAATTTGTTTTTTTACTGCCGGATTTTCCGATAATCAAACCGATAACCAATCCGGTCAGCGCGGCAATCATAATACTCAATTCCGGTTTTTCTTTAACTGCGGTTTTTACCGAGTCGCGCGCCTTATCTAAATCAATATTTTTTAAATCAATATTTTTCACATAATCGGCTGAATTATTAAAGGCATCGACTGCTCGGCTGCCCAGTTGACTGGCTGTGTCGGATGCTTTGTCGTAGGCTTGCTGCGCGTAGTTGCCGACCTGCTCCGCCTTTTCGCTCACAAAAGTCTGCGCCGTATCTTTTGCCTTCTGAATCGCGTCGCTGCTTCCAGAAGCGACACTCGAAACTGTATCTTTCACGTCCGCCGCTTTTTCTTTTATATTGGCTGAAGTTTCATTAACTTTATTTTCAGCATTATCCGCTGCCTTTTTCGTCGCTTCGTTAGAATTGTTCATTATATTTTTCCTCGTTATGTTCTATACGCAAAATCAAGATTTGAAATTTTTGAAATCACGTTGACCATTCGCTAAGCAACGACCGTGCCACTCCGTCGCAGGCATTTTAGGAATCCGCTTAATACTGTTTATCTGTTCATTTATAATTAACTTCGGGTTTCATTAAGATCTGATTAACTGTTTTGATTCGATACAGAATTGCCGCGATAATTTATGGCACGATTTTTGAGTAAGTTGAGAGTGTATATATGAATTTTTAGAGGTTTTGAAAACTGAAAAATCACAAATTGTAATTATTTGGGAAGGGAATGAAGATGTTAGAAACAGTTATAATAATTTTATTAATACTTTGGTTGCTCGGATTAGTTAACGGCATTGCCGGAGGTTTTATTCATCTGGTTTTATTGGTGGCTTTAATAATTTTTGCTGTTCGCTTTATCACCAGTAGGAAAACCGTGTAGTCCGAAGAAGTTTTTAGTTATTTTAGTTAAAATGATAAAGCTTTATTTGGTCTTAGTTTTTTTCGCCGTTGAGCCTCGTTTCGATTTATTTCGGGCGAGGTTTTTGAATTTATTAAACAATCCGATTTGTTCAAAACGTTAGATATTGAACTTATAATTAACTACTAAATCATATTTTGCCGCATAAACAGATGAATATAAATTTTAATTCGGAGACGCAAAGTATCTTGAAAGATATTTTTGTTTTTTCAGGACTTCTCAGCCCCGACGGATATTTGCTGGATTTGCAAGGTCAAATTTTTTCCGAATCAGGCACTGCGCCCGAACTGCTAATCGGGCATAAATTTTCCGAAACCGTTTTCTGGCAGTTTCAGGAACACACTTCCAAAATTCTGCAAAAAGCGATTGACGAAGCCGCTCAAGGTATAAAGGCGCAAATACAATTAAATTTTCGCGTTGCGGCTCAAAAAGTTTTAAATGTCGAGTTAAGCCTGAACCCTGTTTATGGTGAGTTAGGAAGCGTTAAAGAAATTGTGTTTTATGCGTTTGACGTGACGAAATACCAGCGTGAAATTGAATATCATAAAGCGCGGGGCGAGCATTTATTATATGCGGCGGAAGCGGCGGACATCGGTTTATGGTTCTGGGATTTAGCGAAAGATGAAATTTTTTCGACACCGAAATGCAGCGAATTTTACGGTCTTCCGCCGCAGGAAATTATTACTTCTGATTCTTTTATTAAAACTCTGCATCCCGAAGACGGCGAGCGGATAATCAAAGCATTTCAGGAAGCGCAGGTTAATCGCAGCGAATACAATCTCGAATTTCGCATTATTCATTCGGACGAGAGTATTCAATGGCTCAATTTAACGGGTAAAACTTTTTTTGATGCCGAGCAGAATCCCGTCAGTATGATGGGCGTGGTGCGGAAAATCACCGAACGGAAACTGGCTCTCGACGAACTTGCCAGAGTAAATGAAAGCGTCAGAAAAGCGCGCGACGAAGCCGAAGAAGCCAACCGCGCTAAAGATTATTTTCTGGCGATTGTTTCGCACGAACTGCGCTCGCCGCTCAATGCCATTTTAGGCTGGGCGAAAATTCTTTTGACCAAAGAAATTGACGAAAAGGTTCGTCGAAACGCGCTCGAAACAATCGAACGCAGCGCGAAATCACAGGCAAAATTAATTGAAGATTTAGTCGATTCCGCGCGCATCGCTTCCGGCAAACTGCGGCTCGAACTGCGTCCTGTCAGTCTTTATGAAGTCGTCCGAAACGCTTTCGATTCGCAGAAACCCGTCGCCGCCGCGAAAAATATCCAGTTTGATTTGGAAACCAATACCGAGCAGGCAGAAATTTACGGCGATTCTATGCGGCTTCAACAGGTTTTCACCAATTTAATAACCAACGCATTGAAATTTACGCCCGAAGGCGGTCGCGTAAAAATAAAATTCGAGTCGAATATTTATCTTGCAACCGTTTCCGTCGAGGATAACGGACAAGGAATTTCTCCCGAATCTTTACCGACTATTTTCAAACAATTCGCGCAGGCGGACGAAAAAGTTTCACGCGATAAAAGCGGTCTGGGTTTGGGATTGGCGATTGTCAAAACGCTGGTCGAAAAACACGGTGGAAGCATCAAGGCGGAAAGCGCGGGAACGGAGCGCGGCGCGAAATTTTCCGTGACTTTGCCGCTGCTCGCCGTCACTGCGAACAATTCCGCAAACCATAATGAAAAGTCAGTTAAGACGGTTGAAAATTTGTTGCTTGACGGAATAAAAATTCTGGTCGTCGAAGACGATGAAGATTCGCGCGAAGTTTTGCAGATTTTTCTTGAACAGAGCGGCGCGACGGTGGAAAGCGCGGAATCGGCGGCGGTGGCTTGGAAATTATTAACCGAATCGAACGACGAAATTCCAGACATTATCGTTTCCGATTTGGCAATGCCGGTCGAAGACGGTTATTCGTTTATCAGCAAAGTTCGCCACGTCAGCCGAGAAGAAATCAAGGAAATTCCGGCGATGGCTTTGAGCGCGTTTGCCGCGCCGGAAAACAAGGAAAAGGCTTACGCCTGCGGATTTCAGCTTTATCACACAAAACCGTTTGAGCCGGACGGCATCGTCAAAGATATTTTGCTGCTCGTGAAAAAAGACGGTATTACGCAAAACTAAAAGTATCGCCTTTGTCAATTCGATAAAGTTTAGAATGATGACGAAGATTCAGATTTTTACAATCAAGCGGTAATCGAATTTTGCGTTCGCTTTTAAGACTGTCGAATCCATTTCCAGACTTCAGGAATGGTTGCGCGTTTGCCATACATCAACATCCCGACACGATAAATTCGCGCCGCCAGCCAGACCAGACAAGCGATTGCCAGCCCGTTCACCAGAATCGAAAGCGCGATTTGCCAGAACGGCGGCGTTTCCGCCAAAATCCTGACGGGCATCGTAATCGGCGCGAGAAACGGCGCAATCGAAACCCAGAAAGAAACGCTCGAATTCGGGTCGCGGATAACGGCGAAACTCATATAAAATCCGATGACCAAAATCACCACCGGAAACATCGCAAACTGCCCGCCTTCCTGCATGGTCGTGACCATCGAACCAATCAGCGCGTAAATCGTCGCGTAAATAAAAAAGCCCAGCAGAAAGAAAATAAAAAAATAAATTATCGTCAGCGGCGTGATGTCCGGAATCGAAATGTCCATTCCCGCCGCGCTCATATTCGCCAGTCCGAAACCGACTAAAACCAGTGCGGAAGCTATCCAAATCGCAAGCTGCGTCAAGCCCGCCAGACCGACTCCGACGAGTTTTCCCATCATCAATTCAAACGGTTTCGCCGACGAAAAAAGTATTTCGGCAATGCGCGTTTCTTTTTCTTCGATGACCGCCGCCATAATCTGCTGACCGTAAATCAGAAGCGTGATATAAATCATTAAACCGACGATAAACGCCGCCGCGAAAGTTCCTTCGCTGTTTTTCTCGTCGCCTTTCTCGCTGATTTTTTTAACCGACAAATCAATGTTTTGACTCAGGTTTTTTAGTTGCGTTTCGCTGATATTCGCGTCGGCAAGCCTTTGCGAGCGAACGGCTTTGTTAATCGCTTCTTCGAGCGACGAATTGGCGACAAAATCGCCCGCTTTACGCGAGAAAAATTCAAAATTCGCATCCGCCGCCGCGTAATTTGTCGGAACAATCAAATAAGCGTCAATTTCATTTCCGGTAATTTTGCCGCCGAGTTCGCGCTTGATTTGTTCGAGCGATTTTTCGTCCGCGTTGTATTCGACGAAAACGAAATTTTCGCCCGTTTGCGCGGCGGCGCGTTTTATTTTTTCCTGCTGTGCCGCGTTGATATTCAGCGAATCTTTCACCGCTTGTTTCGCTTCTTCCGCCGTTTTTTCTTTTGAGAGATTTTCCTTGATGCGCGGCGCGATTTTTCCCGTCTGGTCAACGACGACGAGCCGTGTCGCTTCGCCTTTGATGGAAAAAATCAGCGCGGGAACAACCGCAAACGCTCCAGCCAGCAACGGAAACAATAAAGTGGCAATCAAAAACGTCCATTTCAAAACGATTTTTTTATATTCGTGTTTTACAACCGCCAGAAATTTTTTCATTAGTTTTCCCTGACTTTTTCGATGAAGATGTCGTTCAGGCTCGGTTCGATTTCTTCAAATTTGGAAATTGCCGCGCCGCTTTCGATTAGATTTTTTAGTAAAATCTGCGCGCCGGCATTTTCCGCGAGTTCGATTTCTATTTCGTCGGCGCGCGCGTTGATTTTGGCGACTAAACTTTTATCTTCCAAAACCGTTTCGCCGCCGACGGCGCGCAGCGCAATCAGATTTTTGCCGAAACTTTTCTTGACTTCGCGCAAAGTTCCCGCGACGACTTTGCGCGATTTGTTGATTAAAAGAATGTCCTGGCAAAGTCGCTCGGCGGTTTCCATCAAATGCGTCGAGAAAATAATCGTCTTTTCCTGCGTTTTAAATTCGTCAATCACATCCATCATAAATTCGACGTTCACAGGGTCGAGACCGGAAAAAGGTTCGTCCAGAATCAGCAAATCCGGATTGTGCAGAACGGTCGAGATAAATTGGATTTTCTGCTGCATTCCTTTGGAAAGGTCGGTCGTTTTTTTATTTTTCCATTCGGCGAGTTTCATTCGTTCGAGCCAGAAATCAATCCGTTTGTTAGCTTCCGCCGGCGAAACATTTTTCAATGCGGCGAAATATCGAAGCTGGTCGACGACTTTCATTTTTTTATACAGCCCGCGTTCTTCCGGCAAATAGCCGATGCGATTTTGCGTTTCGTTGGAAATTTTTTCGCCGAACAATTCGATTTTTCCGTCGTCGGGCGCGGTGATGCCGACGATCATCCGAATCGTCGTCGTTTTTCCAGCCCCGTTCGGTCCGAGAAACCCGAAAATTCTACCCGCTCTGACATTGAAACTAATCGAATCGACCGCCGTAAAATCACCGTAACGCTTGGTCACATTTTCAACTTGCAAAGTAATTTTGTTTTCACTCATCTTTAGTTGACCAAAGATAACACGAGTTAAACGCGCTTGGAAATACGGGTTTGTTTGCTATAATTTTCGGGCTGTTAGAATTTCATTGCGGAGAAAGACATTGTGAAAACTTATCGAATAATTTACTGGATTGTCACGGGTTTGTTCTGCTTGATGATGCTCGGCATAGCGGGAATGTATTTCTTTAATTACCAGACGGTCGCCGAGACTTTCGGGAAACTAAAATATCCGACGTATATTATTTATCCTTTGGCGATTGCCAAAATTTTGGGCGTAATTGCCATTCTGACAAAAAAATCGAAGATGCTCAAGGAATGGGCTTATGCCGGATTTTTCTATCTTTTTTTACTGGCGGCTTCGGCGCATTATTTTTCGGGCGTTCCCAGCCCGCTGCCTGCAATCGTCGCGCTCATTTTGTTAATCGCGTCGTATGCGCTGGACAAAAAAATTTACGGGTAAAATAGTTTTTATTCAATTCAAAATATGGAAATTTTTGTTCATCGAAAAGACGCGCCGCATGTCGAAGAAGGTTTTTCGGCGGAAGATTTACCAGAACTTTTGGCGGATGAATCAAACGTCGTCTGGGTCGATATGGAAGCCGCGACCGAAGCGGACGAAAAAATTCTTTCCGACGTTTTCCATTTTCACCCGCTGACAATCGAAGACGCGCGCGAAACTCGCAATCAGCCAAAGATTGAACCGTTTCCAGACTATCTTTTTTTCATTTTCCAAGGCGTAAAAATCGACGATACAACGGCGAAGAATTTTGTTTTGAAAGAACTCGACGGCTATCTCGGAAAAAATTACGTCGTCACGTATCATCACGAAAATTTTCGCAGTATTGATATTGTCAAACAGCAGATTCGCTCAAGCCCGTTCATTTGTTCGCACGGCGCGGATTATCTTCTGCACCAGATTCTAGACCAGCTTGTAGATTTGTTTATGCCGGTGGTTGACGATTTTGACATTTTGATAAACAAGCTCGAAGACCGCGTTTTTCGGATGAAAAATAACAATACGGAAGTGCTGGTCGAGATTATGAATCTAAAACGAAATGTGGCGCGCCTGCGCCGCATCAGCACTAAACAACTTCAAACTCTATATCGTCTGGCGCACGGCGAATTCCCGCTTATTGACGAAAAACATCTGCCTTTTTTCCGCGATGTGCAAGACCATCTCCAGCGCATCTCCGACCTTTCGGAAAGCTACCGCGATTTGGTTTCCGGTTTGCTCGATATTCACTTGAGCGTGATTGCCAACCGCACCAACGACGTGATGAAAGTTCTTGCAGTCTTTTCGGCAATCATTCTGCCGCTTTCGCTGATTGCCGGAATTTACGGGATGAACTTTGAAAATATCCCCGAACTTCACACGCGCAACGGTTATTTTGTAACGCTGGCGGTGATGTTCGCGCTGGCTGTTTTACTGTTATTTTACTTTTGGCGAAAGGGCTGGATTTTTCAGAAATCGACGGATTTAAAAATGCAGGATAAATCGGACGAATGACGGGTCAGAACCGCCTGCGTTAGCGGGTGGTTTTCTGCCAACATTTACCCGCCCGCTAACGCAGGCAGTTCTGACTTCACATTGTTACGCCGACCGCGTAAATTATCGCCAGACAAATTCCGCCATAAACTCCGGCTAAAATATCGTCGGCGCACACGCCGATTCCGACAGGAAGATTTTCAAGCGAATCAATCGGGTACGGTTTCCAAATATCGAACAATCTAAACAACAAAAATCCCGCCAAAATAAATTTCCACGAAACATTAAACGGCACGAACAAGAAAACAATAAGCTGCCCCATCACTTCATCAACCACAACCTTCTGCGGGTCTTTATCTTTGAAAAGTTCGGTGGCGCGCGTCGAAGCCCAAATTCCCAAAATGCAGAAAAGCAAAAACAAAAACAAATTCGCGGCGTGAATCCAAGCCGTAATTTGCATTTCGGTCCAACCTTTCGGAATAAAAATCGCGTCGGCTTTTCCTTCTAACCGCGCGAAAAAAAGATAAATCAAAACGCCGACCGCCGAACCCCAAGTTCCCGGCGCGAGCGGAATATAGCCGACTCCGAAGGTTGCCGCCGCCAAAGAAAAATAATCGGCGAAAGTTTTCTTTTCATCTTTTTCCTTAGCTGGTTCTCGCATTTCGATTGCGGCGGAAACGTGAATCGGCTCATTATAATTCGGCATTGCGTTCTAGTTTTAAATAATCTCGCCAATTAAATCATATTCGTGTGCTTCCGTAATTTTGACGTTGTAGATTTCTCCGATTCGCGGCGCGAAATTTTCGGGCATATCGTTGATTAAAATATAGCCGTCAATTTCCTGCGCCTGACCTTCGAGGCGACCTTGAAAAAGCAAATCTGATTCCTGCGAAACGCCTTCAAAAAGAACTTTGAAAGTCTGTCCGATTTTCGCTTTATTTTTCTTTTTGCTAATTTTCGCCTGCTCTTTCATCAAATTCGCCCGACGCTGCTTGGCAATTTTCGCGTTCACTTTATTCGGTAAATCAAATGCGGGCGTGCCTTCTTCGTCCGAATATGTGAACACGCCGACGTTATCAAATTCGCAGTTTCGGACGAATGACATCAGTTCTTCAAAATCCTTTTCGGTTTCGCCCGGAAAACCCGTGATAAAAGTCGTGCGGATTGTAATGCCCGGATTTTTTTCGCGGACGCGGGCAATGAGTTTTTCTAAACTTTTACGATTTCCACCGCGCCGCATCAATTTTAAAATGTTGCGCGAAGCGTGCTGCAAGGGCATATCGAGATATTTGACGGCTTTCGGAGTTTCACGAATGGCGTTTAAAAATTCGTCGGAAATATGTGTCGGATACGCATACATCACGCGAATCCATTCCAATTTTTTTATCTCGCCAAGCGCGCGAATGAGTTTTGCCAAAGCATTCACTTCGCCTAAATCTTCACCGAAACGCGACGAATCCTGCGCGATTAAAACGATTTCCTTCACGCCTTGCTTCGCCAAATCTTCGGCTTCTTTTAAAATCGAACCGAATCTTCTGGAACGAAACGAGCCGCGCATTTGCGGAATTGAACAAAACGCGCAAGGTCGGTCGCAGCCTTCGGCGATTTTGATAAAAGCCGTGTGTGAATCGGTCGCGCGATGTCGCGGCGTGTCGAAATCGTAAAGATATGTCGCCGTTTTATTGCCAATCTTCAGCAACGGAAGCTCGCGGAAATTTACTTTTTCGTCTGCCGCTTCCAAGATTCGGTTTAATTCATTTGTGCCGATAAAAGCGTCAATTTCCGGCAATTCTTTCATCAAATCGTCGCGGTATCTTTCGACAAGGCAACCCGCCACGATAACACTCTGCGTCTTTCCGTTCGCTTTTTGCCTGGTTGCTTCGAGAATCGCTTCGATAGATTCCTGTTTTGCCGATTCGATAAAACCGCAAGTGTTGACGACGACGGTTTCCGCTTCGTCCGAATTATTCGTAATTTCATAGCCAGCCGCTTTCAATTGCCCCATCATCACTTCCGAATCAACGAGATTTTTCGGGCATCCGAGACTGACAAATCCAACTTTTTTCATAAGAATTCTTACTGCGGCGACGCGGAGTTTATTTATTTATTTTCTCTGCGTCTCCGTGTCTCTGTGGTGAGATTTCTTCTAAACTTTCTAACCAATTTTCAATTTCTTCAGCTTCCGTTTTCGACAAATTCTTTTCACCGAAACGCACGCGATTATATCTTTCAGTGATTTTTACAGCTTCGGGCATTTCCAGCGCAAAGGCAAATTCCAAAGGCGTTTGATGCGGCTCGCGCCGAAAACCTCTGCGCGCTAAAATTTTTTGCATTCGCTCGTAAAATTCGACGATTGAAGTTTCCCGTTTGAATTTCAGCCAATCTCGAAATGTTTTCCAAAATCTGGATTTGGAAAATTTCCGGTAAAGCCAAACGACGAAAAACAATCCTGAAATAAACGCAAGCAAATATAAAATTCCGTAGCCGATTGATTTCGCGCTTTGCTCGATACCTTCGTCGCCGCGCGCTTTTTTCCACCATTCCGACAAATTCGATTTTGTTTCGTTAAACCACGCCGAAAATTTTTTTTGATAATCGGCGAAAGAATTTCGGACGGAACGCGCCAGAGTTTTCTGCTCTTGATTATCGTAAGAGACGACGTATTGAATCCAGAAAGTTTCCAACGCTTCGGCGTATTTATTGATTTTTGCGGCAAAATTTTGTCCGGCGTTTTCGGAAAATTTTCCGGCTGAAGGTGTCGGGTCAAATGGAATCCAGGCGTTTTCCTTCGGAAAATAAACTTCAACCCACGAATGCGCGTCTCTTTGCCGGACGACGTAAACGTCCGCCGTTTCGTTATATTCGCCTTGCTGAAAACCGTTGACGACGCGAGTCGCTACGCCTTGCGTTCGCAGCATTATCGCCATCGCCGTCGCAAAATATTCGCAATGACCTTCTTTAACGTTGAATAAAAAATCCGCTAACGGCTCGTCGCCGCCCGCCTTTAATTCAAGCGTATAACCGAAATTTGTTTGCAGATAATTTTCAATCGCCCGCGCCTGGTCGTAGCGATTTGTCGCCTTCGCTTTCTCGATTACGTCGCGCGCCAAATTGGAAATTCGTTCGTCGTATTTTTCCGGCAACTGTAAATATCTTTGATGCTGAATCGTGTATGGGACATTGTCTTTTTTTAACTGCTCGACGCTCGGCGTTCGAGTATCGGAAAATACTTTATAAGTCGTGCGTTCCGAATTATAATGCGGAATTGTAATCGCTCCTTCCGAATCTTTTGCCAGAAACTGAAAATTTCCCTGCACGGCAATCGGCTTTGAAAGCCCGAACAACACGGACGTATCAATCGGTTCGAGATAAATCGTCTGCGTGACGATGTGCTGGGCATCGCTTGCCGAATCAAGTAAAAAAAAGTCTTTGTCGGTTTTAAAAAATGACTCGTTATATTGAGTTTTCGACTTTCGCCAATTGTGATTATCAAAGGTGTCGAGCGCAATTCCGCGCCACCTGAAATAACCAATTTTATTACGGTCTCCTTTTTCGATTCTGCCGCGCAAAACAACTTCGTCACTCTGCTGCAAAATGCCGATTTCGCCAAGCCTGACCGAATCGGAAAAACCTGTCACGCTCGTCAAATTATTTGAACCGCTTCCAAAATTCGCACCCCCGACTCTCGGAAAAGCGAAAAATAAAGGCACGGCAAAGAACACTGTCAGGAGACATAAACTTGCGGCAGTTAAAAAAAGTTTTGAGAAGGATATTTTGGAAACGTCCTCTCGGCTGCCAAGCGCGGCGGGATTATTTTTAACCTCTCTTTCCCAAACTTTCCGCGCGGATTTTTTAACCTCCAGCGCGATAATTGAACAAACCGCAAATAATAAATATAAAACAAAGAAAGCCAGAAACAGCGGGCTAATGCTCAAACCCGATGCCAGCAAAACTTCAAAAAACGAAATGAGATAAATAAAAATCCAGTCGCGGTCGGATTTTTTTTGTAAAAGTTTGATACCCGTCAGAATCAAAATCAACCGTATCAGATTTCCGGCGGCAATCATTTCTCTCGTGTTCAAACCGCTTATCTGATATTTCCAATCAAGATAAAAAAGCGGCACGGCAAGAAAAATTATCGCTGTGCCAACGCGCTCGGAAATCTGCCACGAAGTTTTTTCCAAAAACCAGGCGAGAATTATAACTGCCGCAAAAAGCGCGCCAGCAAATACGCCAACGCCGCCGGAAGCGATTAAAGAAAAAAATCCGCCAATCACAACTCCATACGAAATTGCTTTAAAAAATCTGTCGAAGTCTTTGATTATCGGATTCATTTTCTTAAACAGCACAAAGCCCGTTTAGCATTATAACTAAACGGGCTTGTAAAAATAAATCCGGCGACTACCTACTTTCCCACATTGGAAACAATGCAGTATCATCGGCTCAAACAGGCTTAACTTC
>JBPCRW010000179.1:0-14652 GCA_050996405.1 Pyrinomonadaceae bacterium | reverse complement strand
AATTGCTGACAATAATCTTTGTAATGTTGAAGAAAGAGTTGGACTATTGGTATCTGGAAGATCGTTTGTATAATCGCAAGCTGCGACAACTGAATGCCGCAGCTTAACATTTGACTTTGCATAGGAGTCATTGGACGTGAGGGCGAAACAGCGACTTTCTTTTCACGGTCTTTGGTGAACTCAAAGTTGTGTATATTCGGTTTCGCCCCACGTCATCTCAATCGTTCGGGATTTAGTTGAAATTCTTCCGACATTCGTTTATTTGGATCTGACAGAATCCGTTTCTCTAAATTATACCCCGTTTTATTTGCAAAAAAACAGATTGGTCTTTATAATCCTGTTTTAGGATATTGATATGCTTGCCACAAAACAAGAAACAATTTTAAAAGCCGAAAAACCCAAAAGAGTTCAAAACGGCATCTCAACTTCTAATCTTGTAATGTCCGCGCATATTGACGGGAACGCGGAGGTTTTTCCGCTAATTTTAGAACTCCACGTTTCGGACGGAAGTTTGATTGCTGATGTAACCTGGGGAAACGGTGTTTTTTGGCAAAATGTTCCGCCGCGCAAATACCGGCTGCTGCCAACTGATATTGCGACGGGAACCGATTGCCGCAGGCTTCCTTACGCGAGCGGCTCACTTGACTGCGTAGTTTTAGATCCGCCCTATATGGAAGGATTTTATCGTAAATCGCCCGATAATAAAGCCGGTTCAGGAAGTCATTCGGCTTTTGCCGAAGCATATTCAAATGGTGATGAAATCAATGAAGATTCTGAAAATGCGGGGACAAAAAAATGGCACGCGGCGGTTACGGATATGTATTTTAAGGCAGGAAAAGATGCGTCGCGCGTATTACGAAAAAACGGAATTTTAATAGTGAAATGTCAAGATGAAGTGAGCGCGGGAAAACAATGCCTGACGCATGTTGAAATTATTAACAAATACGAGCAGTTCGGCTTTTACACAAAAGATTTATTTGTCGTCGTCAGAAACAATCGTCCTTCGGTGAGCCGCCTTATTAAGCAGAAACACGCTCGCAAAAATCATTCTTATTTTTTAGTTTTTGTGAAAAAGTGACTCGTCCGGCGTTGCGCCCAAACCTTCTTCAATCATCGAATCCAGCAAATCTTTCAAACTTTCATAAAACGGTAGTTTAATCGGCAAAGAAACCGTCACCAAACTTGCAATCAATTCGCGGCGGTCTGATTCGTCATATTTTTTGAAAGTCGAAGAAGGCAAGTCGGTATTTTTGGCAAAGAGAAATTTCCATTCGCCGCCGAAACCGAAACAATTGACCGCCAAAATATCAAACTCGCCACGCAGCAACAGAGTCGTGTTTAAGATTTTCCCCGATGGCAGACGAACATTTCTGCGGTCGCTCGCGTCCACCTGCGCCTTTGCCGTCCAACTTCCGGTCGTTTTATCAAATTTTATCGAATTTGTCTGCAAAGATTTTGATTCGACATCAAACGCCTTTCCGCGATAGATAATATACAAATCCCCTTTCTTTTTGCGGTCATGGTCGTCAAATTTATAAGTGTAGGAAATATCGGGAAGAACGCTAATCAATTCTTTTAATTTAAGTTCGGCGATATAACCTAAAAGCATTCCGCGCAAACTCGGATTTTGATTTATCAGAGACGAAATTTGCTTTGACGAAACTTGCCAATCTCTCAAAAGATTCGCGCTATCCGCATTTTCAATAACATCCGCTAAATTACCGATGTCAAAATTCAGACATTCCGCTAGTTCCAAAACTTCAATAAAATCCAAACGTCTCTCGCCGCTTTCATATTTCGAGACGAAAGATTGTGGTTTTCCGAGCCTTTCGGCTAATTGGGTTTGAGTCAAAGAAGCATTGCTGCGAATTGCGATTAGTAATTCACGAAATTTAGCATATTTATCTGTATGAATTGATTTCGGCATATTCCCAAGATTAAAACCTGTTTTAGGATATGCCAAAATCGGATATTTTGATTATTCGATATTAAAATATTTCGCCTCTCGGTGATGAACGATAATTGCCGAAGTTGATTGTTCGGGATTTAGTTGAAATTCTTCCGACAGTTCGACATCGATTCTTTCGGGTTTTAATAACTCGAAAAGTTTCGTCTGGTCTTCCAAATTCGGGCAAGCCGGATAGCCGAAACTATAGCGCGAACCTTGATAGCCCTGATGAAAAAGTTTGGCGAGTTCCGGCGCGTCGTTTTTAGCAAAACCTAATTCTTCGCGGATGCGTTTGTGCCACATTTCGGCGAGAGCTTCCGCCGATTCGACCGAAAGTCCGTGAAAAAGCAGATAATCGGTGTAATTGTCGGATTTGAAAAGTTCGAGCGCGTATTCGCTGGCGCGTCTTCCCATCGTTACCAAATCAAAGGCGACGACATCAATCTTCCCTGAATCTTTCGCCGCGAAATAATCGGCTAAACACAGATTTTTTCCGCCGCGCTGCTCAATCGGCTGGCGCGGAAAAGTAAATCGAAGTTTTTCCGTTTTTTCGTCCGACTCGTAAATAATTAAATCGTTGCCTTCCGATTGACACGGAAAATATCCATAAACCAATTTTGCTTCGAGCAGTTTTTCGCGGATGGCTTTCGTCTTAATTTCCTTGAATTTCGGATAAACCGTTTCGCGCAAAATTTGTTCGTATTCTTCCTTTGATTTGCGTCCTTGCTTGTATTGCCATTGACCTTTAAAAAGGGCGGTTTCGTTGACGAAGGCAAAAATTTTCGTCAAATCTTTTATCTCGACAACCTTTGAACCGTAAAAAGGTTTTTGGGGAATTTCGATGTTTTGGGAAACATTGGATTTCGTGGTGTGCGTGGTGTCGCCGACGTTTTTTGATGAAATCCGCGCCGCCTGTTTGCCGAGTTTCGCGTCTTCGCCAACTAAATCTTCCGTGTCGGAAACGGATTCGATTGCGTCACTTGACCCGCCTGCTAACGCGGGCGGTTCTGACCTCTCGCTACTTCCGATAGCGGCGGCTTTCGCCTTTGGCTCTGGACTCTGGACTCTGGACTCTGGACTCGTCAGCGCGTCCATCGCGTGAAGCCCGTCAAACGCATCACGCGCATAAAAAAGTTTGCCGCCGTAAAGCGGAATTAAATCCTGGTCAACATATTTACGATTTAACGCCGCGCCGCCGAGAATGACCGGAACATTGATGCCGCGCTCGTTCATAATTTCAAGATTGTCGCGCATCACGAGCGTTGATTTGACAAGCAAGCCGCTCATTCCGATTGCGTCGCATTTTGTTTCTTCAAACGCTTTCAGGATGTCTTCAATCGGCTGTTTAATGCCGAGATTTATTACTCGATAACCGTTGTTCGTCAAAATAATATCAACGAGATTTTTGCCGATGTCGTGAACGTCGCCTTTGACGGTCGCTAAAACCAACACGCCTTTTGACTGCTCGCCTTCGACTTTTTCCATAAACGGTTCGAGAAATTTGACCGCCGTTTTCATCACTTCCGCCGACTGCAAAACGAACGGCAATTGCATTTGCCCGCTGCCGAATAAATCGCCGACAACTTTCATTCCGCCCAAAAGAATATTGTCGACAATATCGAGCGCGGGATATTTTTCAAGCGCGATTTTCAGATTGTCTTCCAAGCCGATTTTCTCGCCGTCAATAATATGAGGCTGGAGTTTTTCTTCGATTGACAAATTCGACGTATCAACCTTCATTGACTGCGCCGTTTTGCCTTGAAACATCGTCGTAAATTCTCCCAAAGGGTCATAAACGCAGATGTCGCCTTCAAATTTTCGCCGGTCGTAAATCAGTTCCAAAGCCACGTCGATTTCGTGTTCGTTAAAACGATTCAAAGGCAAAATTTTTGATGCGTTGACGATTGCCGAATTCATTCCGGCTTCGACGCATTCGTGCAGAAATATCGAATTTAAAACTATGCGCGATGCCGGATTTAGCCCGAACGAAACATTTGAAACGCCTAGAATTATATTCGCTTCCGACATCTCCGCAGAAATTTGTTTGATTGATTCGATTGTTTCGGCGGCGTTTCGTCTGTCTTCTTCGATTCCGGTCGAAATCGGAAGTGCCAGCGGGTCAAAGAAAATGTCGTGCGCCTCGATGCCGAATCCGGTCGCCTGTTTAAACGCCCGACGCGCGATTTTTATTTTATCTTCCGCCGTCCGCGCCATTCCCGTTTCGTCAATCAACCCGACGACGACCGCCGCTCCGTATTCTTTCGCCAGTTCCAAAAGCCGCAAAAATCGCGGCTCGCCGTCTTCGTAATTCGTCGAATTCAAAATACATTTTCCGCCTGCGAGTTTCAGACCGGCTTCCATTTTTTCCCATTCGGTCGAATCGAGCATCAACGGAATTTTGACGTTCGTTACCAATTTTGAAACAAGCGCGTTCATATCCGCAACGCCGTCGCGCCCGACAAAATCCACATTGACATCCAAAATATGCGCGCCTTCTTTTTCCTGTTCCTTGGCGAGTTTTATCAAACCGTCCCAATCTTCAACTTGCAGCAAATCGCGCATTTTTTTCGAGCCGGAAGCGTTGACGCGCTCGCCGACAATCAAAAACGAATTATCCTGCGTGTAAGGCTGCGAAAAATAAATTGAAGAAGCCGCCGGAGCAAATTTCACATTACGATTTTTAGGTGAAACATTCTGCATTTTCGCAACAACTTGCCGCAGATGTTCAAACGAAGTTCCGCAGCAGCCGCCAACGATATTTGCGCCGAAATCCTTGGCGAAATGCTCGACTTTGCGCGAAAAATCTTCGGGCGTTTCGCTGTAAAACTGCTGTCCGTCTTTGACTTCGGGCATTCCGGCGTTTGGCAAAACCGACACCGGAAATGGCGAGTTTTCGCACAGATATTTAACGTTTTCCGTCATCTGGTCGGGACCTGTTCCGCAATTCATTCCGATAATATCAATCGGAAACGGTTCGAGCGCGACGAGCGCGGCGGAAGTTTCCGTGCCGTTGAGCATCGTGCCGAAAGTTTCAATCGTGAACTGCGTGATAACGGGAATTTTGGTTTTTCTTTCAGCGAAAAGCTCAAAAATCGAAGCGAGCGCGGCTTTAATTTGCAGCAAATCCTGCGCCGTTTCGACTATAAACATATCAACGCCGCCGTCGAAAAGTCCGCGCACCTGTTCATCGTAAGATTTTTTTAGATTTTGGTATGAAATATGTCCGAGCGTCGGCAGTTTCGTTCCGGGTCCGATTGAACCGGCGACAAAACGCCGGAAAGTTTTCGTCGAATAATCGTTCGCCAAACGCTTTGCCAATTCCGCCGCCTTTTTATTGACATCATAGGCTTTGTCGGCGATTCCAAATTCCTGCAAAACAACTTCACCGCCGCCGAAAGAATTTGTTTCGATGACATCCACGCCCGCTTCTAAAAATCCGAGATGAACTTTTTCAATCGCGTCGGGTTTTGTGTAAAGCAGATTTTCCGAGCAGTTTTCAAACTGCGCCCCGCCCCAATCTTCAATCGTCAAATTCTGCGCTTGAAGATTGCTGCCCATCGCGCCGTCAAAAACGACGATTTTTTCTTTTAATAAATCTAAAAATTTCATATTCGGTCTCTGGTCTTTGACAAAATTTAATTCCGTTTCAAAATTAAAAACTCCGCGCCAAACAAGCGCAGAGTTTTCGTAAAAATTATTCAATTGAAACTCTTAGCTTTTTAGCGATTTTTTTCGTGGTCGCAAGTCGCCGTAACTCACCACATTCAAACATTGAATTTTAAATGTTTCGCTGCGATTAGTCAAATTATTACAACATCAAATCTTTGTTCCGACTTTTAAATTTAACTTGTCTCCTCAAACGTAAATCGCGCTACCGGAAAAATTTTCCGAATGAAAAATAAATTCTGCCGCGCCCGTTTTCGTTGACGCTGCCGCCGAAAAAGACGGGTCCGAGCGGTGTTTCAAAAACCGCGCCGCCCGTCACGCTTTGCCGGTAGATTGCCTGATTGAATTTTTCAAACGCGCTTCCACCTTCATACCACGCGCCGAGATAAGCCTTGCCGCCCAGAAACGTCGGAAAAAATTTCGGGTTGTGCAGGATTCCGACTCCGGCTTGCAGATAATTATTTGAACGAAACTGGTCGAATCCGTAACCACCGAGCCGCAACGGTCCGCCGAGCGTGAATTGCCGGACTAAAGGCGCGGAATTGCCGAAAGTCGTTCCGCCGCCGCCGAAACTGAAAATGATATTTCGGTCGTTAATCGAATGAAAAGCGTCAAATCTGGTTTCGGCTTGCGTAAATTTTCCGGTTGCCTGCGCGCTGTCAAAATAATAATTGAGCGTGTTTCTCGAATAAATTCCGCGTGTCGGGACTTGCGCTTTGTCGAGTCCGTCATATGTCCAGCGCAATCCTACGGTGCTGAAATTACCTTTTAAATCCGGCAGCAGAGCGTCGCCGATACGCCGCGAAGCCTTTTCGTAACCGATTGTGTAACCTGCTCTTAACTCGCTTCGATAGTCGAATTTATAACCGACATCGATTCCCGCCTGCGCTCTTTTTCCGACGTATTCGGCAAGCCGCGTGTCGCCGTCAAAAAGATTTATGTGACGGCGTTCATACGAAATTCGCGGGGCAATGAAAAATCTGGTTTTTCCGAGCGGGCGATAGTATTCGCTTGCCAGATAAGTGTTCGAGCCGAGTTGTAAATCGTTGCGCCATTCCGCGCCGTAACGCCCGACATCGAAAAATGTCAGACGTGACAAAAAGTTGAAATCTACGTTGTCAGATTCGACGCTGTTGACATCGAAACCGATTTCGAGTCTGGTCGGTTTCGACGGGATTTCGCCGATTTGATTGGCGCGAATAACCAATCCGGTTTTTCCTTCGCGCGTCGTCAAATCATAATCCAGAGTGTTGAATCGTCCCATTCCCGTTAAATCCGTCAAATCTTTGGCAAGCTGATTTTGTTTTTCCGCGTCAAAAGGCTGGTTGATATATTTGCCGCCGAGTTTTTCTTCGATGGTCCGCGTCGCGTCTTTGTCTTTGCCGTTGACTGCGACAAACGCCGGAACAAATGCCTTTTTATCGTCAATTTCGCGTCGTTTGCGATTGGCTAAATATGCCTGCCAGTCAGCATCATTCAGCGAAAGACCTTTGAGCAGCGCGGCTTTTTTTTCCGCGCCCTGATAGCCGAGTTCGATAATTTTCTGACTTTCGGGAAAATCCGTCAGCGTATAATTTCCAAGGTCGGGCGCGATAATAAAATCGGCTTGACGAAGGCTGCGGCGTGAATTGTCAAGCGTCGAAATATTGATGGTTTGCGCTAGAACGCCGGGCAGACTTTCCAATGCTTCGCGGTTGCCGGGCTGAGTTTCGATGTTGACGACAATCAGAATATCCGCGCCCATCGCTTTGACGACATCGGTCGGAATATTGTTGACGAGTCCGCCGTCTCCCAGAATTTTTCCGTCAATTTCGACGGGCGAAAAAATTCCCGGAATAGACATCGTGGCGCGAAGTGCCTGCGACAGCGAACCGCTTTTTAAAGTCACCGAATTTCCGGTCAGCATATCGGTTGCGACGGCGCGAAAGGGAATCGGCAAATTGTCAAAATCACGAATGGCGGCGTAGGGAAGCGTTTCGCGGTCAAACAATAAACTAATTTCCTGCCCTGAATTAAGCGCGTTCGGCAATTTTAAATCGTTCGGCTTGCCGGTCAGCGTAATCGGCGCGGGGATATTGCGGCGGTCTTCTTTACGACGAAAAGACAAATTGTCGAATGAAGTTCGCGGTTGAAAAAGCGTATTCCAATCGAGCGAGCCGACCAGTTGTTCAATCTCGTCGGGCGTTTTGCCCATCGAATAAAGCGCGCCGACGAGCGCGCCCATACTCGCGCCGCCGATGTAATCAACCGGAATATGATTTTCTTCCAAAACCTTTAGAACGCCGATATGCGCGAAACCGCGCGCGCCGCCGCCGCTTAAAACAAGCCCGATTGTCGGACGTTTTTCGGGCGTTGCGTTCTGCGCCGAAACAGGCAAAGCCGAAAAAAATATTAGAATCAAAAAAAAAGATAAGTATTGCCGCATAATAAATTCTCTGAAAACTTGGATTCTTTTTAGCTTTAACTGATTGCCTGCTTTTATTTTACGCGAAAAGATATTCGCGTATTACAAAAGTAGGACTTTCTCATTTTTTGCGGAAGCCCGCACGAAGTAAAGAAGAAAAAAACACACTTACTTCGTGCGTGTTTCTGCATTTTTGAGAAAGTCCTATCAAAAGGACAATTCTAGAGAACGCGATTTCGATTTGTTTCCGACAAACAATTTCATAGAAAAAGGCGCGAACCGTTTCAACAGTCCGCGCCTTAAAGTTTAATTGGAAAATTCTATTTTTGAATCGCGGCTTGGAACTGCGTTTCAAATTGTGAAACGGCTGGCATAATCTGCCCGTTGCCCTTGAATTTTTCCTTCGCCAAATCAAAGGCTTCCTGACCGCGCGGGTCGCCAAGCCGGATAAAACTGTTAAAGCCGCCGAAAATCGCGTTAAAATTTCCTTCGTCCAGAGACTTTTTAAAGTTGGCGAGCAGCAGCGGAAAAACTCGCGCGTCGCCTTTGCCGGAACTGGCTAAAACCGCGAGCGCGGCGGCGCGGACATTAGTCGGATACGATTTGTCGGTGTATTTGAAACCGAGTTCGACAGCGCGTTTATCGCCGCTTGCCGCCAAACCGTTGAGTCCCGCCGCGCGAATGCGTTCGCGCCACGAATCCTGTTCGAGAAGTTTGGCTAACTGCGTGAAAGCCTCCGGCGATTTTGTATCGCCGAGCGATTGCGCGGCGGCTTCGACAACCGCGTAACTCTGATCGTCGAGCGCGCTGATAAAAAGCGGCGCGTATTTTACGTCGCGCAGTTGTCCGAGCGCGCGAATTGCGGCGGCGCGAACCAGAGATTTTTCGTCTTTCGTCGCCGACTGCAAAGCCGCGATTGTTTCCGGCGTAAAATCCGTTTTTGGTTGAACGCCGGAAACAGCCGTCATTGCCGGATTCGCGCGGCGCGGCGATATTTGCGGCTGGGAAAAAACGTTAATCGCTTCACGGCGCATTTGCCAAGCCTTATCCGTCGTCATAACTTCGCTCAAATCCGAAATCGCTTTTTCTTTATTCGGATTATTTTGCAGGCTCGCTTTGATTTCGCTCAATGCCCAAAAACGCCCGATAATGTCCGGGTCTTTTTTCATTTGAAAAGCGAGTTCGGCGTAAGATTTGTCAAATTTAACTTCTTTTATCAATGTTCCGTTGTAATCGAAATTAACCAGATTCGGTTCAGCGTCAACTTTGAACGTGAAAACATTTTCGACTTGCGGTTCGATTTTTACACGCTCGACGCGCACGCCCGAAGCCGTGCCGATTTCAATATCGACGGGCGTTTGAAAAAATTCAACTTGCGGATACGGGGAAGTCAAATCTTTTTTCTGCGTCTGTTTGACATTCATCGTTAGAGTTTTTGAAGCCGCGTCGTAATTCTTTGTAATTTCAAAAACGGGATGACCCATTTTGTAAAGCCATTCGTCGAAAAACCAGTCCATTGATTGTCCGGTCGCTTCTTCAAACGCAATTCGCAATTGCTGGGTTTCGACGGGTTTATGCGCGTTTGTGACGAGATAATGATTGATAGCTTTCCAGAAATTTTCTTCGCCCGTAAAAGTGCGGAGCATATTGAGAACCGCGCCGCCGCGCTGATACGGATAAACGTCGAAAAGCGCGTCGGCGTTCGTGTAATATTTCGTGACAATCGGACGGCGGCTTCCGCGTTTCCACGTTTGCAGATATTGGTTTTGATTGCCGCACATCTCCAGCAGATATGCGTCGCGCCCTTCGTGATGCTCCGTCCAGATTCCCGCCATAAATGTCGCAAAACCTTCGTTGAGCCAGATGTCCGACCATTCGCGCGTCGTCACATAATCGCCGAACCACTGATGCGCGAGTTCGTGCGACTGCAAAGAATCGCTGTCGTTATCGAGCAGCGAACGCGAATCCTGAATCATAGCCGGAGTCATCGTCGTCGCCGAAATATTTTCCATTCCGCCGCTAAAACCCGTCGCTATCGTCTGCGCGTATTTGGCATACGGATATTTCACACCCGTTTTTTCGGAGAAATATTTCACCATTTCGGGCAGACGTTTGGTCGTCTCCTCGCCTTGTTTTAATTCGTTCGGAAAAACGTAGCTCGAAACCGGAATTCCCGCGTAATCGCCTTTGATTTCCGAGTATTCGCCGACGACGATGGACGTTAAATAATTGGCGTGCAGCGCGTCGATTCGCCAGTGAAAAGTTTCCGTGCCGTCACCGTTATCTTTTTGCTCAATCAGCTTTCCGTTGGAAACGACGAACAGCGGTTTTTCGACGGTCGCGGTCAATTCGGTCGTTGCAAAATCGTTCGGCGAATCATAGGACGGAAACCAGAAACGGTTGTAATCGGATTCGCCCTGCGACCAGATTTGCCGTCGCCCGTTTGGATTGTCCGCCGCAGGTTTGATAAATTTCAGCCCGCCGCCGCCGCCGAAACCGAGCGTAGTCGGCACGATTTCGCCCTTCGTGCGATAATCGACGACAAATGTCAGCGGTTCGCCGATTTTATAAACGCGGTCGAGATTGACGCTCAAAAGCGTTTCCTTTTCGTTGTAATCGAAAGTTAAATTTTTGCCGTTTAACTTCACCGAATTGATTATCATCAAACCCGCGTCGAGATTTATTTTTTGAAGATTCGGCGCGAACGGCGCGAGCGTCAACGTTGCCGTTCCAAAGGCTTGTTCCTTGTTCCAGTCAAAGCGCAAATCGAGCGAAATATTTCGCATATCGTAATCATGACTGCGAATATAATGCGCGGGCGGAAGGTTTTTCTCGTCTTGATTGCCGTTTGTCTGCGCCGGAGCGGTTGACGAAAACGCCATCAAAAATATCAAAATCGAAAGCCAGAAAGTTTTGCCGAAAAACTTAAAATTCATTTCTCTCATCCTTTTTCAAATTGCCGTGATTCCCAAAAAAATAAGCGGAGAATTTAATTTTCTCCGCTTATTTTCGGTTCGTGTTTATTTGCCGACTGATGCTTTGAACTGACTTTCAAGCTGCGCGACAAAACCTAAAATATTCGGCTGGTTTTTGAATTTCGCTTTCATCAAATCAAAGGCTTCCTGACCGCGCGGGTCGCCGAGTTTGATAATCGCCTGCAAGCCGTTAAAAATCCCTCGAAAATTATTCGCGTCCAGATTTTTTTTGAAAGCGTCGAATATCAAAGGATAGGCGCGCGCGTCGCCCTTGCCGGTTGCGCCGACGATTTCCAGAGCCGCCGAGCGAACGCTCATCGGCTGCGTTGTGTCGTTGGCGATTTTGTAGCCGACATCAAAAGCGCGTTTGTCGTTTAAAGCAGCCAAGCCGCCCAAACCCGCCATTTGAATGCGACCTTTCCACGAAGGCGTGTTCGCCAATTTTAACAGCGCGTCGTAGGCTTGCGGGCTTTTCGTCTCGCCCAAAGCTCCAGCCGCATAATCAATTACCGTATAGCTGGGGTCATTCAAAGCCGTCAGATAAAGGTCTGCGTATGCCGCATTTTTCGTCGCTCCCAAAAGCGAAATCGCATCGGCGCGAACCAGCGAATTTCCATCTTTCGTCAGCTTTTGCAAAGTCGCCACCGTCGCCGCGTCAAGTGTCAAGGCTGGCGGTTCAGCCAGCGGACTCATTTGCGGCGGCGCGACAAGACTTCTGATTTGCGCGAGTGCCGCGCGGCGATTCAAATAAAGTTTGTCGTTTTCAGCCGCCATCCGAAAAGCCGCCAGAATTTTTTCTTTATCGGCTGGCGCGCTTTTTACCTTTGCGGTCAGTTCGCCCATTGCCCAACGTCTGCCCAAAACGTCTTTATCGTTTTGCAGTTGATAAATAAGTTCGTCGGTCGGTTTGTCGAATTTGAGTTCTTTTAAAAGCGTGCTTTCATAATCGAAATTGACAATTTTCGGCTCGACGGGAGCGTCAAAAGTGAAAACGTTTTCGGCTTGCGGTTTTATCCAAACTCTTTGAACGTTGCCGTCAATTTCCACGTCAACGTAAGTTTGGAAAAATTCGGTCTGCGGAAATGCGTTGTTCGGGTCGA
Source organism: Pyrinomonadaceae bacterium (assembly GCA_050996405.1). Taxonomy (GTDB): domain Bacteria; phylum Acidobacteriota; class Blastocatellia; order Pyrinomonadales; family Pyrinomonadaceae; genus JBPCRW01. The sequence goes on along the minus strand of JBPCRW010000179.1, from coordinate 2,559 downwards.
TTTTCTGCGTCTGCTTGACATTCATCGTCAATTTTTTCGTCGCCGCGTCGTAATTTTTTGTGACTTCAAAAACGGGATGACCCATTTTGTAAAGCCATTCGTCAAAAAACCAATCCATCGATTGTCCGGTCGCTTCCTCAATCGCAATTCGCAACTGCTCGGTTTCGACGGGTTTATGCGCGTTTGTTACGAGATAATGATTGAGCGATTTAAAAAACAATTCGTCGCCGAGATGTTTCCGCAGCATATGCAGAACCGAGCCGCCGCCCGGATATGCGTAATTGTCAAACATCGCGTCTTTGTTGGCGTAATACTGCGTTACAATCGGACGACGGTTGCCGCTCGCCCAAGTTCCTAAAACCGTATTCTGATTGGCGCGAACGTCTTGATACAAAAAGTAATCGTGACCTTTTGATTCTTCGTCCCACAACGCCTGAAAATAAGTCGCAAACGATTCGTTGAGCCAGATATGCGACCATTGGCGCGTCGTCACGTAATCGCCGAACCATTGATGCGCGAGTTCGTGCGACTGCAAAGAATCGGAATCGCCGTCCAGCAATTCGCGCGAATCGTGAATCATTTCTTCAATCTGCGTCGTCGCGGAAATGTTTTCCATTCCGCCGCCGAAATCTTCGACGACCGCTTGCGAATATTTCGGATACGCATATTTGACACCCGTTTTTTCGGAGAAAAATTTGACCATCGCCGGAACTCGTTTGGTTGTTTCGGCAACTTCTTTGGCTTCTGACGGATAACCATAAGCGATGACCGGAACGTCCAGATAATTTCCGTCTTTAATTTCCGTGTAATCGGCGACGACGATTGACGTTAAATAATTTGAATACGGCGTGTCCATTTTCCAGTAAAAAGTTCGCGTGTTGTCGCCGTTATCTTTGACATCAACCAGCCTGCCGTTCGAGACAACCGTGAAAGGTTTTTCGACCGTCGCGCGAAGTTCCGAAGTTCTGAAATCATTCGGCGAATCGTAAGACGGAAACCAGTAGCGGTTAAATTCCGTTTCGCCCTGCGACCAGATTTGGCGCGGTTTTGAAGGATTGTCAACGGTCGGTTTGATGAATCGAATGCCGCGCCCAAAATTTCCGATTGCGGTATCGGCATCGGCTTTGTTGACATAAGAAGTGCGGTAATCGATTTTGACGGCGATGTCTTCGCCCGCTTTATAAACGCGGTCGAGCATAATTTCGAGATTGTCGTCTTTGTCGCCGCCCGCGTAATTAAATTTGAGCGGTTTGCCGTTTAGCGTGACGGCACTAATCTGCATCTGCGCCGCGTCGAGCGTAAAATGGTCTGTATCTTTAAACGGCGCGAGCGTCACAACCGTCGAGCCGTAAGCCTGCTCCTTGTCCCAGTCAAAGCGCAAATCAATCGCCACGTGCTTAATGTCCACATTGCGTGAACGAATATAATTAGCGGGCGGAAGCTGCTTAACTCTGCCCGGATTCGGCATTTGGGCTTGAGCCGCAAACGACGCGAACGAAAACAAACCGGCGAAAACCGCCGCGAAAAATTTCAGACGAAATGATTTCAGATTCATATTTTCCTTTGTAAACTGTAAATAAATTTTTAGAAAAGATTTGTTCGTTTCTGACTACGCAGAAAAACGAAAAGTTGTTTCAAAGAAAAGGATAATAATGGTGAATGGTAAATGGTGAATTGGTTTTCATCAGCAGACGCTTTCAATTCGCTACGCATCATTTACCATTTACCATTTATCATTAGCGATTCCTAAAATAATTCATCGCCATCGAAGCGATGTCGTCGGTCATGCTGCCGTCGTGGTTGCGGTCGAGCATCGAATTTAAAAATCCGCCCTGCGGCGATTGTTGAATTTGCTGCTGCTGCTGTCCAAGCATATTTGACAGTCCGCCCGCGTCGAGTCCCTGTTCCTGCTTTTTGCTGCCGAGATAATTCATCACGAGCGGCGCGAGCATCATCAAAATCTGCGCGGTTTGTCCGGTGCTTAAGCCCGTGTTATTACTGACCTGCTGCGCGACTTGACCTTGATTGCTGCCGAAAATATGGCTGAGAATTCCGCCCGCGTCCGCTTGACGCGAAGTCTGCCCGCCGCCGAAAATCGAACTTGCCAGACCGCCCAAACCGCCGAGACTGTCGAGCAGTCCGCCGCCGCTGTGGTCTTTTTCCAGCGCGTTATTCAAACTCTCCGCGCCCTGCGGTGTCGAAGTATTATTTGCCAGTTGATTCAAAATCATCGGCAAAGCCATCTGCACCGCGCTGTTCACCAAACTCGGTTCTGCGCCGACCTGCTGGCTGATTTGATTAACCGCCTCGCTGCCTTGCTGCCGCCCTAATAAATCTTCAAGTGAAAACATAATTTTTCTTCTCCTTTTACCTTAAAATACTGAATCGGTTTCTGCGATAGTATCAGATAAAACTCGATTTGTCGTTTGACGGATTCCTTATTGTAATTTGAAAATAAAAATGATGACCAGCCGCCAAACTTTTTCGATTGCCAAACTCCTAATTCCGCTTTTTTTATTCAGTCTTTTTATTTCCTGCCGCGAGACAAAAACTTAACGC
>JBPCRW010000166.1:0-11788 GCA_050996405.1 Pyrinomonadaceae bacterium | reverse complement strand
TTTCACGGCGGGAATCACGGTATGATTTGAAAATCTGTTTCAGAAAAGCATCCGACTGCAAGGAAGTTATTTGATTTGTTTGAAGAGATTCTCTTAATTGCTGAAGAATATCCCGCCGGTTGTCGATTAAATTAATAACGCCTTTTGTTCTCTCGGACACACGCCGACAATGTTCGAGGGCGGAGGGCGGAAGATTTTGTTTCTGGTTTTGGGTTGTAAAATCTCGTTTGTCCTCAAGAGTTCTGACAATTTTGTCGGCGCGAACGCCGAGGACGGAAAACGCTCCGATTAAGAATTCAATCACTTTTGTATCCGCCTAAAAAGCAATTCTGATTTTGAATCCAGCACATCGGTAACTTTTTCGATAATCTCAATATCTTCGTTCGTCAATGTCTGCAAACCTCTTCTGACTCTCTGACGAATGGAATTTAAGTTTGATTCCGAAACATCGACATCCTCTTTTTGAAGCTCGGATAAAATATCCGCAAAAGTTAAATTTGATGCGTTTTTTTCATTCTCGCTCAATTCCTCAAGAGCCGATTCGAGTTCTTGCTGAACCTGAATTTGATGTTTTGAAGAAGGGGTTTTCAAGCCGAGCATAGTTTGTCTTGCCACCAGTGTCGCTTCGTTTAAGCGGCGGAAAAGACTCGAAACTTTTTCATATTCCGAATAAACCGGACTTAATTCGCTCATATAACTGCCACTCCTGTTTTACGATTTATTGACGGCTGTTGGGAAAAAGATGCCTCTCTAATTTCCTCATCTTCCTCATCCCACTCATTAAATTCCTGACCGGGAGAACTTTCACGCAAAATTCCGTCAGCCAGAGCAATAGTAAAGGGAAGACTCATCGCGCTCCCCGGAGAATCAAAGGAAAGATGCGATAGAGCATAAATATCACGAGCAATATCGACCAAACTTATGCTGCCTCTTTTTACTTCGATTGAAAGCGGTTGAGCGGTCCCGCAACGAAGAAGAGGCTGTCCGGTGGTCGCTAAAATGCCTTCAAATGAACTAAGCCGGGCAAACGCTCCCATTTCAGGATTTTCAAATCTGAAATCTTGCCACTTGTATAATCGTGGTCTGATTGAACTTGTTTTATGAATTTCAACAATTCCATATTGATAATCATCCGCAATCAAATTGAAAGTTTTCAATTCCGACAAGGTGTTTTCGATCCCGCGAATTTCGGAATCGAACACTTTGCCGTCTCGATGAAAAACGATTTTTGAAGGACACAAACTCAAATCCGTCAAATCCTGGCTGAGATTTTTGAGAAGAGCGTCTTTAACCTGCGAAGTGGATAACTTCTCGCCTTTTTTGTTGCGACTTAAATGAAAAGTTATCAAATCGGCATCCCCGTAAATAAAAGTAAAAACCGAAAGATTTTGATAAACATCTATTCCAATGTGAACTTCATTACGAAGAGTTCCTTCGCCTAATTTCCAAAGCCATTTCCGATTGACCTTCAAATAACCTAACACCAGTAATTGCAGGTAAGAGTTGTATTGACGGATTTTATCCTCTTTGATTATCCATTGTTCTTCACCGAAGCGATTTCTGCTGAATCTGTAAAAACTCATAATGCTTTCAACCGAAGCGCATTGAGTTTGCGCCTGCTCCCAAAAATTACGCTTCAGATGGTCGTGTAATTTTCTCGTCTGTCCGCTTCTTCTTTCTTTCGGTAAAAGAAAAAGTCCATAACCGCGATGATTTCCGATAGTTCGTTTAATTTCGTTAAAATGTTCCCTCAATACTAAACAGTTTTTATCGGCTACCGCTAAATTTTGGAAGGTCGGCGATTTACCGCAGAGTTCCGCCGTGATTGCACAAAACCGCCTTTTAAAATCAAGCCTTATTTGCGTCGGCATCGATTCGCCATAGATAAACATCTGCTCATCTTCAAAACCACTTGAATCAGCCGAGCCGAAATGTCTTAAAGTCTCGAATCTATCTTTCCTCATCGTTTCCAGATTCGTGGTTAATTCTTGATCGCCGGCAAAGCGAAGTTTAGGCGGCAGAAAGACCTGAATCTCGCTGTTTAGCTTTCGCATCTTTTGACTGGGATTTAGTTTTACCCCAAACAGTTTTAAGTGTTTCGATAAATCGGCGATAAGTTTTTCCGTTAACCCGCCGCGAATTTGGGGCTTCATAATTGATTGCCCGTGCGGAGTTTCTTCGCCTTCATCAGTTCCGCCGACACCGACAAGTTCAAAAAGAAGCTGCGAGTGAGCTTTGCGGCTTTGCTGACTTTTATTCTTATAGGCGACGGTCAAAGCATTACCCTCAAGATTTTCGATAAGCGGAATTTCTCTGCCTTTCCAACGATTTTTAAGGTGCTGCTGAATACTGACAGGTTGATTTGTGGTCATATCCATCATTAAATCTTGTTCTGCCGCTTTTCCAATCGCAATCGTGTCAATTTCGTAAAATTCCAGCCCGTTACGATAAAGAAATCGTCTCCCTTTGATGTTTTCGGGAATGTTTTCTCCATATTTTTCATACAGGCTTTTTCGCTCGACGTTACAAATTGACGGATCGATACTTAATTCGGGCGTTCCGTCTTTGCCGAAGGTGAAGCCAAAATAAAATGATGGGAAAATCTGAATCGCATCCGTTGATTTTCTTTCATCCGGTTCACGGCTGATGAATCTGCGCCCGTATTTCCACCATCCCGATTCGGCGGATTTGAGGGCTTTATCAACCGCCCAATCCAACGCTTTTCGCGCAAGTTTCGTATGAAGTTTATTGTCCTTGCATTGCAGGAAATTAAGCGAATGTGTTTCCTTTTTAAGCGATGTGATGGCGACTTCAGGAGTCAAAGGGTAATTATTATCAATTACCACTTTTTCCAGTTCATCGCATAATCCGACGATGGCGAGAAATTGCTCTCCGCCAACTCGAACAGGCTCAGCCGGCATTTTAATACTGCCGCTGATAATATTGGAGAGTTGACGAATTTTCTTTTCGTAATCATCAACTTCCGTTAAATTATCAACTTGAACAAGCCTGTAACCTGCTTTAATTTTTTCCAAACCTTCGAGTCTAAAAGAATTAAAACGGTAAGGTTGGGGCTGCTGCTGATGTTTTGGATAAGTTTCCATTGCAAATCTCCTTTACTGCACACCACTCGCACGCTCCGACAGAATTTGCCGATTCAAAATCTTCGGCAGCGAGCTTTTCAACCGGCTTCTCAAACACCGGTTTTAAAAGTTGAGAACCGATAAAAATACGGTCATCTACATCAAACAAATCATCTTCTGTTATCGGATAAATTGTTCTTTCTCCGCTCATCAAATTGGCTTCAACCAAGACAATTTTTTCACAACTGATATTTTGCCAGTAGCCGCATTTGATAATGGCGTAAGCGTAGGCGTGCAGTTGTTCTCTAGCGTTTCCGTTGAATCCTTCTCCGGCTTTCCAATCTATAACAAACACTTGCCCGTTTTGCTCGAAAAATAAAAAATCAATTTTTGCGTCCACTTGAATGTAATCGTCAATAGAGAAGTGGAGTTCCTTTTCAATCTCAATTTTCTTTGAACTGCCGGCGCGAATAAGTAAATCAAAAAAATTGTTTTCAAGATTATTTAAAGCGGTTTCAATTCCACTCTTTACTTCGTTAATTTCATCCTGCGAAATTCCCCCGCCGCTAAAATCCGCTTTCAACACGCAAAATTCATATTTGGATAAAGTCTTCGATGTTTTTCGGTATCGCTCTGTTTTTGAAAAAGCCACTTGTCTGTCAACCAGATCCAACGCCCATTTTTTAGCTGCCGAAAAATCCGGCTCTGTTCCGTCTTTAAGCTGAGGCAAGACACATTCTTGAATCGTAAAGTGAACTATATTTCCTCGCCAAAGCGGAACGTCTATCGCCTGTTTGAGCAGATAAACCTCTCGTCGAAGCGAGCCGTTCTTTGCCTGATGACAGGCGAAGCGTCCTGTGTAAAAGGCTTTTCGCCGACAGGATCGCACATTTTTGTCTAAACTGTGATTCCACTTTATTTTGTTCATCTCTTACGGTTTGATAATCGATGACGAAGTGTATTTGTTAAATCCTGCCAATCATCATTTTCGATTCTGCTATTTCTTAACAGCCCAAAAAATTCTCTTGCATTTTCCGAGTTCGCCGCCGCTTTGAGTTCTTCAGGTGCTTTCTTAGCCAGCGAAAGAAATTTCAAAGGGTCAATATTTAGTTTCTGCGCCAACAATCTTAGAGTTTCCTCAGAAGGAGCATATGAAAGTTTCCCAGCCTCAATTTTGCTGATATACGACTCGCCCACTCCAATTGATTCGCCTAGTTGGAGCTGCGTCAAGCCTTCCTCTTTTCGCAGCCGGCGAACCATAGCCCCTAAATTTTCTTTTAACTCTGACATAATTTTCTGAAATTCAATGAATTTAGAATTAACAACGATTAGAGAGTATTAGAAACTTGACTTGAAGTCAAGTCAAGTTGTGTCAGATCTTAAAATATAAAAATCTTTGCAGTTTTGTGAAATTTACATATCAATGGCTGTTTGCGAAATTTCAAGATGTTGTGAACTAATTTAATGACATTTTTATTGCCAGTTATAATGAAACTTTTTGATAAACGCTTTAACTGTAAAAACTGAAATCCTTCGATTAGAATCAAAATCCTAAATTTTAAACTTTGCTCGGAATATAAGAATAAAATTCTTTCAAAAATTAATAAATATAACGTCAGTTCGGGATAAGAATTAGCCAAGAAAAGAAACCAAGTTTTTGAAATTGAGGAGGGTTCTGAAAATTTTGTGTAAATGGCAGCAATCAACATTTATATTTAGTGAGGATTATTTATGCCAATTACACCTGAAACTTTAGATGAAATATTAAAAGATTATGAAAAGCCGGAAGACCTTCTGAGTCAGGACGGTTTATTGCAGCAATTGACCAAAGCCCTGCTTGAGCGAGCGTTGAACGGTGAACTGACACATCATCTCGGTTACGAAAAGCATGACCCCGCCGGCAACAATAGCGGCAATTCCAGAAATGGCACCACGCCGAAAGTCATCAAAGGCAAGTGCGGGCAAGTCGAGATCGAAGTGCCGACGGAGGCGCAATGGCGAGTTTGAGCCACAATTGGTCAGGAAAAATCAGAAGCGTTTTGACGGACTCGACGAGAAAATCATTTCGCTTTATGCCAGAGGGATGACGCAAAGCGAGATTAAAGGGCATCTGGAAGAGATTTACGGAGTCGATATTTCATCTTCTCTGATTTCGAGCGTCACCGATGCGATGCTGGATGAAGTGCGAGCGTGGCAATCACGTCCGTTGGATGCGGTTTATCCGATTCTTTACCTGGACGCGCTGAAAGTAAAAGTAAGGAGCGGCGGGCGGGTTATTAACAAGTCGATTTATCTAGCATTCGGTGTCAATCTGCAAGGCTTGAAAGAAGTCCTCGGCATCTGGGCATCGGATAACGAAGGCTCAAAGTTCTGGATGCAGATTATTACAGAACTCAAGAATCGCGGAGTCCAAGATATTTTCATCGCCTGCATCGACGGACTCAAGGGATTTTCCGAAGCCATCGAAGCGGTCTACCCGGAAACGCGGGCGCGGCTGCGCGTCGCGCATCTGGCGCGGCATTCTTTGGGATATGTCTCGCATAAAGACCGCAAGGAAATTGCTGCTGATTTGAAACTGATTTATCAGGCTCCGACGTTGGAGCAAGCCGACGCGGAACTCTCAAACTTTAGCGACAAATGGCGGGAAATCTATCCGGCGGTCATCAGAAGCTGGCAGCAGAACTGGAGCAAAGTGATTCCGATGTTCTCGTTCGTGCCGGAAATTCGTAAAGCGATTTACACGACCAACACGATTGAGTCGCTGAATATGACTTTGCGAAAAATCATTAAAAACCGGGCGATGTTTCCCTCGGATGAAGCGGTTTTCAAGATACTTTGCTTAGCCTTGAAAAACATCAGCAAACGATGGACAATGCCAATATAGAACTGGAGCGGCGCGTTAAATCAATTCGCCATATTATTTGAAAACCGGCTGCCAAATAACGGTTTCAACAACTCATTTACACAAACTTTTTAGAGACTCCGCAGAAATTGAAACTATCTCTGTGATCCGCACAGCTAAATCTGCCATTCCCGATAGGCAGGCGGCACTCCGGCATTTAACCATTCTTCAATAGTTTCCCGGTCAGTTTTAAAAAGCTCAGCCGCCTGCTTGAGTGCCTAAATTTTCTCTAAGCACACGACAGTAAAAAGGAGTTTGTTAAGATTGAGTTGATGAAAACCAAAAAAAACAAACTCCCGACGCTTTAGAACAAGCGTTGCAGTCAAGCATACAAGGAACGCGCCACGCCATCAAGTTTATTGCCGGATTTGTCTTGGCATTGTTGAAAACGAGGACATCAAATTTAGCGAAAGTGGCGGCGGCGGTTAAACCAAAGCAGAGGTTGCCTCAACTTATCGGCAGATTCAGAGGTTTTTAGGTAATCAAAACAAAGTTTCTATTGATTATCTGCGGCTTCTGAACATCACGGGCAAAGTGGCGGTGGTGATTGACCGCACCGAATGGAAATTTGGCAAGGTGTGGATTAACATTTTGACCGTTTCAGTGGTCTATCGGCAAGTTGCGATTCCGCTCTGTTGGCAAGCGGTCAATCAAAAAGGCAATGCCAGCGCCGCCGAACATATTGCCATTGTCCGGCAGTTCATCAAGGAATTTGGCAAACATCGGATTGAAAAGATATTGGGAGACCGCGAATTTGGGAGTCGAGAGTTGTTTGAATTTTTGATGGTCGAGGAGATAGATTTTTTGATTCGCTTAAAAGTCAGCCATTTAGCCGACGGGGTAAGTTTTGGCAAACGGTGGCGAAACTTGGCGGAGCGAGTAAAACTGAAAGGCAAACGAGCGGTTAAAGTGTTCGGTGCGGAAATTTACGTTAGTGTGGTGAAATTGAAAAAGGGTGAAAAAAGCGAGTATTTAATTGTGGCTGCGCGGTGTCGGAACAATCAGGCATTGGCAGAATATAAGTTGCGGTGGCGGATTGAAACGCTCTTCGGCTGTCTGAAAAGTCGCGGTTTCGGATTTGAAGAAACACATTTGGCGAGTCCGCGAAAAGTAAGCAGGTTAATGATGATATTAGGATTGGCATTGTGTTTGGCGATGCTGATGGGAGAAATTCAAGTTGAAAATCTAAAGCGTGTGTCGATGAAATTAAAGAACAACGGCAGATATGCGAAAAGTCTGTTTCGGATTGGCTTAGATGCTTTACAGAACATTCTTTTCAACTTGAAAATACCGGATAAACGCAGGTGTTTCAACATTTTGGTTAATCTACTGTCGTGTGCTTAGAAATTGAAATTCTTTAGAAACCGCTCTAGTCTGCCGGAAAAGTTTGTCATCATCTTAAATCTCTGCCAAAGAAATTCCAATCGTTTTGATAAACGATTATTTGCGACGGAAAGTTTTCCTGCGGGCAACCCCTAATTTCTTCTAAATGGAGACAGGAAATTCTTTATCTTCCTAATTATCTTTCCGAATTGATTTGAAAATAAGTATGAATTTCCGTTTTGCCGGCAGTGCGGGCATTGCTGCCAAAAGCCATGCTCAATTGATTTTGACCCGAAAAACCAGTTTGACCGCAGCTCTATTCCTTCCGCTTCCCTGCCCCGCCGTTGATTGCATCTGACGCAAGCGACGACCAGATTTTCAAGATTATTTGTGCCGCCGTCCGCCGCTCGCACCAGATGATCAATTGTCGCCACGCCGCGCTCGACTATCACGGGCTTTTTTCTTTTTTTCGAGGCGTAAAAAACGAATGTAAAAAAATTATCCTTTATCCGGTCATCAGCCTCGATTTCCGACACGCGCACGACCTCCGTCCAGCACCAGTAGCAGCGCGAACCTTGTCTGAACACAGCCTCACGATATCTTGTAGGACTTATCTGATCAGAAGAAGCGCGGCGAATACTGATTGCATCCAGCACCAGTTGCATTTCCCTCGAAGGCAATTCATTTTTTGATGCTTCAACGATTTCATCTTTTGAGAAGGAATCTTCTGCCAACCTATTTAGCCTTACCCGAGCCGCAGATTTGTTTTTCTTTATCAACCCGCAGAGTTCGAGTCTGGCGCGATGCGCTTGTCGCGGAGTTAATTCGGAAAGATTAGCCGGAAATCCGCTTTTGAAAATATAATTTTGCCACTGCTCGAAAGTAATGCGCCTTTTTGCGATATTAGTTTCGACCAGCGAGCGGAGCTGGCAGGGCGGACAAATCTTTTGTTTTTTCTTAAGCTCCACGCCGCACTTCGGGCAAGCTGTTGTTGGCGCGGACGCATTGGAAATACCAGCCGCTATTAATCCATTCGGGCAAGTAGTCTTTTCTATTTCTGACTTAGCAAAGACATCCACTTTGCTATTGAACGGAATAACATCAAGCACGGTATTTTCCATAATTTCTGTTCCGGTAGTGTTTTATGGTCAATACAATATATCATAAACAATACGCTTATAAAATATTCTGCCAAGAAAATTTCTGGTTAAACGATAATTTATCGTCGCAGGTAAATATCCCATTCCAACCTTCTCGAATTCCTTGAAAATGGTTATTTCGGATTTTGTTTGTTTGCCTCTTGAAGCTCTTTTATCTGTTCAAGAACGTTTTGCTGACGGGCGCGTTCTTTGCGATAATAGTTCATTCCATATTTAATTTGTTCAGCGCGCGGCAAATTTATCATTCCGTAAATGGGCGAGCAGACCAAAGCAGCGAAATAATTTTTCTCGTCCGTCGCTCTTCGCTTTTCTCGTCCGGCAATTCTGCTCTCGACTTCCCGCTCGACAATTTCACGCAACTCAATGTCGGTTCTCCCCGTCAAATCGAATTCGGCAACGGTTGTTTGTTTGATAACTTCCCAGACGGCAACCGGAATGGCAATCGTCACGCTTTTTTCTGTTGCCCTGAATTCAAGACTGTTACCATTCAATTGCAAATAGACATGATTATCATCAGAAGACTCGCGATAAAAATAAAATTCGTCGCCTTCGGCAAAACTCATTTTAGCCGTCATCCTTGATTGCTCCTTTTCCTCATTTTGTTTCTTGATTGCTTTAAACTTTAGCTTTTTTCTTTGTTTTGGCTACATCTCTTGCATCCAGCGCGATTAGATTTCGGCAAATAGCGTCCAATTAGTCGTTGATTGCCTGATAAGAGAGTAGAAAATCCGCTATACTTTTATTTACCGTTTGGCTTAACTCGCGCTCGATAAAACTGTTCGGGTTTATTTTTCCGAACAGCGTTGCGACATCTATTTTCTCTTTCAAATTCGCCGGCAGTTGAACTCTTAAATATTCGGGAAATCCTTCCTTGCTCGGATTATCGACAACGAAAGTTCGACGGCGGCGGTCGGAACTGATTAGCTTTTTACCTTTTAGAATTTTGTAGGCTTCGCGCACAACGGCGCGGCTCACATTGAGATGCTCGCCGAGCGTTTCTTCGCCCGGCAGAATCTCTTTCGGTTTAATCATCCCGGAGCGAATCAGCACGGCAATCTGGTTGGCGATCTGGCTCTGCACGCCGGTAAAATGATTTTTGTCAACTATCAGATTCAGCATTCTTTCCTCCAAACTGCTTCCTTCCTGCTGATACTATCAACGAGTAAACAACAAAATTTATACATCTGTAATTTATCTCTGGCTGATTTTTCTAAATAGCCTTATTAACCTTATTTTGGTAATTTTATTTACTGAAACTGCTGTATGGTTGTTTGACACTATGGATAATCGGGTAATTGGGCAAATCAAGAAATGATTTTGGCTGCCTCGAAAAGAGATTCTATTTTTTTACTCTTTTCGGCAGAACAAAATCCTAGCTCAACGTTAAGTATAACTATACTTAGCAAGACTGTCAAAATACCTAATGCTATTCATCGGGAGGAAAGACTCGATGGGTAGCACCAGACCGCGTCCTGCTCGACTCGCCGAAAAATTACTCGCCATCAGGCAAAAACTCAATGGTGGATTATCGCAAAACCAATTGATAAAAAGTTTGAAGCTGGAAGATGAAATTGAGCAGGATCGGATTTCCAAATTCGAGCGCGGTGTCCTTGAGCCGCCGCTTCATGTCTTGTGCGCCTACGCCGATGCCGCCAATGTGCTTTTAGAAGTAATCGTCAAAGATGAATTAAACCTGCCTAAAATTTTGCCGGCTCCGCACAAAGATTTAAGACTTTTAAAACCCGCAAAATAATTCAAGAAAGGTTAGTTTTATTATTCCTGTTGGCAAGGAGTTTTAACCTCTTGAGTCGGCTTAAGATCTTATATCAAGACTCATAGCTTAATGGTATTGTTTAGACATTTCACTAATTAATTTCTAAGCACACGACAGTAAATAGGAGTTTGTTAGAATCTGTTGTGTGAAAAACGAAACCAACCAAACTCCTGATAACGCTTTTCAAGAAGCGTTAGAAGAAAGCATACAAGGCTCGCGGCACGCCATCAAGTTTATTGCCCGCTTTGTCGCGGCTTTGTTGAAAGTCAGAACGTCGAATTTAGCGAAAATCGCTTTGGCAATCGAATCTGAAGTCGAAACCGAATCGGTTTATCGGCAGATTCAAAGATTTTTGAAAAACGAGAATCAGGTCTCGATTGATTATCTTCGTTTGTTGAAACTCAAGGGCAAGTGGAAGATTATCATTGACCGAACAGAGTGGAAGTTTGGCGCAACTTGGGTCAATATTTTGACTTTGAGCGTCGCTTACAAACAAGTGGCGATTCCACTGTTGTGGAAGTGGTCAACCACAAAGGCAACAGTTCGGCAGCCGCAGCGGTCGCTCTGAGCAAACGCTTCGTGGCTGAATTCGGCTCTGAAGTAATCGAGAGGATTTATGCGGATCGGGAATTCGGCAGCAAAGAATTATTGGCTTATCTGCTGGAAGCGGAAATAGATTTTCATATTCGCTTAAAGACAAGCCACAAATCGGCGGGAAGAAGTTTTCTGAAGATGTGGAGGCAGGTTTCCGAGCGGGTGAAATTGCGGGGCAATCGGAAAATCGAGGTCTTTGGCTTGGAAGTCTTTGTCAGCATTGTGAAATACCGGAAGGCAGGCAAAATCGAATATCTCATCGTCGCCAGCCGCCAGAGAAACAAATATGCGATTGAGGAATATAAAGTGCGTTGGCAGATTGAAACCATGTTCGGCTGTTTGAAAAGTCGCGGATTTGATTTTGAGGAAACGCATTTGACACAGCCGGAAAAGATTTCCAAACTCTTGCTCTTGTTAGGACTCGGATTATGTTTGGCGATGCTGATGGGAGAGTTCCAAACGGAAGTTTTGAAAAAAGCGGTGATGAAAATAAAAAAAAACCAAAGATATGCGGAAAGTCTGTTCCGCATTGGATTAGACGCTTTGCAAAATCTCTTGTTCAATCATCAAAAACAAGAAAAACACAGACAGCTGCAGATGTTTATTCAACTACTGTCGTGTGCTTAGAATTAATTTATTCGAGTGATTTTCCCAATTTGATATGTAGCCATTAATTAAATCAATTATTTTTCGTCAAACCGGTTATGCCCCTCGTTGCTCATCATTGACTTACAGATATTGCAATTTGTAAGTTCCTCGCAAGTTGCCGGTTTTTGTTTTACTATTTTGGGCTTTGCCCCAAAAGTCGAAAAATTTAAGCATTTTTGATACTGCTGGCGAATTCGTTATGACAGCCTCGTCTGCCTGATTACTCTGACAAATAAGGGTCGTCTCGTTGGAGCAATCGGCACTTCGTTGAACCAGTTATTAAGTCGCACGAAGTTTACTGCCG
>JBPCRW010000165.1:0-2913 GCA_050996405.1 Pyrinomonadaceae bacterium | reverse complement strand
CGAATTATCTGATTTGCCTTTTTCTATAAACTCATTAACACTTACCTTTGAACAATTATGTATTTTTGCTTTACCCAAATAAGTAAAGTAACCCTCATTCGCTGTGAAGATAACTGGTGTATCTAGTCTTGCACAATAAACAAACGATTTAGTGTAACTATTGTGCTTTCTTGATTTTTGCACAAAATTAAATTTATATTTTTGATTTTCATCCGCTAGGTTGTGTTGACGTAAATAAGCTAAATCGTTCAGTAGTATGAATGTTAAGCCAACTGATGAACAATGGCAAAAGATTCTGCCAATCTTGAAATCTTTTCCCGAAATCCGTCTCGGCGCAGGTCGGGATTGTCGCCGTTTTATCGAAGCCGTCATTCCATCGAGAATCAATAGCGAAATTCGGCGAACGATTGACACGGAATTATACAAAGAACGGCATTTGATTGAATGCTGCATCGGGAAACTCAAACACTTTCGGAGAGTGTTTTCACGTTTTGATAAATTGGCAAAGAATTACTTAAGTTTTGTGCAGTTTGCCAGCACTATCATCTGGCTCAGATAGTTATGTCAACAGAACCTACTACAGTATTCGTTTTCTTTGATTTTTGTGCATCTGGTTGAATTATTGTGCGAAACTTATTTATTGTGCAAGACTGGTTTATCTTTAATAATATCAATTTAGAGCTTTTCAAGACTTTATCTGTTATATTTGCATCATCACCTCTAGTCAAAATTCAAATTAATTTGAGTTTATCTCTCGGTTTCAAATCAAATGACAGAAACCATAGCAAATCCAAAAAGGAATAAGCCAAGCAGATTTACTTACTTTCAGAATCTGGCAATCTTTAAATTTATGGCAAAAACTGTCGAAGAAGGTTTTCAAGAATTTTTGATGCGTCTCGTTCCTTTAACATCAGAGCGCAAAAAAGGAATCAGTCACAAAAACTCCGTCAAAAGCTGTCTGGTTAAAAGTTTTGGCTGTTCACATTTTTTTGAAACCGGCTCGTTTGGTAATAAGACCGGAGTCAAACATTTCAGCGACACCGATTATTTTGCCGTGTGTCCGGAACAACACTTACGAAAAAATTCTTCCGTCGCGCTTCGTGAAATCAAAGAAGCATTGCAATATACCTTAATTAGCCGATATTCGTGACCCGATGGAAGTGTCGGGGATGGTTCGAGCTAGCAAAACAAATGAGAAGAAAAAATCGACATTCTCTAGATTGATAACCGCCTGTTCGAGGGCGGAAAAAGCGTATTTGTCGAAAGATAAAAATTTGGACGATTGCTTTCATTGGTGGAAAATGTTTTACAACGGGAAATTTCCGGGTAGATGAATCAAATACCGATTATTCAAAACAGCGAAACGCAGCTTGAGCGATTAGCGGCGCAAAGAGAGCTTTACTCTTCGGCGAAGAATTACTATTTAACGGAATCTGTCGGCAGCGTAATCATTCCGGTCATACTCACCGGCGTTTCGATTTTTATAACGAACATTTCTCTTTATTCGGCTTTATACGGAATTTGTTTTTATCTTTTCGACAGTTTAATTTTTTAGCCGCTAATCAACGAGCGCAGAAATAAAGCCGCGAAAATACAGGAATTGTTCGACTGCGATGTTTTAGAAATCGAGGAATCGCCGTTCAAAGCTGTGTCTGATGTAACAGTCGAAGAAGTTCTAACGCACTACAATGCTCATAGCAAAATCGAAACAAATATCGAAAAAATAAAGGATTGGTATCCCAAGAATAAAAGCTTTACTGAGAAACTGGCGAAACTAAATACCCACTTCGACGGGTTATGGGAAAAAATAAAAAGAGATGAGATTGCTGAAAGCGAACTCGGCGAAGCGACTCGCCGGATTCAGGACGAAATTTTCGACAATCGAACTAAAAATCTCTTGATACCCGATGCTTTGTACAAGTTTTTCAGAAGCAAAGACGAATCTATAATGGCAAGAAGCGCAAAAAGTCTAGTTGCCGAATATAAGAAACTAAAAAATGAAGAAAACAATGAACTCGAAATATGAAAATGGTTTTGTTTTCATAGATTTGGATGGCTTATTTTAGCGCAATGGGTGAAACGTACAGGAATTTGAATCCAACAAATCGGACACCAGCCATTCTGGAAATCGAGATAGCTGTAATCAAGTTTTGATAAAACGCTTAGTGATAATGAACTCAAGCAGCGAGTTTGTTTTCTTCGCAGTTATCAAGAAACGGACGAAGATGTTTTTCCGAAGAATATAAAATCCGGAAGCCAATTCGGTAGAAAGTGATTTTCCTTTTTTGCCGAAGGCGAATAAGAGTCATCCGTGAAATCTTTAGAGCGTGTTAAAAATTTTGTGTAAATGAGCTGTTGTTGAAACTGCTGTTTGGCAGTCGGTTTTCAAAAAGTATGGCGAATTGATTCATTGCTCCGCTCCAATTCTGTATTGGCATTATTCATTTTTTACTGATGTTTTTCAAAGCTAAATATAGAATCTTGAAAACCGCTTCGTCCGAAGGGAACATCGCTCGATTTTTGATGATTTTCCGCAAGGTCATATTCAGCGATTCAATCGTATTGGTCGTGTAAATCGCTTTGCGAATTTCCGGCACGAACGAGAACATCGGAATCACGCGCGCCCAATTCTGCTGCCACGAACGGACGACCATCGGATAAGCGGTGCTCCACTTTTCAGCGAACTTGCTTAATTGATAATCAGCTTCATCGAGCGTCGGAGCTTGATAAATCGACTTCAAATCGGTTGCCACTTCCTTACGGTCTTTGTGCGAAACATAGAAAAGTGGGTAGTGGCTCAATCAAAGGAGAGAGCCAATTCATTGTTATAACGATGCAGAAATAAAAACAAACATATCTCGTGCATTATATCGCTCTTTGAAAGTGACAAGGTTTTCCGAACAAATCGTGCCG